>JAFTGB010000059.1 GCA_017458125.1 Prevotella sp.
AAATGTAGCTAACTCCCCTCCTTGGAAAGGAGGGGCTGGGGGTGGTTGATAATTCGCAGGTAAATATAATATATTCGTCGATGAAATCAACCCCTCCTAACCTCCCCTTTCCAAGGGGAGGAATTAATTAGCCCATTTTGATGGAGTCGCACATAAAATCTGGTATAAATAAAGATGCCGCCTGACCAAAACAGTCAAAACGGCATCACTCCGCGCTTTGAGCCTCTTGTCGGATTCGAACCAACGACCCCGAGATTACAAATCACGTGCTCTGGCCAACTGAGCTAAAGAGGCGGGTGGGCAGCTGTCTGTATCGCGCCGCTACAACCAAGTACCCTTGCTATGTTCCCATCCTGGGGGATTCCGAGGGAGCTGGCCGTACAGGACTGCCCGTGTTTTTTAAGCGGGTGCAAAGGTAACAAAAATAGTTCATAGTTCATAGTCCACAGTTCACAATATGGGTTTTATTTAATATCTTTTAACGCCTCAGGCAAAAAACTATGAACGATGAACTATGAACTATAAACTAAAATTCGTACCTTTGCAGCCGAATTATGACACCAGAAGAATACGTACAACTCAAAGCATTTGCACGACAGGACGGCGCCCTGCTGTCGCTGTTCGACATTGGCGGGCTATTCTGCTACGTTCAGGGGCTTACCAACCCCGTGATGGCCATGCTTGCACTGCTGCTCATTGTTGCATCCCCCTTCTTTGCCGCCAACCGTCTGCGCCACTTCCGCGACGACGCCCGCGAAGGCATCATCTCGTTTAAGCGCGGCTATTTCTACACCGTTCTGGTGTTCTTCTATGCCGGCCTGCTGCTGGCTGCCGCCTTCTACGTCTACTTTGCCTTTATCGACAACGGCTACCTGCTGGGCAAGTTCGGCGAGATGCTGCACTCCGACGAGGGCAGCCGCGCCCTGAAGCTCTACGGGCTGAAAGAGCAGGTGGAGCAGGCCCTGAGGGAGCTGGCCTTGATGCGCCCCATCGACTATGCACTGAACATGCTGACCATGCAGATTACCACGGGGTTCCTCCTGGGGCTGCCCATAGCAGGCCTCATGCAGCGCAAGGCCGTCAAATCGCAAAATAGTAAATCGTAAATCGTAAAATCGTAAATAATCATGTTGGATATATCAGTAGTCATACCTTTATTTAATGAAGACGAGTCGCTACCCGAGCTCTACGACTGGATAGAGCGCGTGATGACCCAGAACAAGTTCAGCTTCGAGGTTATCTTCGTCAACGACGGCTCTACCGACCACTCGTGGGACGTCATCACCGAGCTGGCCGCCCGCTCCGAGCACGTCAAGGGCATCAAGTTCCGCCGCAACTACGGCAAGAGCCCCGCCCTCTACTGCGGTTTCAAGGAGGCACAGGGCGACGTGGTCATCACCATGGATGCCGACTTGCAGGACTCGCCGGACGAGATACCCGAACTGTACCGCATGATTAAGGAGCAGGGCTACGACTTGGTGTCTGGCTACAAGCAGAACCGCAGCCAGGGCGACCCGCTGTCGAAGACCATCCCCACGAAGCTCTTCAACGCCACCACCCGGAAGGTGAGCGGCATCAAGAACCTGCACGACTTCAACTGCGGTCTGAAAGCCTACCGCCGCGAGGTGGTGAAGAACATTGAGGTTTTCGGCGAGATGCACCGCTTCATCCCCTACTTGGCCAAGAATGCCGGTTTCGACAAGATTGGCGAGAAGCCCGTTCACCATCAGGCCAGAAAGTTCGGCAAGTCGAAGTTCATGGGCTGGAACCGTTTCGTCAACGGCTACCTGGACCTTATGACACTGTGGTTCCTGGGCACCTTCGGCAAGAAGCCCATGCACGTGTTCGGTTTCTTAGGCACACTGGTCTTCCTTGTAGGCTTCATTGCCGCCGCCTTCCTCGGTGTCGAAAAGGCGTGGGCACTCTATCAGGGCATACCCTTGCGATTAGTGACCGACTCGCCCTACTTCTTCATCGCACTCACCATGATGATGATAGGCACGCAGCTGTTCCTGGCCGGGTTCTTAGGCGACCTCATCAGCCGCAACAGCGCAGGACGCAACGAATACCAAATAGAGCAGAAAATCAGATGCGGCAAATAGTCTACGCACTCATCGCCCTGATAGCCATGGCAGCCTGCACATCCATTGACTGCCCGGTGCAGAACCTCGTGTATACCAACTACGTGATGATGAAGGCCAACGGCGTGGCCGACACCTTAGACACCGACACGCTATGGATATTGACCAGACGCGCTAACGGCACCGACACGGCACTGGTCAACGGACTTACAGGCAACGGAGTAACGAGCTTCATCCTGCAAATCAGCCACAACCAGCCGGAAGACGTGTTCGTCTTAGACTATCACTGCTATGGCGACGGCGGCACCTACAAGGACACGTTCCGCATCAAGAAGGAAGACATACCCCACTTTGAAAGCGTGGACTGCCAGGCAGCCTACTTCCACGTCATCAACTCCGTCACCACCACGCACCATGTACTCGACTCCATTGTCATCAAATATCCCAAAGTAAACTACGATGTCACGCGCACGCATTACTACATCTATTTCAAGGCTGACCGTTAGCCTGCTGCTCCTGTTCACTGCCACCACGGCACAGGCACAGCTGAAGATGTTCAAGGTGGAGAAAGACTCCATACCCTTCTTCAGGGGCTTTGCCGTATCGTTCGACCTCGTAGGAGCCGCCATGATGATGCTGAGCGACCACGGAGAGTACGAGGGAGCCCTGCGCATCAACCTGCACGACCAGTGGTTCCCCATTGTCGAGGCCGGCATCGGACGTGCCAACCACGAGAAAGACGTGGTGACGAGCATCATGTTCAAGACCTCGGCACCCTTTTTCCGCATAGGCATGGACTGGAACGTCCTGCGCAAGAAGCACGGCCCCAACCGATTGTACGCCGGTTTCCGCTACGCCTTCACCTATTACAACGTAGACATCATACGCGAAAACCTGCCCGACCCGGTATGGCTGTCGACGGCAGGATTCGGCGTCAGAGACCATAGATGCCACATGCACTGGCTGGAACTCGTCTTCGGCATCGATGCCAAAATCTACGGCCCGCTGCACTTGGGATGGTCAGCGCGCTACAAACGCCCCATCCATCACGATGAGGGCGGCATCGGCAACCCGTGGTACGTCCCGGGGTTCGGCACGGGCAGCGACGACCGTCTGGCCGCCACGTTCAACGTCATCATCGACATCTAAGGGATTTACGATTTACAGATTTACAATTTACGATTGATTACCCACCTGCAATAAAAACTCTAAACTCTCTACCCAATGAACGAAAAGCAAAAGCGGCGACTTCTTTGGCAAGTACCGTTCCTCGTCCTGCTCGTCATCGGCACCGTGCTCATCATCAGCCAGCAGCGCAACATGCCCTACCAGAAATGCTCGGGCTCCATCTTCGGCACCGTCTACAACATCACATACCAGTACGACAAGGACATACAACAGGAGTTGGAGGCCAAACTGCAGGAGGTGGACATGGCTCTTTCGATGTTCAACAGAGAGAGCGTCATCTCCAAAGTCAACCACAACGAGGACGTCAAACTGAACGACATGTTCCTGAACGTCTTCAACCAAGCACAGCAAATATCGGCCGACACTGACGGAGCCTTCGACATCACCGTGGCACCGCTGGTCAACATCTGGGGATTCGGCTTCAAGCGCGGCCAGACACCCAGCAAGCCCGCCATAGACTCACTGCGCACCATCATCGGCTACCAGAAAGTGAAGTACGCCAACGGACGCATCGTCAAGCAAGACCCGCGCGTCATGCTCGACTGTTCGGCTATAGCCAAGGGCTACGGCGTTGACGTTGTGGCCAGCCTGCTCAACGACAAAGGCATCAAGAACTACTTAGTGGAGATTGGTGGTGAAATATCAGCACGCGGCATCAGCGAGAAGCGCGTGCCCTGGAAGATTGGCGTCACCAAGCCTACTGACGACGCCATGGCCACCGGCGGCGAACTGCAGACGGTGCTCAACGTCACCGACAAGTGCATGGCTACCAGTGGCAACTACCGCAACTTCTACTACAAGGGAGGACGCAAATACGCCCACACCATCGACCCCAAGACCGGATATCCCGTGCAGCATAACATCCTTTCGGCAACGGTACTCGCCGACCACTGTGCACGCGCTGACGCCTATGCCACCTCGTTTATGGTGATGGGACTGGAACGGACGCGGAAAGTATTGGAGAAGAACCCCGACCTCATGGCCTACATCATCTACGACGACAACGGCCAGAACCGCGTATGGTTCTCACCGTCGATGAAGGATAAGATACAAGAATAAGTTAACGTTAGCGTTAACGTTATCGTTATCATCATGGAGATTTACGACCGCCTGCTACAATTCACCCTCTTTCAGGGCATGAGCCATGCCGACCTCATGCAGGTGGCCGGTCATACCAAGCTGGGGTTCTCGAAACTCGCTGCCGGCAAACGGCTCGTCAAGGAGGGCGATGCCTGCACACAGCTCATCTTCCTGACCAACGGTACGCTCCGGGCAGAAACCATCAGCGACGACCACTCCTGCCGTGTCTGCGAGACTGTCAAGGCTCCCTACACACTACAGCCTGAACGCTTGTTCGGCATCACCCAGCGCTACTCCACCACGTTTCGCGCTGCCACTCCCTGCAATCTCATCAGCATTGACAAACAGGAAGTCCTACTGTTGCTGGACACCCAGTTAGTGTTTCGGCTCAACTTCCTTAACCTTCTGGCCGCCGAAACACAGCGACAGCACCGACAGGCATGGCGTTCGGTGCCGCACTCACTGCGCGAGCGCATCATCCGCCTCTTTCTTTCGCGCAGCATCTACCCCGCAGGCCCCAAGACCTTCCACATCCTGATGAAGCAGATAGCCGACGAACTGAACGACAGCCGCATTGACGTCAGCCGCGCCCTCAACCAAATGCAGGCGGAGGGCCTGCTGACCCTCCACCGTGGACGCATCGAGATTCCCATGCTCGAACGACTCTTGATGTAGACACATCGGGGATTTTCACATCTTCAGAACGCAACCGGTCCGTACCCCATGCAACTGGTTGTTCCCAGTGCCGTCAATGCAGCCGTGATGATGCTTGCAATGACCTGCAAAATCGCTTTCCAAGTTTCCTTTTTCATAACTCCTAAAGTTTACGTTTTCGTTTACGTTTTCGTTCCCGTTAACGTTCCCGTTAACGTTTTTAGGGCTCCGGCTCTTCCTCCTCCGGGTCGGGCTTCAGCTGGTCGACGCTGATGAACTCAGCCTTCTTCAGGAACTCGCGGCTGGAGATGTTCATCTCCGTGGACTGCTCGGGCAGGAAGCGGATGTGCAGAGCCTTCACGTCCGTGGTGACGCTGTACTTCTCCTTGCTGACGGCACCGCCCGACTCAATGGTGGTGTAGAACGTGCCAAGGCCGTCAATCTTCACCTTCTTCGAGTTCAGCAGCATCTCCAGCAGACACGAGCGGAACTTCTCTAGGACACCGAACACCACGTCCGAGGTGTACAGGCTGCCGTGCTCGGCAATGTGCTGCGCCAACTTGCGCGTGTTCAGCGTCTCCAGCGACTTCACGCGGCCGTACCACTTGCCGAAGGCCAGCGACTTCGAGTTCTTGTTCTGCGTTACTTCATACAAAATCTTTGCCATAGTTGTGTGTGTTTTTTTAGTTGTTAATACTGTGTGTTTTTCTCTTGCGTTTCCTCTTTCAAAGCTGCGCGCCTGCTTCTTCCGATTCACATTGCAAAGATACGAAGATTTTCCCGCGACACCAAATTTCAACCTTCGATTTGGGGCGGTTTTGATGCAAAAATCATCGAAATCTGGCGAATTACAAACGAACCGTAACATCGCACCCTCAAATCCGTAATTTCCGACCCTCATGTATTACGTTTCGTCGCTGGCGAGCAAGTTGCGTCCCGCGTCCCATCGTCCCATCGTCCCATTAAGGAGGTTCGGACGCGGAACAGTACCAATATTGATAGTTATAATATATATATTATATATAAGATATAATATTATAAAAGTCAATTTCCCCCTATTTCCGTATTTGGAAGATGCTTAATGGGACGATGGGACGATGGGACATTGGGACGTTTTTCGGTGTCCATCCATACGGAAAAGGT
>JAFTGB010000060.1 GCA_017458125.1 Prevotella sp.
ACAAGAACGTCACACTGGATGCCCGCTATTACTTCGGACTGACCAAGTTCGACAAGACCGACAATCCCGAAACGATTCGCAACCGCTATCTTGCCGTCACTTTAGGCTACCGGTTCCACCTGTAAGGGTTAGCGCAGCTGCCTTTTCAGCTGTTGCCAAAGAAGTAAAAAGTGAAGAGTTTGGAACTCTTCACTTAAGGAGTGTGACGACGGTGTTGATGACCGACTTCTGCCCCATGGCCTCGTTCTTGTTCTCGGCCTTGATGCTCTTGACCCATCCGCCGGTACTGCCCTGTAGGATTGCGCTCCACGTCTGGGATTTGGTAGACGTTTTCATAATAAAACTACTCAACAGCCAATAGTTCATGACCAATCTTATGTATGCCGTCGATGATACGCTGCCGTTGCACCGGGCGTGGCTGCTTCAAACCATTGGCATAGTGAGATAGTTGGTGTTGGTTAATGCCGGTAGCCCGGCTGATAGCTGCCAATGATACGTAAGGCTCGTATGCTCGCAGCACCGTAGTAGCATCGACGAGGTTATATTCAAATTCATAGTCACCATCAATCCACCACTGAGGAACATCGTCACCATCTTCCTGCATACACCCAAGATGAGAGTCTAACGACTCCTTTGCTTCCTTCTGAATCTCGGCGAACGTTTTGGCAGTGAATACTACTGCACCAGGCACGTTATCACTCAGCGATGCCCCAAAATTTTTGTCGCACCATTGTACGTTTACCACAATTTTTTCCATATCGCTAATCATTTTTTTCGTTAATACTCTATCGATAAAGGCATGGATGGTCATTTCCACCCTGCCTGTTTCCAAATACTGTTTAGAAGGAACTGACTTAACACCTCATTGTCGTGCCCCCTTACAGTAACCTTCCCTGGTTTCGTAGGATGTTTGAAGTGACGATGGTCTGTTGCTTTCGTCTTCAAAGGAAACCATCCGTCTTTTTCCAGCAGTTCGATGACCTCTCTTACTTTGTAGCGTTTCAACGTTGCATTGTTTTATTGTTTGACGAAGCAAAGGTAATAAAAGTAATACCATCTGCCAAACATTTTACCAATAAAGTATTATCATTAATATCATTTAACGCTGCTAAGAAGTGCCACAAGGTCCTGAACCCGCTTCTACGGATGTATATATTAAAATACCCTGTTAGCTGACTTTTCCTTCCTGGTGGAGCTGCTCGTAATACCTTTCGGTCTCTTCTTTCCTTTTCCTCTTTTCCTCTTCAAGAAGGTTTATAAATTCTTCTGTAGACATCTCTTTTTTTAAAATGCTGCCGACTGCTGCACCTACACCATAGAGAATAAACCCGATTCCCATCAATGCCAGTATGAAAATTAAAATATCCATAAATCTTCTTTGTTGGTGCAAATATACGAAATTTATTCCATCCGCCAAGGGTTTTGAAGTAATAATAATCGTTTTTTTACTATTTGACCATTTTACTATTGGACTATTGCTATTTACGATTTACGGATTTTCGATTTAACAGAGAGTTTTCGTCTCCGTTACTCAATCAGGATATAAATCAGTCCGTCCGCCTTCTTCAGGTCAGTGAACACTAAGGTCAAATTTTCCGCACCGTACAGTGCGGAAAATTTGATATCGTCACAAGCTCTATGTTGTCGTCGGCATACCTATTGCCAGTAATAGCGGCCACGGTCTACTGTACTTCCAGCTCTTTGAACTCCACGTCCTCCGTCTCGATGTGTAGGGTGTAGGTTCCGGCATTGATTTGTGTGCCCGTGGTGGTGCTGAGCATCTTGAACTTGTTGGGTGTCGGCGGGAACAACACGGCGCGGTCGACGAGGACAGCGCCCTTAGCGTCGGTGAGGGTCATGCGCGCCGTGACGGCCTGGCCTGTGGTGTTCTTGTAGCGGAAGCGCAGGGCGTACTCTTGTCCCAGTCCGGGGGTGATGATGAAGGAGGTGCCTTTTTGAACTGAGAGGTGAGAGGTGAGTGGTGAGAGGTGAGTGGGTTTATAGACGGTGGCGGGACGGGCCTCAGCGTCCTTGGGCAAGGCCTCCTTGGGCAGTTTGGCGATAGTGTCTGTATCAAGGGCATGCCAATTGACGGACAGGGCGCTGAGGGCGGCTGGCGCGAGGGCGATGCCCTCGCTGAGGGCGGCCACGGCAATGCCGCAGATGACAGCCTGGCCCGCTTTCACCTCGGGGAATGAAATACGTAAGCGGCCGTTCTTAGCCTTGGCATAGACGACGCGCTTCAGCGCTCCGCAGTAGCCTGCTTCGGCCCATGGGTCAAGGTCGTCGACGACGGTCTCGCCGTTGACGGCCACGTCGAAGATGCGCAGTCCTTCGTAGTCGGCAGTCTCGGAAGCATCGCGGCCGTGCCAAGGCTCGGTGAAGTAGATTTCTATGCGATATTCCGACGGTGAAGCGCCGGAGGCAACAGAGGGAGCCGGCAGGTCATACCACAGGCGGTGACGGCCGTAGCGGAAGAACTGGAACAGCTCGTCGCTCTTGGTGCCACGGATGTCGGTGGTGATGTGTCGCTGGCTGGCTTGCAGGGCATTGATGCCCTCAAAATCCTGTCCCCACGAGTGGCTGTGCAGCGTGTCGTCGGCCAGCCACTGCTGGCCGTACTCGTCGGTGAAAGCATCACCTCCGCAGTTGATGCGGTAGAAGTAGTGGTAGCCTTCGGCCGCTTTCAGCAGGTCGCGATTGCGGTCTGCCGCAGTGGGAAACTGAGAGGTGAGAGATGAGAGATGAGAAATATGATTACTCTTAACGTTCCCGTTTTCGTTCCCGTCTTCTTGCTTC
Source organism: Prevotella sp. (assembly GCA_017458125.1). Classification (GTDB taxonomy): domain Bacteria; phylum Bacteroidota; class Bacteroidia; order Bacteroidales; family Bacteroidaceae; genus Prevotella. The sequence continues at coordinate 2,800 of JAFTGB010000060.1, forward strand.
TTGCTTCGTTGACGATACATGTAGTAGGCAGGGGTAGGCTCTTCCCACGTGGTGACGAGTCCTTTGTAGTTGACGGGGCCAATCTTGTCGATGCGACGCAAGGCTCCGTCAGGCTGAACGCGCCCGGGGTTGTCGTGCGTATTGAAAATCCACTGGAAGTGACCGCAGACTCCAAGGCTGTCACGGAACGCCTTTTCAGCTAAAAGCGCCTTCTTTTCTAACAGTGCGGTGAAGTTCTCTTCGCTGTATTTGGCGTCGCCATGCAGGTCGAGGGTGCGCCAGGCGCCATACTCGCCGTTCAGCAGCTGCGACGGCGATGAGAGTTCCTTGTCGTAGTTGTCGGCCGAGCCGCCATAGGTACCGCTCCAGTTCTGTATGACGTTCCAGTCGGTACCCTCGCCACCGTTGCAGGTGGTGATGGCACGCTGGTCAAGACAGGTGGGGTCGAGGCGTCGGATGATGTCGCTACACTCCTCGGCAAACTGCTTGGGCAGCACACTCTCGTTCTGCAGTCCCCACAGGATGACGGAGGGACTGTTGCGCCGCTCCTTGACCCAGCGCTCCAAGAGTCGCTTGAAGTTACGGCGGAATTTGCCGGTGTCGTACCAGATGTGGGCCGAGAACTGACTCCAGAACAGGATGCCCTGCTCGTCGCACAGCTGCTGATATAGCAGGTTGTGGGGCTGGTGAGCCTCGCGCAGGGCGTTGAAGCCGGCGTTGCTTATCTGCTTGATGCGCGAGCGTATCTGTTCGGGTGTGAAGGCATGGCTCTGGCCGAGCAGGTGTTCGTATTCGCAGGTGCCGTTGATGAAGACGGGCTTGCCGTTGAGGTAAAAGCGGTTGTCGGAGAACTGAGAGGTGAGAGGTGAGAGATGAGAAATATGATTACTCTTGCTTCTTGCCTGGCGCAGGACGGGCCAGGAGATGCTACGTATGCCAAAGGGCGTGCGCACCTCGTCAGTGGTCTTACCGTCACGCTTGAGCATCGTGGCGAGCGTATAGAGGTAGGGGTCCTCTATGCTCCAGCGGTGAGCGTCGGCAATGGCCTCGGCATGCCGCAGAGTGACCGTCTCGCCGCCCTCGATGGTGACGCTGACGGCATGGCGGAACACCTGCTTGCCACTGGCCAGCGTGAACTTGTTGACCAGTTCTACGGTCTGTGTCTCGCGCGTGTAGTTCTTCACCTCCGTCTCTATGAACACGGAGTCGCAGGCGGCATTGTTCCAGATGTGTACGCCAAAAGGCTCCACACGTATGGCATCCGTCTCGACGAGCGTGACGGGACGGAAGATGCCAAAGGGCTGGCTGCCCTCGCTGAACCCCCACTCACTGCTGCAGCCGCCGCAGACCCATGGCGACGCCGTCTGCATGGCCGGGTGGTCGACGGCCACCTTTAGCTTGTTCTCCCCCTGTTTCAGCCGGTCGGTGACGTCCAGCGTCCACACGGTGCGCCCCACGAGCTCCTCGGGGTAGCGGTGGCCGTTAAGGGTGACGGTGGCGTATGTTCCCACGCCCTCGAACTGCAGGAAGTAGCGTTTCCCCTCTACTTTCTCTGCGCTGAACGTCTTCTCGTATGTCGCTTCGCCGTGCAGATTGCCGTGCCGCAGCTGACGATAGCCGTAGTAGTCGTCGAAGTTGTGCGGCAGGTTGACGGTAGTGGCCACGGTGTCGCGGCCTACGTTGCAGCGGGCGGTCCAACCGTCATTGAGCGCGGTGAGCGTGCGGCGTCCCTTGCGCTCAGGAGCAGGGAAGCGGACGGCCGAACGTCCCATGGGCACGCTGGTAGCCACGGCGATGCCGCGCTGCTGGTCGTTGTTGACGGCGCAGTAGAAGTGGTAGACCACGCCGTCGTGCTTGACGACGTAGCTCTTGTGTGCAAACATCTCGTCGTAGGGCTTGGAGGGTATGATGAGGTCGGGGCCTGTCCAGTCCTGCCAGTGTACGAGGTCGCGGCTGACGGCGAAGGTGTTGTAGGCGTTGTACTTCCTGTCCGGATTGTAGGCCGAGAAGTAGAACATGACGTAGAGGGGGGAGAACTGAGAGGTGAGAGGTAAGAGGTGAGAGGTATGATTACTCTTGTCTCTTGCTTCTTGCTTCATGCAGACTATCTGCGCATCGCCCGTAATGATGCCTGCAGCCTCATGACTGTAAACGGGATTTTGGTCGTAGCGTTTCCACTCCTTGAGGTCGTTGCTGAGGGCAATGCCTATGCGTTCAGCCTTTAGGTTGTTCTCAGGATTGACGCCCCCGGCGTTATAGAACATGATGAAGCGGTACTTACGCAACTCCTTAGGCAGTGCGTTTTTCACCTTTCCCTTTACCTTTTTCATCTCATAGACGGTGCTCTTGTATTGCGTCAGCTGTTCCCACCACTGGGCATCCTTGTCGCTGATGCTGAGCAGGGGCTTGTCTGCCGACTGCCACTCATGAGGGCGACGGACGTCGCCACTGGTCCATGCCAGTCCGACGTTCAGGGGTTCGCGCACGGCTTCGTAGCCCGTCCCATGCCCGCCGATGTAGGTCATCCAGTAGTTGCCTTTGTACTGCGCTATGCCGTAGCTGCCGCCCCACATCCAGTCGACGAGTGCCGGGAAGCCGCCGCGCTGGTTCATGTCCCAGCCGTCGTCCTTGTAGGAGAGTAGGCGTCCTTCGGTCTGCCAGTGCAGCAGGTCGTCCGACGATGCTAGCCACGTCTCGTAGCCGCGGCCGTCCAGTCCCTCCTTGCCGTTATAGACCACATAGGTCATCAGCCACCTGTCGCCTACGCGGAACACCGTCGGGCAGTCTATCTTGTGGTAGTTGTCCTGCGGGGCAACCACCAAGCCGTACTTGTAAGGTGTGCGCACCTCCTGGTAGATACGCTGCATGACCTTGTCGGGAATAGGCTGCGCCGATGCCGTCAGGCCAACCAGCGCCCATAGCGTGATGAGTATCTGCTTCATAGTCGTTCCTTATTTCTGAAAGAGCCAGTCCACCTCGTTGCCTGCTCCGTTGAGTCCGCAGTCACGGGGCTTGATGTTGGTAGTGGTGAAGCCTGCCACCATGATGATGCCCTTGGGCAGGCGCAAGGTGTGACGGCCTGCCGGCAGTGCGTACTGGTGGATGTTCACCTTTGGCATCTGTACGATGCTGACGGCATTGGTCAGCACGGGCTCGGCCTGTCCGTACTCGTTGCCTGTGGCATCAGTCTCCAACTTAGGTGCTTTTGCCCACTTGGGGTCGTCGTCCTGGAAGAAGCCGACCAGCATCTTGACCGGCTCAGCACTCTCGAACGCTATGGTAGTACCCACGATGCGAGTGGTGTCGCGGTTCAGCACGAGGGCCTGCAGGTTACGCAGCTCCGGAGCCACGGAGTCGACGGGTGTGTCGGGGCGGTTCTCGAAGAGGACGGCGCCTTTTTTGAGTGTGGAGTGTTGAGTGTTGAGTGTTGAGTTTTGAGGGTTCTCGCCTTGCGAGCGACCAGAGGCCGATGAGAGGGTTGAGAGCAGGCGCACTTGTGCGGGCGTGGCGGCAACAATGTCGGTGGCCTTGGTGACGGCAGGATGCTTGAGCCGTTCTATGTTGGCCTTCAAGGCGTCCAGCTCCTCCTGGTACACGGTGGCCAGCTCGCTCCACGTCTTCATCTTGCCGCCGTCGCCACCGACGGGGATGCGGCGCTGGGCCGTCTGCATCGAGTTGGCATAGAGATACGTCTTGTCGGTAGTCTCCGCCAGCGTGAGCCATAGCCTCTGGCTTTCCTCAAGCAGCGGCACGGCATCATCTAACCATTTGATATCCTTTGTCCATTTGTAGTTCAGCACCTGCTGGGCAGCCAGCACCTTATAGCGGAAGGAACGGGCAAAGAGGTAGTAGCAGCAGATGTCGGCACACAGCCGTTCATACTCGTCGGCATGACGCGTGGGCCTGATGTCGGCCAGCGTGAGCGCATCGTAGGCTGTCTGCCCGTGCAGCACGCACTGGTCTACGATGTCTAAGGGCAGCTCGCCCTTGTGGGGCTGGTGCTTCCATTCTTTCTCCACATACTCTATGAGTTTCTCGCCCTCAGGGCCGCAGCTCTCGTAGAAGCCGGGATAGATGGTGTACTTATAGGGGTTCACCAGCTGGGCTATCTTCATGCCGAGGAGCAGCGTCTGGCGGTTACCTTCGGTGATGCCGAAGCGGCGCAGCAGCTTGGGTGCTATCTCGCCTGACTCATCGTAGGCGGTAAGTATCCGGGCGGCGGCCGTCGTGTCTATGCCGTAGTAGTCGGCTATCTGCCGCTTCCAGTAGCTGCGGTCGTCGCCGCGCTGGTCAGCCCATGCGTAGCGTCCCCACGCCCGATACCACATCCAGTCGCGGTCCAGCTGCTTCAGCCTGCTGCCGTCAGCCAGCTTGTCGGCCGTGTAAGGCCAGTCCCAGTAGGAGGCCTGCGGATAGAGGTGCAGACCCTTTGAGTGGTGCACGCGGTGCATGGCCTGCACGGTCTTCTGAACGAAGGCCGGACTCGACCACCGCCACGGCTCCAGGTTGGCCAGGATGTGCACGTTGTCTATGTGCACCGGTGCGGCCTCGGCCAGCTGGCGGTGCGTCTCGCCCCACGGTCCTCCGGGGGTATAGGTGGTCAGCGACTCCCCCGTATATTTCGACATGGTGTAGATGTTGGGGTAGAGGGGCAGCGACTCCTTCAGCACCAACGGCCCGTCGGTGTCGTGCGAGCGCAGCACGAGAGGTGGGAAAGTTTTGAGGGTTGAGTGTTGAGTGTTGAATGTTGAGTGTTGAGTTTTGAAGTTTTCGTCTTCGTTTTCGTTTTCGTCTTCGTCTTCGTTTTCGTCTTCGTTTTCGTTTAAGCCGTCCAGGATGCCGGGAATGATGGTTTCTTTCATCCATTTCACGTCGTCGTCGATGGTCGCCATGGCCTCACCTAAGCATACCAAGAGTCCCACATTGGGGTAGTTCTTGATGAACGCGGCTATCGACTTGCGCGTATAATCGCTGATGAGCGGCGTGATGGGGCGGTGGCGATCCTGCGTCTTCAGCCCGTAGTGGTCGGCAAAGGGCTTGCTCAGTATGATGTTGTAGAACATCTGGATGACCCAGATGCCGCGCTTGTCTGCCTCATGGGTCAGAAACGAGAACATGTCCACGTTCTTTTGGAACGTCGCCTCGTCTACCTCCAAGGCAAAGGGATAGTCCGCCAGCTTGACCAGCGAGGCAAAGGGATGGCCGTTCCACAGGTAGAGCGAGTTATACTTGTTCTCCACCATCATGTCTAAGTATTTCACCCACTCCGCCTTGTCATAGAACCAAGGGAAGTTCTCGGGCGTGTACGGGTACTCATAGACTCCGTGGCCGGGCAGGTAGACCGTCTTCTGCAGTCCTATGCATGTGCCGCGCATCACCATCTGCGGCTCATCCTTGATGGGTTGCTGCGCCGCCGCAACAAACGCCGTGAGGCCGCCCGCCGTCTTGACGCGCTCTGCCAACTCCACGCAACCGTAGATGACACCCGACGCGTCGTTGCCCGCCACCGTCAGGCCCCGCTTGCTCTTCGTGATGCTGTAGCCCTCGGCCGTCCCGCTGCCCGTGTTGACCAGCGTGATGGCCAGTCCCTTCCGGGCTGTCACCTCGCAGCCTAAGGCCGTCAGTTTCCCTGCGAGGTACTCCTTGGCATACTGCTCGCGCTCCGATGCCTTCTTGCTTGTCACGATATACACTTGCTGGGCCACGGCAGTCATAGCCACGGCTACCAGCACCCCAAGGGCTAACAGTCTCTTCATGCTTCAACCTTTTAACATTTTAACCTTCTAACCTTTTAACATCAATAAGACGCTGAAGCCCAGGAATTGTCATCATGCGTAGCTGTGCATGCCGCCCAGGAAGTAGTTCACTCCGAAGTAGGTCATCAGTATGGTCAGAAAGGCCAGCGTCATGTAGACGTGGTATCTTAGCGGGTTGCTGTTGGGGTTTAGTGGCGAGAACATACGGTGAGCCGGTGCGGCATAGACCATGAAGGTGATGAGCGCCCATGTCTCTTTCGGGTCCCACGACCAGTAGGTGCCCCACGACACATTGGCCCAGATGGCCCCGATGAATATGCCGAAGCCCAGACAGGTCAGCGCGGGGAAGAGCATCAGCTGTCCTAACAGGTGCAACTGCTGCCGCTGTCCTTTGAGGAAGAGTGCCGTCAGCGATGCGATGAAAGTGAGCGCCAGCAGGGCGAAGGCCATCATGATGATGCTCACGTGCAGCGTCAGCAGCGGCGAGTTGAGCACCGGCATGAGGTGCGTAATCTGCGGGTCCATCTGCGAAATGTGGCTCACCAGCAGGAAGAAGCCTGCCAGCAGGAAGCCGAAGGTCAGCATGACGGGGAAGCGTCGGCTGCCCGCCATGGCCAGCAGCATGACCGCCCAGGCCAGGAAGAGCATGGTCTCGTAGCCGTTAGCCATCGGTATGTGGCCTGTTATCGTCCAGCGCAAGGCCAGGCATACGGTCAGTGCCGCAAAGCACAACAGCAGCAGCACCAGCCCGTAGCGCCTGCCCTTCGTCTCGTACCATGTCCTTTTGAAGATGAGGACGAGGAAGCTGAGCATGCCTACCGTCAGGCAGACCATGAAAAGAATGGTGGCAAACGGAATCTTGTTGTATATGAGCTCTGCCTTCACCCGCGTGCCGTCAGGCAGAGACGCTGCGCCGAAGGTCTGCTGATACTCCAGCATTTTGTCCAAGTATTGGTTGGCGCGGTCAAAGCGCCCGGCCTGTATCTCCCCGTTGAGCAGCGTGAACACCTCCCGCATGTACTTCCGGTGCTCGCTGTCCATGTCGGCGGGAAGCGTGCTCGTAGGTGCATACCACGTGACGCGCCCTTTGTCGGTGTAGGGAAACAGCTTCAGCGGCCTTCCCTGGTGCAGCTCCATGATGAGTGCAATGCGGTCGTCTATCTTTGCCACATCCTTGTCCTGAAGGTACGGGCCCAGCCGGTAGCCCCCGGCACCGAAGAAGCTGTTGAAGCTGGCATAGTCGGGCAGCCGCAGGCGCTGCTTCATCTCGCTGCCCTTGATTTTGATGACGGCCTCGCGCGTCCAGTCGTCGTAGTAGAAGATGAAGCCCGTCAGCACCTGTGCCGCACTGTATCCGTCGTAGGAACGCTTGCCATAGAGCTTCTTGGTGAAGTCCAGGGCATAGGTCTCCACCGGGCAGACACGGTCGTTGTAGACCATATAGAGGTGGGCAAAGCGGTCGGCAGTCTGTGGCGGCAGCACGCGGGGAGCGGCGTTCGTGCCACCGCACACGGCGACAACGGCGCACACGGCTGCCGCCCGTCTCAGCAGGTAGCGGTAAGTTCCCTGCGGGTCGACGAGCATCCACACCAAGGCAACGAACAGCAGGGCGTAGCCGACGTAGGTGACGGGGATGCCCCACGGGTCGCTGTTCATGGCCAGCACACTGCCCTGCAGGTCTTCGTCATAGCTGCTCTGATAGAGGCGCACGCCATGATGGCTGACGATGTTGTTCATCGACACTACCGCCTCTTCTGCTCCGTCTATGACGATGTGCGACACATAGTCGGCGGGAGCCTGTGTGCCTGCATGGTATTTCACTTCAAACGCCGTGAGCCTGACGGTGAAGGGCAGAGCGTGTTCCTCAAGGTCGGCAGTCTGGTAGCGGTCGGTTTGCTCCCCCGTCCGCAGGTGCACTATGCCCTGAGTAGCTGTCAGATGGGTGAGCAAAGCACCCGACAGGATGACGACAAACGACAGGTGCAGCAGCACTACCGACACCCGGCGCACCCTGCGCCTGAGGAAGCAGAGCACGGCGGCAGCGGTGAGCAAAGCCCACAGGGCCGAGAACCACCATGCACCGTAGATGTGTTCAGAGACGTACGTGGTACCCTGATATTTCTCAACAATCGTGGCAGCCGCCATGACGGCGACTACCACGACATAAAGCGCTATGACTGTTTTCTTCATTTAAATGGACTCGATGAACTTAACCACGGCGTCACGGTCGGCCTTGGGCAGGTTGTAGAACTGCTCCGTAGCGCGGTAAGCATCCGACTCCTTGGAGTAGCCGTGCCACATAATGGCCTCGATGACCGTGCGTGCACGGCAGTCGTGCAGCCGGTCGTCGGCACCCGTCAGCTGGCGGCTCAGTCCGCGTCCCCACAGCGGTGTGGTGCGACACCAGCCCGTGCGGATGTCGTTCACCATGAACAGCCGGTGCTGCACCATGTCGGTGTAGGGCCAGATGGTCTGGTTGGCGTAGCGCGGCAGCATGGCCGAGGCGCTCTTGCCTATGCTGGCGGCGTAGGCCTTTATCGAGGCGTCCACCCACATATTGTCCTGACCGGTCTTCCACGACGGACGGTGGCACTGGGCACAGCCCATCTGGCTGAACAGCTCCTTGCCGCGCTGCACGTCGCTCTGGTCTAAGTTGCGGGCGGCAGGCACTGCCAAGCCACGGTGCCACACCATGAACTGGTAATACTGCTTGTCGCTCATCTCCTCCTTGCCGCCGTAGTATTCGTCGTTCAGCAGGTACTTCTCGAAGGTGCTCTTGTAGGCAATGCTGGGCGTGTTCAGCACCTCATAGACGCGCTGGCGTATGCCCTCGTCCGTGCCGTCGGCATAGTAGGGGTGCAGAATGCTAAGCGGCGACTGTCCGTTCTTCTTGATATAGTCGATGACTTCCGCGTCCTCGCTCTGTGCCTTGGCCCACGCCGTAGTGGTGTAGAGCCAGTGGCGGTCCGAGCGGGTTACGTTGGTAATGTTCCAAATCGCGTTGGCGCCGGCACCGTCCTGCAGCGAACCGCGCGTCATGGCATAGGTGAACTTCTTCAGCGGACCGTGCGAGCCCTTGTGGCTGCCCGTGTCGTTATAGGGTGCCGAGTAGTAGGCCGAGGCCTTGAAGGCTCCTGCCGCTTTGTCCCACATGGCCGGGTTCAGTTCCACATACTGCGACTCCTTGCGCCACTGCTCCTCGATGTCCTCGTCGTCGATGGCGTCCAACAGTCCTGTGCCATAGATGCCGATGGTCGACTCCAGGCGCACCTCATAGTTCTCCGGTTTCGGATTGGTGTTGAAAGCCGACTGGGGAATGGTCACTTCGGGGTAGATGAGCGAGTAGGTCTCGCCGTCGGCGAACTTCATCGGCAGCCCGCTCTCCATGGCCGTCACGTTCTTCCACTCGATGCTGATCTGGTTTTCGTCGATGGGTGCCTTGAAGGGCGACATGGCCTGTGTCTGCGGCATGCCCGTCACCTCGCTGATGTAGGCGTTGTTGTCCGGGTGGTAGATGACCAGCAGATAGCCGTTGCCGATGGTGTTGGCACGGTATTCGGTCTGACGCTTGCCGTGGCCGTAGCTGGGGTGACAGGCTATGCAGCCGTTGCGCACCCACGCCGGTCCGAGCCCCTTGCGGGGTGCGACGTCGAAGGTGTAGAGATGCTCGAAGAAGTCCTCACCGGTGTTGAAGTCTTCTTCCATGCCGGCCTTCTCAGCCGCAGGCGTAATGGCCGAATAGGAGGCATTCTCCGTCGTGCCTAACTCGCCGCCGGGATACCACTCCTCGGCGGTGAAATTGCCGACAGCGGTGCCGAACTTGCTCTCCGTGGGGGTCAGCCCGCCCAGGTTTTGGGTGTCGTCACCATTGTCGGAACAGGCTGTCAGCATGCCCATGCATGCCAACAGCCCATAGAAAGTCTGCTTCTTGAATAGTCTGGTCATAACCTTTAACCTTTTAACCTTTTAACTTTTCAACCTTTTAACCTTTCATCACCAGTCCCAGTCGTCCTCGAACGCTATGTCCCAGATGGTCGAGCAATACTTGACGAAAGGCGCAGGCATGTTGCCAATCTTGGTGATGGCAGTGCTGACGGCGTCCTCCACGCTGGTGTTGACCTCCGAGGCTGCGACGTTGGCAAAGAAACTGTGGAAGCTGACAGCGGCGGCGCTGCCGTTGGTGCTGCCCAACCACACGTTGCGGATGCTGCGGATGTTGTCCTGGAAGTCGGTGATGGAGTTGTAACTGTAGGGCGACTCGACGTACGAGACGTCGCCGGCGCTGAACGGATTGGCTATCTTGGCCGTTCCTACCTCGTTGGCTATACCCACGCACGAGCCCTCGTCGTTGCTCAGCACCTGCGAGATGGCCAGCTTGATGTCGGAGAAGGTGCTCTTGCTGTTTTGTCCGGCAGTCCTCAGGTTCTCGCCGTAGTTCAGTCCGTTCTCCGTGGTATATTTCAGGCCGGCAGCCTTGACCACGCTCACACGGTTGGCGTTGGCCGTCGTCTCGCCCTCCCAGGCTACCTGCAGCTGGAAACAGCGCTGCTTGAGCAGCGTGCAGATGGTCTGCGCATACTTCAGCTCCTGTGCTCCGGTCACCTTCTCGAAGTTCTTGTAAGTGTCGTAGCCCTGGAACTCAGCCACCGTGCGCGGCTGTCCGTTGCGGAAGAGAATGAACTCCAAAGCGTGGAAACCCAGAATGGTGGCGTCCTCCAGCATGGCGTCGCTCATGCCGCTCAGGAAATAGCTGATGAGCAGCGAGCGGTTCAGCGGCCATGAGTCGATGGTGGGGTCGATGTCGAAGTCGGAGGCGGCACCCATGAGGAATGCCTCCGAGCGCTCCCAGTTCTCGCGTGCTGCCTTGAAGTCGTCGCAGGCAGTGTTGATTTGCGCCTGCGTGATGCTGCTTGTCGTCAGACCGTTGAGTGTGCTCTCCAGGTGTTCCACGTCGTCGGCTAACTTCGTGTAGGTCGGTACGATGACGTTGCTCACCAGACCGGCCAGCACCTGGCGCAGGAAGGCCTCCTGTCCGGTGTTCAGTGCGGAGTTGGATATCACGGCATTGGCCGCCACGAAGTTGGTGACCACGTCATCGCAGGCATCAATGGCTGCGTTGCCGTAGCTGCGGTCCTTGTACTTGGCCTCGTCGACGGTGGCCGGGCTGTCGCCGCTGCCGCTGTTGCCGCTGTTGTTGTCGTCGTCACTGCCACAGGCAGTAAGCATCAGGCCTGCCATGAGCAGGCTCATCAGTGAGTAGGTAATTCTTTTCATCTTTCGTTTATTTATATGATTTATGTGGTTTACATGAAAAATCCCTCGTAGGCAATGCCGATGTTGACGGAAGGCTCGTCGTTGTAGAGCGACTTCAGGTAGCGCTTGGAGTATTCTCCTTTGACGACAATCTGCTTGATGGGGTAGTAGTTGATGCCGAAGGCCATGCGCTTGACGGCGGTATAGTCGTAGTGCGTGTCCTTGGTGGCACTGGCATACGGGTTGTAAGCCTCAAAGCGGCCGAAGAGGTAGAGCTTCTGCTGCTTCTCCCTCAGGCAGGCAATCTGCGAGAAAATGTCGTAACCGGCCTCTACGCCCACTGCGTAGGCGTTGCTGCTGACAAAGGCCGAGTGCTTGTAAGGCGACTTGGAGTTCAGGCGGTTGTAGACGTACTTCAACTGCTCCGCATCGCCAAGATACCCATAGTCGGCCTGTCCGCGCACTATCCAGTTGTAGCCCTTGTAGGTGAAGTCGACGCTGCCGATGACCACCTTGCCTTTGTAGGTGGCTCCGACGCCGTTGGCTTCGCTGGGGTAGCTGTTGCCGATGGAGTGCCCGTAGTAGCCGCTCAGTCCTATGCGCAGCCCCGGCACCGTGTAGTTGTCGATGCGCAGGGCGGCACCGTACTTGTTGGCCACGTCGAACTCCAAGGGCGACTTGTTGCCTTTCTTTATCCAGCCCACGTTGGTGAAATGGTCGGCATTCAGACCAGCCAGGAACTGCGCCTCATAGCGGAAGTCGCCGTAGCGGCCCCAGAAGGACACGCCCGTCTGGTGCCATGTGGAGGGCATGATGGTGTTTTCGCCCTCGGGACGATAGACGGTGAAGAAGTTCAGCGGCTCGTGATGGGCGTTGTTCAGGCCCACCGGCACTACTATGTGACCGACACGCAGGTTGGCCCACCGTGCAAACGACTTCTGAAGCCAGAACTGCTCCAGCTCCACTTCGCCGCCCTTCTCGGTCTCCTGTTCCCACTCGCCGCCTTCCTCGTCTTCCTTCTCGTAGGCAATGCCGTTGCCGCCGTGCTCGAACTCTATCTCTGTGCCCATCGACCAGCCCTTGCCGAAGTCGTAACCTAAATAGACAACGGCATGGGGAATGTCGAAGCGACCGTGCGAGGGGTCGTTCTTATGGGCTTCGGGCTGACTGTAGCGGCTGACGTGGTCGCTGTAAAAGTTGCGCGAAAAGACGACCTCGCCATAGCCGCCCACCGTGAAGCGCGAACCGCCGGCATGATTGAATGTGCTGTCGCTGGCCTCAACCTGTGCCGAGGCCGTGGCCATAGTGGCCAGTGTGATTATTGCAAGTGCTGTACGTTTCATCTCGATACTATTGTTTTCGGGACGCAAAGGTACGGCCATTCACTTTTTTTTGCAATACCTAAAACTGATGATTTGCCACCGCCGGCAACTACGCTGCCCGCTCAGGGAATGGGTCAGTAATCACGTTTAAACATGACAAACAGGGCGAAGAACATTGCCAAACAGGCGCCGCAGTCTTGACATTTATCGCTGACGGTGATGCAATTTAATTTAAATTGCTCAGCAATCTAATTTAAATTGGTCAGCAATTTAATTTAAATTGGTCGGCAATTTAATTTAAATTGCAAAAGCACCGGCGGCAAATGTCAAGGGCGGCAGCGCTTTTTGGCAAGGCTGCCGCCCCTGTTTGTCGGGAGGAATGGGTGATGGTCAGAGACGGGCGGGGTCAATCATCTTGTAAGCCACGCGCAGGCGTCGCCAGGTGTAGACGGCATGCAGCATGCCGTCGCGGCCTTGGATGATGGAGGGATAAGAGTATTGGCTGATGGGCGAGTCCTCCAAGGTCAGGGCGTGACGCCAATGGACACCGTCGTCGCTGACGGCGATGCTCAGCGGCGTGCGCACACCCTTCTTGGTGCCGGGCAGCGAGGCGAAGTCGTTGTAGATGAGCACATGACGGCCGTCGCGCAGCGTCACGGCATCGGTGCCGCTCTGGTTGTTGGGCACGTCGAGCAGGGTGACGTCGGTCCAGGTGTCGCCGTTGTCGGAGGAGTACGACGTACCTATCTTACCGTTGCGCGTGCGCATGAGCACCTGCAGGCGCCCGTCGCTGAGCCTGAGGATGCTGGGCTGGATGCAGTCTATGGGGTGACGGCCGTCGGCAGCGGCCTGTCCGCCGGCGTCGGGGGCTTCCATGTCTTCCGTTTTGCCCGATGGAGACGCGACGGGCCGCTTAGCCATGTCTTCGGTGCGCATGGCGAGCTGGGCCTTGACGGGGCCTACGTAGCGCCACTGGCGGGTAGCGAGGTCGTAGATTTCCATGTGGAACTTCCACCCGCCCTCCTCGGTACTGGAGGGGCAGAGCAGACGGCCGTTGATGATTTCAGGCTTGTTCTTGACAGGGCCGAGGAAACCTTCGGGCAGGGCCTCGCGCTTAGACCACGTCTTGCCGCCGTCACGCGACTTCGTGAGCCAGCCCGTCCAGTCGGCCACCTTGGTACCTATCTTGAAGAAAAGCCACAGCTCACCGTCGGGCATCTCCGTGATGACGGGGTTCCAGCAGGCTTTGCGGCTGCCGTCGGCGAAGACGCCGTCGGCGGCCAGTATGGGCTTGCTCCATGCGTCTTGCCCTTTCTTCTTGATGCTCACCCAGATGCAGACGTCGGGGTTGCGCTCATGGGAACCGCCGAAATAGGTGGCCACGAGGTCGCCCTTCCGGGTCTCGACGATGGTGGCGGCATGGCACTGCGGGAAGCTGGCGCGCTCGTAGAGGAACTCGTCCTTGACAATGGCGGGGTGAGCGGTGGGAATGTCGCATGAGAAGTGGTAAGTGCCTGAGCCCACGGTCTTGACCGTTCCGTCAGGCAGGCACACGTCGGCCGTCGTGTTGCAGGGAACGCGCACGTCCCAGTCGACATGCTGCAGCGTCTTGCGCCACTTGCTTTCGATGGTGCCGTAAGGCGAGTCGTAGCTGACGTTAGCCCACGAACAGTCCTGAATGCTAAAGTCGGGCTGCAGGCGGAAGTGCTTGTAAGCCTCCCCGTCGGGGCGTATGCCCCCGAGATACTGGTAGCACCAGGTGACGAGGTCGCCAAGGAGCATGACGTGGTTGCCGCTGTTCATCTTCGGCGATGCCTTGTCGCCGTTCCACAGTTCCCAAATGGTGGTGGCCCCGTTCTCGGCCATGTAGCCCCATGAGGGATAGCTCTTCTGGGTGGCTATCATATAGGCGACGTCGCTGAAGCCGTTGTCTGAGAGGCCGCGCAGCAGCCACGATATGCCGATGACGCCGCAGGGCACGTGGGCGTTGTTCTTCAGGATGATGTTCTCCACCACGTTCTTGGCCACTTCTTCGCGGCAGTCGTCGGGCACGATGCCGAACGAGAGTGCCAGGAGGTTGGCAGTAGCCGTATTGTTGCCGTAGAACACGCTGTCAGGATAGAGCACATGACCCGGAGCCTGTGACGTGCCACGCCTGACGGTCAGGAAGTGGCGGTTGAAGTCGCTCGTCATCTGTTGGCGGAGGGGTCGCCAATGGTCGGCCTCGCAGCCCCACTGCTCCAAGAGCTGCATCACGCGGATGACGTAGGCCGTCGAGATAAGGCTGCCGTCGGTCTTGCGGGCAGGGTCCTGCGAGTGTATCAGCTCCAGACTCTCGGGCGGCACGCACCAGTCGCCGTAGGTGTCCTTGGTGATGATGCCGTCGTGCTGATACTCTTCCAACAGGTGGTTGAGCCACCGCCTGATGTAGGGGTACGACTTGTCGATGGCTTCGCGGTTGCCGAACTGCCGCCACAGCATGTCGCACGAGAAAGGCAGGGCTGCCGGCCACGTCACGTCGTCGTTATAGTAGTTCCAGAACGCCGGTGCGACGTCGCTGAAGACGCCATCCTCGCGCTGCGACTCGCAGATGTCGCGCATCCACTTGGTGTAGAGTCGCTCGTTGTTGAAGAGGTAACTCTCGCCCAAGCTGCCCATGGTGCGGTCGCCGAGCCACGGCTGTCGCTCGTTGCGCTGCGGACAGTCCACGGGCATGCCCTTATAGTTGCCATAGATGCCCCACCAGGCATTGTGCATCACGCGGGTCAGGGTCTCGTCGGAGCACTCGAAGCGTCCTATGCTCTGCATGTCGTCGCTGACGGTGTAGGCGTGCACCTCTTTCACCGGACCCGTAATCTGGGCATAGCGGAACCCGTGATAGCTGAAGATGGGGTGCCACTCTTTTGAGTGTTGAGTGTTGAGTGTTGAATGTTGAGTGTTGAAGTTTTCGTCTTCGTCTTCGTTTTCGTCTTCGTTTTCTTGCTTCTTGCTTCATGCTTCTTGCTTCTTGCAAATGTAGATATCCTCGGACTGGGCATCACGCAGGTTGTCGAGATAGAGTGTGCCGTCGGCATTCAGCTTCTCGGCATACTTCACACGAATGGTGTCGCCCGGGTTGCCCATGGGTACAAAGGCCACCCAGCCTGCTATGTTCTGGTGGAAGTCGTAGATGGTTGAGGGTTGAGGGTGGAGGGTTGAGGGTTGAGTGGGTTCCGGCGTCAGCGGGGCCATAACCATACCGGGAGCCATCTGGGCGCGCAGGGTGCCAAGGGGTATCTCGGAACGTTCGGCAGCCAACCAGTCGCGGTCGTCGTAGCCTGCCGTGTCCCAGCCTGTCAGCTCCTTTCGGGCGTCGTACACCTCGCCGTCGTACTCGTTGTTGCCTCTGATGGGTCCGTCGGCTGTTATCTTCCACTTCTCATCGGTAGCGATGCGCTTCGTGGTGCCGTCAGTAAAGGTAATCAGGATGTTGACTCTGCACTTGGGATAGCCAAAGGTCACTGCCTTGTAGTGCTTGTTCTGGCGCATGGGGAACAAGCGACCGTTGCCTAAGACCAGACCTATGGCGTTCTGCTCCCTCAGGGCTTCGGTGATGTCGTAGGTGTTGTAGAGCACGGTGCGCCGATAGTCGGTAGGCATAGGCACCAACACCTCGCGGTTGTAGGTGACACCATTGACGTGCAGCTCATGCAGTCCGATACCAGCCACGTAGGCCACGGCACGCCGCACGGGTTTCTCCAATGCGAACTCCTTGCGCACATAACGGGCAGCGAGCCGCGAGTGCAGGCCGCGCTGCTCGCCAGGCATCAGACGGTCCAGACCTATCCAGCGTCCTGTCCAGTGGCTTTCCTTCAGCAGTCCTATGCCGAAGCACTCCTCCTCGCTCCAGGCCGTCTCGCCGACGGTGGTCCACAGCTTGACCTTCCACGAGCACTGCATGGCACTCTTCAGGGGCTTACCCTGATAGCGCACCCACAACTGCCGGTCGCTCTCGACACGGCCCGAGTTCCAGAGCTCGTCGCCCCGGTCGTCAGTCACCACTATCTGATAGGCGGTCTGGCGGACATCCTGCTTGTCGGAGAGGATGAGCCACGAGAAGCGTGGCTCGGCCGTGTCGATGCTCAAGGGCTTGTCTAAGTTCTCTACGCGCAGCCACGACACACTGACAGCAGCAGACCCTCCCCCCTGCCCCTTCCTGGCAGGGAGGGGAGTAGTTAGTAAAAGCATGAGGATTACCACTAAATATTTTATGCTTCTTTTTTCCATATACTGTTGTATTTATTACAATCTCATGTCTCAGTGTTCTTAACTAACTACTCCCCTCCCTGCCAGGGAGGGGCAGGGGGAGGGTCTGCTACTGGAGGGGCTTCTATTCATTTAAGTCTCTTTCCTTAGCTTTGTAGCCGTCGGGCGACAGCTCCGTCTGGTCTTTCTTCAGATAGTCTTTGGCCGTGTCGACGGCAATGAGCACACCGTCCTCAATGCGCGCCGACTGGGGATGATAACGGAAGGTGAGCACCTTCGACTCGAACTCACCCAGGTATTTCAGCTTACCGGTGGCGGCGGTCATCCACCACACGTTCTTCTTCGCGCCCGAAATCTTCGTCAGGTCCAGCCTCATCTGGTTGCCGTTGTAGTTGTAAACCAGCAGATAGTCCTGTCCACGGGTGGCGATGAGGCGGTTGTACTTCTCGCCATTGTCCTGAATGATGCTCTGGTCGGGCACGCGCTCGAAGTAGGGGAACGACAGGATGAGGCGCTTCAGGTACTGCATCTGCAAGAAACCGGGGTCGTGCAGGGCCTGGTACCACGTCTTTACGTCGCCAGCGTCGCCATAGCTCGTGGGGTAGCCGGGCTTCAGCATCTGCATGATGGCATTATGGCCGTAGGTGTGGCCGCAGCTGCCTGCAAACACGCTCCAGTAGGCATAGCGGCGCACGTCGTAGTCCTGCCAGCGGGCTTCGTTAGGGTCGTGCAGACCGACGGGGATGTCCTCGTAGGAGGGTTCGGCGTCTAAGACGGGCTTGATGGGGTTGTACTTCCATGTGGAGTCGACGTACATCCAGTTGTCTTCCTCGGTATTGTCAGGGATGGGATAGTCAGCATTACCCATGCGCTGCCCGTAGCGGCGGTGACCGCTCTGGAAGGTGTGGAAATCCATCCACGGAGCCTTGCTCCACCACTTGGCCGAGGTGTAGCGGCCACGGGGGTGATAGGTCATGAGGTGGTTCTTGTCGATGCTCTTGATGGTGGTGGCTAAAGCCTCCCACACCTCGGGCTTGATGTCGCCCTGGATGTCGCCGCCCATAAACCAGATGATGTTGGGTTTCGACTTATAGCGGTGGGCCAGGAAGGTGCCGTAGCGCCTGGCGTCGGCCACGCTCAGCAGACCGGCCTTGACCAGTCCGCCCCAGATGCACACCATGCCGATGTAGATTCCCTTGTCGGCGGCTTGGTCGACGATGTAGTCCAGGTGGTCCCAGTAGGTGTAGTGGCCGGGTGTTTTGGACTTCTTAGTGAAGGGTTCCATGTTCCATCCGTCAACATTCGACATCTGACCGTAGATATTGTAGGCCGGCACGCCGTCAATAGTCTGCACCTGTACCACATTGTAGCCAGCCTTGGCACACGACTGGAGATACCACTCGGCCTCAGCACGGTCGAGGCGCTCGGGCAACAGCCAGCCCGTATCGCCCAACCAGAAGAAAGGCTGTCCGTTCTCAAACTGCAGATAACGCTGGTTATCCGAAACGCGCAACTTGCCGTTGTCCCACGGCTTCGCAGCCTGTACCGACAGCGTCAGCACGGTCAGGCACAACATCGTCAGAAAATTCTTCATAACCGTCTTTTTTTAGTAAGACTGACAGCGTGGGGTTTTGTCGTCAAATGTTAAGAAAACAAAAATTCCAATATATATATAAGGTGTAACCAAAACTTTTCTCTACTTTTGCAGCCCGATAATCAAAAAACGAACAATTAAACAGCTATGCAAAAGAATCTGGTGATTGTCGAGTCACCCGCCAAGGCCAAAACCATCGAGAAGTTTCTGGGCCAGGACTTTAAGGTGATGTCGAGCTATGGTCACATCCGTGATTTGAAGAAAAAGGAAATGAGCATCAACACGACGACGCTCGAACCTGAATACGAAATTCCCGACGAGAAGCAGAAACTCGTCAAGGAACTGCGCAGCAATGCCCAGAAAGCAGAAAAGGTGTGGTTGGCATCCGATGAAGACCGCGAGGGAGAAGCCATATCGTGGCATCTGTGTGAGGTGCTGGGACTGGACGAGGAGAAAACCAACCGAATCGTATTTCACGAGATAACAAAACCAGCCATTCTCAAAGCCATTGAGACACCGCGCCGACTGGACATGAACCTGGTGAACGCACAGCAGGCACGTCGCGTGCTGGACCGTCTGGTGGGTTTCAAGCTGTCGCCCGTGCTTTGGCGAAAGGTCAAGCCCGCACTGTCGGCCGGTCGTGTGCAGAGCGTTGCCGTACGACTCATCGTAGAGCGCGAACGCGAGATACAGGCTTTCAAGAGCGAACCCTACTACAGCGTGAGCGGCACCTTCGCACTGACCAATGCCGACGGGTCACAGACTGAGGTCAAGGCGCTGCTCTCGCAGCGTCTGAAGACGCATGAGGAGGTAGAGCAGTTCTTAGAGAAGTGCAAGGAGGCCGCATTCACCGTTGAGTCGGTGACGAAGAAACCGATGAAGCGTGTCCCCGCTCCTCCTTTCACTACTTCCACACTGCAGCAGGAGGCCGCACGCAAGCTAGGCTTCACGGTGAGCCAGACCATGATGGTGGCTCAGCACCTGTACGAGCACGGACAGATTACCTATATGCGTACTGACTCCGTAAACCTCAGCAGTCTGTGCATAAACGCCAGCAAGGAGGAGATAACACGTCTCTATGGCGAACAGTACAGCAAGGTGCGCCAGTACCACACCAGCTCGAAGGGAGCACAGGAGGCTCACGAGGCCATTCGTCCTACCTACATGGACCGTTCGGAGATAGAAGGCACCACACAGGAGAAGAAACTGTACGAACTGATATGGAAACGGACCATAGCCAGCCAGATGGCTGACGCCGAAATGGAGAAGACGACAGTCAACATCAGCATCAGCGGTAGCGAGGAACAGTTTGTGGCCCAGGGTGAGATTGTCAAGTTCGACGGTTTCATCAAGGTCTACCGCGAGTCGGTGGACGACGAAGACGTGCAGGACGAGGAAGCTCGCCTGCTGCCCCCGATGAAGAAAGGCGACGAACTGACACGTCGTGAGATACAGGCCACCGAGCGTTTCAGCCAAGGCCCGCTGCGCTACACCGAGGCTTCGCTGGTGCATAAGCTGGAGGAACTGGGCATCGGACGTCCGTCAACCTACGCTCCCACCATCTCGACCATCCAACAGCGTGAGTACGTGCACAAAGGCGACCAGAAAGGCGAGGAGCGCAGCTATACCATCGACACGCTGAAGGGCAAGGTGGTCTCGCAGAAGAAACGCAAGGAGATGGCGGGCTCCGACAAGGGCAAGCTGCTGCCTACCGACATCGGTATCGTGGTGAACGACTTCCTGATGAAGTATTTCCCCACCATCATGGACTACAACTTCACGGCCAAAGTGGAGCTGGACTTCGACAAAATAGCCGACGGCGAAGAGAAATGGACGGACATGATGAAGGGGTTCTACAAGGAGTTTGAACCCGTCGTCGAAAAGACCATGAACGCCCGCCAAGAGCATAAGGCCGGCGAACGACTGCTGGGCAAAGACCCCCAGAGCGGCCGTCCGGTGTACGTCAAGATAGGACGCTTCGGCCCCGTGGTGCAGATAGGCACCGCCGAGGATGCCGAAAAGCCCCGCTTTGCCCAGCTGCCTGCCGACAAGAGCATGGAAGCCATGACGCTGGACGAAGCCCTGGAGCTGTTTAAACTGCCCCGAACGGTGGGCGAATACGAGGGTGCACCCGTAGTCATCGGCGCCGGTCGCTTCGGTCCCTACGTGCTGCACGAGAAGAAGTACACGTCGCTGCCCAAGGGAGCCGACCCCATGGCCATCACACTGGACGAGGCCATCGCGCTGATAGAGGAGAAGCGCAAGCAGGAGTCGCAGAAACACCTGAAGTCGTTTGACGCCGACGGACGGCTGCAAATCCTAAACGGACGCTACGGCCCCTACATCGTCTGCGACGGCCAGAACTACCGCATGCCCAAGGCTATGCATGCCCGTGCTGCCGAGCTGACGTACGACGAGTGCATGAAGATAGTGGAAAGTTCATCGAAGCGGAAATGAAGCGCGTCATCCTCATAGGCTACATGGGGTCGGGAAAGACCACCGTAGGCAAAGCCCTGTCGAAGGAGACGGGCATGATGTTCTACGACCTGGACTGGTACATAGAAAGCCGCATGCGCAAAAGCGTATCGGCTATCTTTGCAGAGAAAGGCGAGGAGGCCTTTCGCCAAATGGAATACAACATGCTGCACGAAGTGGCGGAGTTTGAAGACGTCATCATTAGCTGCGGAGGGGGCACGCCTTGCTTCTTCGACAACATAGACTATCTGAACCGACAGGGCGAAGTGGTGTACCTGAAGGCGACACCCGAGGTGCTCTACCGCCACTTGCTGATGGCCAAGGTGGAGCGTCCGCTGCTCAAGGACAAGACGCCGGAGGAGCTGATAGCCTACATCACACAGCACCTGAAGGAGCGTGAACCCTACTACTGCAAAGCCCGCCACACGCTGGATGTAACCCTGTTAGACAACTACGACAAAATAAAAGTCTCCGTGGACAAACTGCGGCGGATGCTTAACCTCTAAACACTGAGACAATACTTCCATAAACACTCAACTCTAAACGCTCAACTATGAAGAAATGGACGATTGAGGACTCCCGCGAGCTCTACAACATCAACGGCTGGGGAACCAGCTACTTCGGCATTAACGACAAAGGCAACGTCTACGTGACACCCTGCAAGGACGGCACGCAGATAGACCTGCGTGAAGTGATGGACGAGCTGTCGCTGCGCGACGTACAGTCGCCTGTGCTGCTGCGTTTCCCCGACATTCTGGACAACCGCATCGAAAAGACATGGAGCTGTTTCAAGAAAGCAGCCAAAGAGTACGACTACAAAGGCGACAACTACGTGGTGTACCCCATCAAGGTAAACCAGATGCAACCTGTGGTGGAGGAGATTATATCGCACGGCCGCAAGTTCAACCTGGGCGTAGAGGCAGGCTCGAAACCGGAACTGCATGCCGTCATTGCCGTGCAGTGCCAAAGCGACAGCATCATCATCTGCAATGGATACAAGGACCAGTCGTACATTGAACTGGCACTGCTGGCTCAGAAGATGGGCAAGAAGATATTCATCGTAGTCGAGAAACCCAACGAGCTGGAGCTGATAGCCCGCGAGGCCAAGAAGCTGGGCGTCAAGCCTAACATCGGCATCCGCATCAAACTGGCCAGCAGCGGAAGCGGCAAGTGGGAGGAGAGTGGCGGCGACGCATCGAAGTTCGGGCTGACCAGTGCTGAACTGTTAGAGGCACTGGAACTGCTGGACCGCAAGGACATGCGCGACTGCCTGCGACTCATACACTTCCACATTGGAAGTCAGATAACCAAGATACGCCGCATACAGACCGCACTGCGCGAGGCTTCACAGTTCTACATACAGTTGCATAAAATGGGCTACAACGTAGACTTCGTGGACTGCGGCGGCGGCTTGGGTGTGGACTACGACGGCACGCGTTCGCCCAGCTCGGAGAGCTCGGTGAACTACAGCATCCAGGAGTATGTCAACGACTGCATCTACACTTTCGTCGACGCTGCCAACAAGAACGGCATCCCCCACCCTAACATCATCACGGAGAGCGGACGCTCGCTGGCTGCCCACCACTCAGTGTTAGTCATCGACGTGCTGGAAACAGCCTCGCTGCCCGAGATGCCGGAGGAGTTCGAGCCGGACGAGAACTCGCACCAGCTGGTGAAAGACCTGTACGAGATATGGGATAACCTGTCGCCGCGTAACGTGCTGGAGGACTGGCACGACGCAGAACAAATCCGCGAGGAAGTGCTGGACCTCTTTACTCACGGCATCGTGGACCTCAAGACGCGCGCCGAAGTGGAGGCGATGTACTGGAGTGTCTGCCACGAGATTCACGCCCTGGCAAAAAACCTCAAGCACATCCCTGAGGAACTGATGAACATTGACAAGCTACTGGCCGACAAATACTTCTGCAACTTCTCGCTGTTCCAGTCGCTGCCTGACTCATGGGCCATCGACCAGCTGTTCCCCATCATGCCTATCCAACGGCTCAGCGAACGACCCACACGCAACGCTACATTGCAGGACATCACGTGCGACTCAGACGGCAAGATAGCCTCGTTCGTCACCAACCGCAACAACTCGCACGCTCTGCCTGTGCACCCGCTGCGCAAGAACGAGTCATACTACTTGGGCGTGTTTCTGGTGGGAGCCTATCAGGAGATACTCGGCGACATGCACAACCTGTTTGGCGACACTACTGCCGTACACATCTCGGTGAAGGACAACCAGTACCATATTGACCAGATCATTGACGGTGAAACGGTGGCCGAGGTGCTCGACTACGTGCAGTACGACCCCAAGAAACTGGTGCGCCAGCTGGAGGTTTGGGTCACCAAGAGCGTCAAGCAGGGTAAGATTACGCTGGACGAAGGCAAGGAGTTCCTTTCCAACTACCGCTCCGGACTCTATGGCTACACGTACTTAGAGTAGGACGGCTGGACATTACTGTACGTATGAAAGAGAAAATAACGATAGTCAAAGTAGGAGGTGCTGTGGTTGAAGACGACATGCAGCTCGAACAGTTGTTGCGCGACTTCTCAGCCATTGAGGGGCGTAAGGTGCTGGTGCACGGCGGCGGCAGGAAAGCCACGAAAATGGCCGAGCGACTCGGCATCGAGACACAGATGGTGAACGGACGCCGCATCACGGACACGGCGATGCAGGAAGTGGTGACAATGGTGTATGGCGGACTCGTCAACAAAAACCTGGTGGCACGGCTGCAAGGGCACGGAGTGAACGCGCTGGGACTGACGGGAGCTGACGGAGACGTCATCAGGTCGCACAAGCGTCCGCTGAAAGACGGCGTAGACTACGGCTGGGTAGGCGACGTGGACCGTGCTGACGGAACGATGCTTAGCAGGCTGATAGAGTCGGGCATCACCCCCGTGATGGCTCCGCTGACACACGACGGAAAGGGGAACATACTGAATACCAATGCGGACACCATAGCATCGGAGACTGCAAAGGCCTTGGCTGAGCTATACGACGTGACGCTCATCTTCTCGTTTGAGAAGAAAGGCGTGCTGAGCAATCCTGATGACGAAGACTCGGTGATACCCGTCATTACGCGTACATTATATAATAAGTATAAGGCCGACGGCACCATCAGCGGCGGAATGTTGCCGAAGCTGGAGAATGCATTGAATGCCGTAGAAGCTGGAGTCTCGCAGGTCATCATCACACTGGCCACAGCCATTGACGGCAAACACGGTACGGTAATCAAATAAAAAAATGAGACCGATGCTGTAACTTTCCGCGTTCTGAATCGTCTTTAAAGTGTAGAGAGGTGAAAAAGACCAGTTTCCAAGCCGACGTGCTGCCGCTGAAGGATGAACTCTTTAGGCTGGCGATGCGTATCACCCTCAACCGAGCTGAGGCAGAGGATGTGGTGCAGGAAACAATGCTCAAGGTGTGGAGCAGGCGCGACCAGTGGGAGCGCATAGACTCAATGGAAGCCTTCTGCCTCACCATCTGCCGAAATCTGGCCCTCGACAAGGTGAAACAGGCTGATAACCAGTCGGCAAGCTTAGAAGGAACGACGGAAGCGACAGACAACAGTTACACGTCGAACCCAGAGGAACAGACAGTACAGAAAGACCGTGTAGAGCTGGTCAGACGACTCATAGACCGGTTGCCGGAAAAGCAGCGTAGCGTCATGCAACTGCGCGACATTGAAGGCAAGAGCTACCGCGACATAGCCACAGTGATGGGCATCAGCGAGGAGCAGGTCAAAGTAAACATTTTCAGGGCCCGACAGGCCGTAAAAAAAGCATTCATTAAGAACGAACAATATGGACTATAGGTACATCGAGCAACTGCTGCAACGCTACTTCAATGCGGAAACCTCCTTAGAGGAGGAAAGCATTCTGCGCACCTTTTTCAGCCAGAAAGAAATTCCGGCTGAGATGCAGCAGTGGCGTGCGCTCTTCGTAGCCGAAGAGAAAGAGACGCTGGACGATGACTTCGATGCACGCATACTGGCTATGATAGAGGCTGAACAGCAGGAGAATGCTGAGAGACAGCCCGTCAAAGCACGCCGGGTGACGCTCACCCAGCAGCTGAAACCACTGTTCAAGGCCGCCGCCGTCGTGGCCATCATCCTGACGCTGGGCGGAGCATTACAGGCTCCGTGGGACAGCACTTGGACTCAACCGAGCGACTACGCCCACAGCCAGCAGGTGGCAGACACCGTGGCTGCCGTACAGCCCATACAAGCTGAAAACATGGGTGACAGGACTACAGACAGTACGCAGGTGCTGATGCAAAGTCTGCCGAAAGACTAAAAGAATGTTTATTTCTATGCTTTCTCTATAACATCATGTTTATTTAACACACAAGTAAATGAAACTGTGAAGTTTCAAGATTCTCTCAAATTTTTCATAACATACTAACGAAGAGCGAGCCACCGCCTGATGAGTCAGGGGTGGCTCGCCACATAATGACAGGCTCTTTGCTATGCTTCAGAAGCGGGACGCATTCGGAGATACAACTGGTAAAGGGCAGGCAGCAGAATGACCAGCGAGAAACCGACAGCTAACAGCACATGCTGCTGAGAACCGCCCAAAATGTCAGACAGCTTGATGTCGGAACCTGGGTACAGGTTGTATAGAACGTAGGCTATACTGTTGTTGGCCCAGTGGTAGGCCACACCAGGCAGGATGGACCCCGTGCGGCAGTACATCCAGCCTAAAAGCAGGCCGATGACGAAGGCATGCGGCATCTGGGCAGGGTTCATGTGGATAAGGGCAAAGAAGAAAGCAGAGAAGGCTATGGCTCCCCACGATGACAGTTTGGAACTGCTGAGCAAACTGCGCAGGATGGCACCGCGGAAGACAATCTCCTCGCTAAACGGTGCAAGAAGACCAATGGCCAGATAGCCCCAGCGGTTGCGCAGAATGAAATCAAATTCGTTCTCCATCAGGTTGGGCAGTTCAGGCATCTGTTCCTGAAGCCACATGGAGGGAATGATGGCTCCCATGGCGGCTATGACACACCACGCAAGCACCGCCCAAGGACGTGTGCGCAGCCAGTTGGGGGAGACCAGTGCCCAGCGCATGAGGATGAACAGGGCAATGACGACCACGCTAATGACTGAGGTGGCGACGATGAGTTGGGTTGCTGACATGTCTTGTGAACTGGTGAAAAGTTTCCATACCAAGTTCATGACTGCACCTCCGGCAAGTTGTATGCCGATAAAGATAAGGAGATAGCTGATGGATTTCTTCATAGTTGTTGTTCTGCTTTGATAGCGTCATTCTTTAGTTGTGTGATTAATGCCTCGGGGGTGGCAAAGTGTTGTTCAGCGCGCAAACGCTGTTGGAAACTGACGGTGAGCACTTGGTCATAGAGGTCGGCATGGTAGTGTAGCAGGTGGACCTCAAGCGTACGGTCGTGCTGACCGAAGGTGGGACGGGTGCCAATGTTCATAATACCTTTCTGGATGGATGAAAGGGCTCCTGTGGCAGGATGGGCTGACGACACCGTGACTGCATAGACACCATTGGCGGGAATAAGCTGAAGGGGGGCTTCAGGGGCAATATTGGCCGTGGGGAAACCAAGGCGGGTGCCGATGTGCTCACCATGAACCACTCGACCGGTGATGGAATACGAACGGCCAAGGTTATTATTGGCTTCGGCAATGCGGCCGTCTAACAGCTGCTGGCGAACCGCACTGGAACTGACGGTGCCCTCGGCGGGGAGAGGCAGCACGGCAATGCCCAACTGTCGGCCATAGCGCACGTAGTCGTCAAAGCCCTCTTCACGATTGTGACCGAATCGGTTGTCATAGCCAGTGAGCAGAACTTGGACACGAAGACGCTGTTGCAGCACCTGTTCCATGAACTGGCGGGCACTGAGGGCCTTGAGATCAGGCGTAAAAGGCAGCACCTCTACATGCTGGACACCGCACTGACGGATGAGTCGCAACTTCTCGTCAAGCGGGGTGAGCACCGGCTCCTGGCGAGGCGAGTGGTCAAAGGTGATGCAGAGTGGCAGCAAACCACGCTGAAGGGCCTCACCGGTAAGTCGGCGCAGCACAAACTGGTGTCCTAAATGCACACCGTCGAACATCCCTATTGTGGCTACATATCCTCGCATGTCAGCTACTTCATCTTTCATGATTAACCAATCTTCTATATATTTCGCCTATCCATAGCACAGGAGACGTACCCACAAAGATGTAAAGCCATGTTTGCAACGAAAGGGGGACGGTGCGGAACATCCTGCCGCCGAAGGTGACAATGAGCCACTGTCCCAAAAGTATCAGGACAAGAACAGTCAGGAAACCACGGCATGCCCAAAGTCTGCGGAAAGCGGAATGGTGAGAGCCCAAGGTACGGGCGTTGAAGAGGTTCCACCACTGGAGCATGACGAAAATGCAGAAAAAGATGGTGAGCTCAGTGGCATTGACACCTGCAATGCGCTCGAAGTACCAAAGCAACGCAAAGGTGATAAGGAAAAACAGCCCTCCAATGCACATAATGCCTTGCATCATACCGCGTGTAATGATAAAGGCATCTTTGGAACGGGGACGCTCCTGCATGACTTCACGACTGGGAGGCAGTGAAGCTAACGCCATAGCAGCAAAGGTATCCATGATAAGGTTTACCCAAAGTATCTGGGTGATGGTCAGGGGCAACTCCGTACCTACCAACGACCCGAAGAGCACCAGAAGCAAAGCGGTCACGTTGACCACCAGCTGGAAGAAAATGAAACGCTGAATGTTCTTGTAGAGTGAACGACCCCACATGACGGCATGAACGATGCTGCCGAACGAATCGTCAATGAGTGTGATGTCGCTGGCCTGCTTGGCTACGCTGGTACCTGAGCCTAATGACAAACCGACGTGGGCACGGTTCAAGGCGGGGGCGTCATTGGTACCATCGCCCGTCACAGCAACAACCTCACCACGCTGCTGTAACAAAGCCACTAAGCGCTGCTTGTCGGTAGGACGAGCTCTTGACATGACACGCAGGTCTTTGACAATCTTTAGGGCTTCTTCGTCACTCATTGCAGCAAACTCAGTACCAGTGATTGACAAACCACTCCCCTCTCCTCTTGGAGAGGAGGCGGGAGTGAGGCTTATCTGCCGTGCTATCTCCAAGGCCGTCTCTCTGGTGTCACCAGTGACTATCTTCACGTCAATGCCTGCCTGCTCACACTGGCGGATAGCAGCAGGCACCTCAGAACGTAAGGGGTCGCTGATAGAAACAATGGCAAGCAGGGTCCTGTCTTGAGCAATGGCCAATGTCCGCATGGCGTGCTGTTGCCACTCCTTCAGCTGGCGGTCAGCCTCTTTGCGCTCGTCGTCACTGAGGTCACACATGCTCATCACTACTTCTGGGGCGCCCTTTATATATAAGGTATTGCCTACCGTGGTAGCCATATATTTGCGCTCCGTCGAGAAAGGTTCACGACTGCCAACAGGGTGTGCCTCACGTAACTGCTGATAGTCCACGCCCTGAGCAACAAGCCACCGTAGCAAGGCTTGCTCCGTCGGATTGCCTACCTCGTGCGTTGCTGTGGTGTTCAGCGCAATAGCACTATAAAGCATTTCTTTTACTTCTTGCTGATTGCTGATAGTTTCTATTGCTACCACCGTCATGCGGTTTTCTGTCAACGTACCCGTCTTATCCGTGCAGATAACCGTCACGGCACCCATCGTCTCTGAAGCCTGTAACTTACGCACCAGATTGTTCGACTTGAGCATGCGCCGCATGTTCAAGGCCAAAGCCAGCGTCACTGCCATAGGCAACCCTTCGGGTACAGCCATCACAATAAGTGTAACGGCCATCATGAAGTATTTAAGCACAACCTCCATCATGCCTATATAGTCGTTGGTAGACCACAGGGCATTGGTCAACATGTCATGACCTAAGAAGAGAACGAACGAAGCAATGGCCATAACGCTGCCTACCATACTGATCTTTTTGGCTAAACGGTCCAGCTGCAGGTTCAAAGGCGTCTTAACACCGGTAAGCTCCGTAGCCTGTCGCGCTACATGACCTATTTCCGTCCTGTCACCAACAGCCGTCACCACATAGCGTCCTGTACCGTTCATCACCATTGAACTACGGAGCAGCATGTCTTTCGGATAGGCCTCATCATTTGCCTTGTCAGCTTTGCACGCATTTACCCCCTCTTTTGAAGAAGAAATGGGTACAATACTTTTCGTCGTCAACGGTTCTCCTGTGAGACTTGACTCGTCAACCTGCAATTCTGTGCATTCAAACAGTTGCCCGTCAGCAGGCACTTCGTCACCTGTCTCAACAATGACAACATCACCTACTACAACCTCGCGGCGAGCAATCTCTACGACCTTGCCATCACGAAGCACCTTGACAGCTTGTTCCTCGCCAATTTGCGTCAGCACGTCAAACTTGCGGGCAGCATCACGTTCAAAATAAAAACCTACCGTAGTGGCAAGGATGATGGCGGCAATGATGCCTAACGTCTCTATAAAGTCCTGCTTCACAAAAGCAAGAACAAGTGATACCAAGGCAGCAACCAATAGGATGCGAACCATAGGGTCGGAATATTTCTCAAGATACAAGCGCCACATTGACTGACGCCGTGGCGGAGTCAGCACATTTTCACCATACGCAGCCCTACTCCGAGCGACCTCCTCAGCCGTTAATCCTTTATACTTTATGTCCATAACGGCTACAAAGTTACTATATTTATTGAACACAATGTCACAAAACCGCAAAGATTTAACATGCTTTTGGGTCTCTAAATGTTAAAAAACAATTAATTATGAACTTCACGCTATGAACTATGAACTATTTTTATTACCTTTGCACCGCTTTATCGAAAAGCATCGGACTTGTAGCTCAGTTGGTTAGAGCAACAGACTCATAATCTGGAGGTCGTAGGTTCAAGCCCTACCTGGTCCACACTGAAAATCAGCAACTTACGAGCAATCGAAGGTTGCTGATTTCTCTTTTTGCGAACAATTTGCGAACAAAACGATTTGTCATCGATGTTTTGATAAGCACTGAAATTCTATTCCGTGTTCGCAAAATGTCGTTTTGGTGTTCGCGAATCTGTTCGACTACAAGTAACCTTCTATCTCAAATTGTGAATGTACAAGACACAAAACTTTAGCGAATAATCGGCTCTTTTGGTAGTTTTTCGACTGAAAGAGAGTTAGACGGCAGGAATTTCCGTATCTTTGTACCGATTTTTTGTAACGAAACAAAAAAAGATGGGTTGAAGCTGTCATATTTTTCAGATTGTTCCGTCTATAAAGTAGAATGAGCTCAATAGCTAGTAAAGAAGACTTTGCCCAATTGGTACGGCAGCATGCCACAGCGGTGATAGACTTCACTGCCCGTCTGCTGCCAGACCGTAGGGAGGCTGAAGAGGTAGCGCAGGATGCCTTTGTAAAGGCATTCCAGCAGTTGTCTTCCTTTCGTGGCGAGTCCTCATTTCTGACTTGGGTGCAGCGCATCGCATACCATGAGGCAGTCGATCACCTACGACAACGACGGCCATACATGGTAGATATTGACGAGATGCCGACGATGATGGAGGATGAAGATCTCCAAATGGAGCGGGAAGAGCGCATTCTGCTGATGGAAGAAGCCGTAGTCAGACTGTCACCTGACGACCAACTGCTGCTGCACCTCTTCTACTACGAAGACCGACCGCTGCGAGAAATCGCCTACATTATGGACGTGGAACCCAATACGCTGTCACAGCGACTCCGCCGAATACGAAAAAGACTGATGGTAATGATTAAACAGAAAGAAGATGGACAACAATAAGGATAAAGACTTTCAAGTCAAAAACGATGCTTTCAACGATGACCTGCGTGAAGCCCTGCGTCGAAGGGAAGCCAAACGGCCACAAGTGGAAGTGCCTGCGGACTTCCTCGATAGCGTCATGCAGCAAGTCGGGCCAGACAGAACTCATGCTAAAGCCAAGACATGGCGCATTGCTCTTGCCTCTCTCGCTATAGCCGCCTGTACACTTACTGCCGTGTTACTTGTTTGGCCAAGGGTAGATGAGAAACAGTCCGACGTAAGCGAACTTATAGTCCGTAAGGAACAAACTCAGAATCCGTCATATGCGAACTTGCAGTCCGTAACTACGGAGAAAACCAAAGCTACTAAACCTATTGCAAAGAAATATGCTGAAAAGAGACATGTTCCCCAGCAGACAGTTGTCAAAACCCAAAATATAGACAGTTTGGACTACTATATTGCAAAAATAGAAAGTGAATTGACGGAAGTGGATGAAAGTCTATATATTGAGAAAATGCAACGAGTGATACATGCTGACGAGCGACTGCAGCGTCTTGTCAACAACTATATCAAGCACGAATTCAAAAAAGATGTACAGCCACATGAAGCAATCCTTATTTACAATGTTAAAACAGAAGAAGTGTATGAAGAATTACATGAACAATAGATTTGTTGTCGCTGCTATTGCCTTGTTACTGTCATTAGCGCTGTCAGCACAGAAAAAAGGTGATGCCTTGCTCCACCAACATCTCACAGAATTTGCTGAGTCGAGGGAGTACAACATCCATCGCATAGATTCCACAAATCCTTATGTGCGAGCCTATAGATTCAGCCAAGTATTTACTATGGAGGGCATTAGCGATCCAATGTTTCTCTTCGAGTCGCTCCGCAAATTAGACCATGCTTTTTATTCTGAGGCAAATTTAGCACAGGAGATTTATTTGCACAATGCTAATGAAGGCGACTCTCCGCTGACGGGCATTCAGGTAAACATCGGTGAAATGCCGATAATAGGACGAGCCTTGACTTTCCAGCCTGGCTCAAATGTGCGCCTGCTCTCCTTCAGCAAGCCAGAAGGGATGCGCCACTGTTTCCTGTTAGTTTGGAGCCAATATCTAAAGAAAGATGTTGATTTCGGCAGTTCAAAAGGGCAAGTTTGGTACATGAACGGTGAGGTCTATGAGTTTGAGGGTAAAAGACCCAAGAACAATGCATATCTGTCATCTTACCAACCTAAGACAAGACAGAATTCCACCTTTGAGGGAGGAGAGGCATCCCGTGCTGTTACTTATGATGAACTACTGGCAAAAGTGGAAAGAATATGCCAAATATACAAGCGTGAGACAGAACAGGGACGTACATCTGCTGTAATCGTTTTAAATAAATTATGTAACTCCTACGATGGCAAGTTGTCAAAGAAACAATATGATAAGTTGATACTATTGATTGAGCCTCTGATTGCCAACACTAAGAATGAAAGTCACGAACAAATGCTGGGATTGAGTTGTGCGACACTTTTCCAAAAAAGCGAAGGTTATAAGTACACCAAAGAAGAGCAGCAACTGAAAGAAAAGCAGATGACACCTCATTTCGGGCATTCACGTGTAACGATGGCTAACCTGTCAAAAATAGTCACCTTTAACTCTATGTTGCTCAGCGATGCAGAACAGGTAGAGTGCGTCATAACTGGGCATGCTGACCCAGATGCGTCATCTGTCACTTTGAAAAGATGTCCACAAATGGAGAAAATGGGCGAGTACCCCGTTGATGCCGGGCAGTTTACTATTAAATGTAAGTTGCCAATGAATGAAATCATCGAGATTTTTTCAAAGGATGGCAATGTTCAATTCGTTGTTGACGGGAAGCCCATTGAGGTCGACTTGACAAAACGTACCATTAAGAGTTCCACCATCAGCCAACAGACTAACGATTTCCTACAGAATATTCGAAGAATGGAATTACAGATGTGGAAGACAAAAGACACGACAAAGAAAGATAGCATATTATCAACCCTTAGGGGACTATATAAAGAAGGTGTCATCCAGCATCCTGATGACATTATCTCTGCCTTTTCTCTATTTAAGTCATATAGTGAAATGAATGCGATGCAACTAAAGCCCTATATGGACAATAGTTATGTTTTCACTAATCACCCATTGCTCGCCCCTGTACGTGAGTATTATGAAGGATTGATGAAACGACAGCCAGGCACAGTTTTTCATGATATGGAACTGAAAGATCCGCTAAACATTATGCATCCTTTAGGCGAGTATCTTGGTAAAGGCTATGTGCTATTACATTTTTGGAATAGCAGAGAAGCAGACAAAAGCGGCTTGCAGCAGATAAAATCAATCTACGAGACTTTCCATCCGAAGGGTCTTCATGTCATCAGCATCGCCCTCAATAGCGACAATTACCCACCAGCATGGCGCGATGAGATAGAGAAGAGACAGTTGAAATGGACACAGCTTTGGGGTGGAGAGGGCCTTGACACTCCGTCTATTGTAGCCCAAAACTTAGGTATCCATTCGTTGCCTGAAACAATTCTTCTAGGTCCAGACGGAAAGGTTGTTGCTTCGCCTACAACCATTGATGAAATGACAAAGGTAGTGAATGAATTGTTTAATGTAAAGTAAGTCAACGATGAAAAAGCTGTTCTATTTTTACATTCTGATGCTCCTAGCATCTTTACCTGCGTACTCACAAGGCAATGCACCGCAACGTGTATTCGCCTTGGGAAAAGTTATGGACTCGTTCACGGCCAAAGCATTGGAAGCATCTATTACGCTGATGCGTGAAGATTCGACGGTAATAAGAGATAGTATTCGTAGCCAAATAAAAGGCACACGGCAGGAAAGTTCATTCGGCCTTGTGCTTCCTACCGGGGCAGCAAAGTACATTGTTCGAGCCAGACACAATGGCTATCAAGACTGTTATGTCAGTTTTGAGGTACTAGCCAATATGAAGAACGTCACTGTCAAGATACCCCCCTTGAAGATGGTGCTTGATAAGGACAATGACATCTATAAGAACGTTGATTTGGAAGGTGTGGTGGTGAAGGGCACCAAAGTACAGATGGTATGGCGTGGTGACACCATAGTCTATGATGCGTCTGCTTTCAATGTTTCTGGTGGGTCTACGTTGAGTGCTTTAGTACGACAGATGCCTGGTGCCGAACTAAAGGATAATGGTGACATCTATGTCAATGGCCAGTTAGTAGAACTACTGACGCTGAACGGTAAGGAACTTTTCAACCATAAGAATAAAATCATGCTAGACAATCTTCCCTACTTCATGATTAAGGATGTGAAAGTTTTCTATAAGACGCCAGAAAATGACAAAGGTGAGGCTCTGAAGGAGAGCGGTATCAAACAATATGTGATGAACGTCAGTCTGAAGCGAGAATATAGTGAGGGCGGCATCGCCAATGCAGAAGTTGGCGTTGGTAGTCACGACAGATATATGGCAAGATTGTTCGGTCTCTACAATTGGGAACAAAACAGTTTGGCCGTATTTGGCAACTTGAACAATGTCAATGAGAGTCGTGAACCTGGTAGCCAAGGCGAGTGGACACCTGACAAACAACAGAATGGGGTGACTGCCACCAAGATGGGAGGCATCTATCTGGACACAGCAGATAAGGAGAAGCAAGTGACCAACAAACTAGAGGCAACATTTACAGGCAGCGATACCGACATCCAAAGGCAAACAGCCAAGGAACGCTTCTCTACATCGGGGAACATTTTTGGTGGAAGTGACTATTGGAGTAAAAACCAGCAGTTTAGCATTCATGCCAATGATCGTCTGTATTTCCGTCCGATAAATCTTTCATTAAGTTTTAACCTAAACTATAGCAACGACAATAGCGATATTCTGCGAAATGACTCTACCTACCAACTGACACTGACCAATCGTGAGGAAGAGATGAAGCACAGTAAACACCGAAGATTGTATAGTTCACTGAATGCTTCATGGAGCAAAAGCCTGCCCTGGGGACATCGTTTCTCTTTACAGGCAAGTGGCAACTACCAGATTCGGAAACCTTACGAAGACTCAGGCACCTTAAGCACCTTTTACGCATTAGACCAGTCAACAGAAAACCGTCAACAATTTGCTGACCTTCACTACTCATCATATACCTACCGATTTGGAAGCGGCTATAGCATTCCCTTACCCAAAAACTGGAATGTCACCACCAACGTCTACTATAAACAACAGCAGACATCAGGAAACAGCGAATATCTCTTGCAAGGAATGACCGACACTGACAATAGTTATAATGACCATCACATGGAACGTGACTA
Source organism: Prevotella sp. (assembly GCA_017458125.1). Lineage (GTDB taxonomy): Bacteria > Bacteroidota > Bacteroidia > Bacteroidales > Bacteroidaceae > Prevotella. The sequence goes on from JAFTGB010000060.1 coordinate 37,511, forward strand.
CGAGGCAGCAATACGCTTTGTTAAGAGCGGCTTGAACCAGAACTTCCACATCTCGTTTCCTGTCTCTGTCATGAGTGAACGTATGAGTTATCACCATGCTTCACTTGACACAATGCCACATCGGACGGATATTGTTTTCCAACCATCCATCGGCTATCAGCGATATGGAAGTAACAAACGTGAGTTTCGTTACGATTTGCAGGTTACCCGACCACCGTATGAGAGTCTGATGCCATACACAAACACCCTTTATAGCACTTCTATTCGTGTTAACAACCCGGCCCTCAGCAACCAGATAGCGCATAAGATGACAGCCTACGCATCATTTCACAAAGACTCAACCACACTAACATATTGGTTCGGAGCCGATGCTACTTATTACCAACGTAGTTGGGGAACGCGGACTCGCTACGACTCACAGACAGGTATCTCAACGTATATGCAAGATGACGTCCACGACAACTGGAGCAGTAATGTCAAGTTTGGTTTCAACACCGCATTGAATAAACGTCACCAATTGTATCTTAACATGGAGGCAAACGTCAGATATAATCACAGTGTAGATTTCGATATGGCTTACGACAACACTCTTGCTGGTTTAAGTCGTGTGAATACTGTCGGCCCTGGTGCAAGTGCCAAACTGAGTTACCGACTTGGACAACTCTCGTTGAGTAGCAATGTGCGTTTTACGGGACGCTATAGTCGTGGGGACAGTCAGCGTTTTCAAGACATCAATGCCTGTGATTACCAATACGGATTGACGGCTCAATATACTATACCTCTCCTCCAGGTTAGCATGGGAACTGACATCACGATGTTTAGTCGCAAAGGCTACAATAGTAGCATGATGAACACCGATGACTTAATTTGGAATGCCATAATTTCGCGCAGTTTTATGAACGAAAAGCTGACACTTAAACTTCAGGCATTCGATATTCTCCATGAGTTGTCGAACAAACGCTATAGCGTGGATGCACAAGGGCGCACAGAAACATTATATAATTCTATCCCCAATTATGTTATGCTTTCTGCAAGCTACCGTTTCTCTCAAACCCCCAAAAGGGCATGACGTTTTACTCTCAATTTTAATAGACATAGAATAAAGCAATAAGCACGGTACATCGTGAGGATGTTCCGTGCTTCGATACTCCATAAAAACTACAGGTGGAATCCCTGGCTCTGTCTATGCTGCCGTTCTTCCTTAATTTCCTGAACGATATAGGACAGTTGTCCCTTTACACGCTCGGACTCATCGGCTTTTAAGAAGGGACGTGAAGCATTGAACACTTCGTCTGCTGCCTTATCCTTGTCAGGCTGGCCATTCATATAGCGTCGAACATCGCCCTCTTGACGAGCACTGAAACTGCGATAGCCTGACTGAACATAATCGATAACGGCCTTTACGGCACTTCGCAACAGTTCAGAGAGGGTTGATAGATAATGGCCAAGTCGTTCACGATAGTCATTGATGATGCTATCTTTTTGTCGGATGATCCTGTCTTTCTCCTGATTGTCCTGCTGATGGCGGAACACCTCCCCCTTTAATTTGTTCTGAAGTTCTTCAATTTGTTTGTCTTTCGCTGCGAGTTGTTGGCTCTGTCGGTTCCGTTCAACATCAAGGACTTGCTGATATTTCTGCTGTAGAGTTGCCTTTTGCTTCGTTAATTCGTCTTTCAGTCGCTTATTCTCCTTCTCCATGTCAGCATACTTCCCCTTTCCAAAGAGGTTGGCCACACCAGACTTGATGGCATTGCCGTTTTCAGCGTCGAGTCTGTCTCGCTTCTCGGCAATCTCGGCATCAAGTTGTGCACTTTTCTCCCTCTGCGTCTGCAAGATGAAATCATTACGCTCCAGATGCTCACGGTCAGTCTCGGACTTACGCCTGCCTCGCTCCATCTCTAATGTCTCAGCTACCATGTCCTGTAATTTCTCCATGTCCTTGTCATCGAGTTTGAAGGACTTACCAGTCGAGTGATCCATCCAGTCCCAGATAATATGTGCATGAAGGTTGAATTTCCATGTTGTTGGGTCATCGGGATTATCATAATGCCCTTCATCTCTGTGAATGTGGATTTGGATTGCTCTTACTCCCCACTTCTCATGTACCCTGTTGGTATACTTCAAGAGGTCGTCCATCGTTGTGTCAGGTTTGATATTGACAACACTCTCACGGATGGGACTGCTTCCTCTACGCACACGCTTTATACCCCTTTTGTCGGTATACTCCACTTCTTTCTCCTGCATGGCCCGTCCAGTCAGTTTCTTCACCATGACCTTGATATTATCATAGTGCTGCTGGAGAGTGACACCCTGCAAGTCTGGAACGACATATATCTCGTTATTATGAGTCAGTTCTAAACGCACATACACTTTACGCGGGTCGAGCGATGCGATGTAATCTGGGTCTCGTCTGTTGTGACGTTCACTCTGTTCGATGTTACACGGCTTTACGTGGTCTGATGCTTTTGCTATTGTTCCCATATCAATTTACAATTTTACAGTTTTACAATTTTATATCTTTATGATTTTATGAAATTATGAATTTCTATATTTCTCCCATTGTGGGGTATCGGGGCATAGCCCTGATTGGAGGGTGCAGGGAGAGAGTCACTTCCTGCTCAGGGTTCTTAGGGGCAGATGCCACTGAGCGGGGCGGTCAAGGGGGAGGGTCACCCCCTTGCGAGGTTCCATAGGGCAAGCAGCCCTTGGTGGGTTCTTAG
>JAFTGB010000085.1 GCA_017458125.1 Prevotella sp.
AACATCTTCCCCGACATACGCCACAGCCGTCAGCCCCGCGCACAGCGCAATCCCATCAGCGGCGACATCTGGCTCGTGGCGAGTGCGATGGAAGGGACGGGCGTGGCCGTGGAGCGGCCATACCTCGTGCGGTTCGGCGACCGCTCGGCTTTGCCGCTTGGCTCGTCCAAGAACGACATCGCATACATCGCCGCCACCATCGACCCCTACGACATGCAGCAAGCACTCTGCCAGCGGCTGCGCTATGCCGTAGAGGGCCGAGAGGTGACGCTCTATGACGGCGATCAGCATCTCGTCACGGTGGTCGTTAACGAGACGAACATGGGCGACCTCTACGAAGATGCCGTGTGGATAGGCGAGCAACTGACCTACGAGGCCGACAGCGACGGGCTGACGGTCTGCGTCACACCCGGCCTCAGTTTCAACACGGGCCTCGTGCTCCACTACGGCGAAATGCCCACGCTGAAGGCCCGCGTCACGCTCGACGATGACGGCACGTTCACGCTGGTCATCCTCGCCGTCTCGGCCTGGCTGGCCCGCAACACCCACAACAGCCAAACGACCCAACAGTCGTCCACCCTCTCTGATGCGGAGAAAGCCAAGATGCTTCAGGAGGTAGAAGCCCAACAAGCCGACTTTGGTCTCCAGAAATAGAAAACAAAAGCAACTGTTATACAAAAAAACATGAAAACAAAATCATTTCTTGCTGCCTTGCTGGCTGTCGTCAGCATGGGCAACGCACAAGCACAAAGCGAAGTAGAAGGCAGCCTGGAGGCTGACTTCGTGAGTAGTTACGTCTGGCGAGGACTCAATCTGGGGCATGTGTCGCTGCAGCCTGAGCTCTCGGTAGGATGGAAAGGACTGAGCCTGACGGCCTGGGGCAGTGTAGGGCTTAGTGGCCACAAGGACGACTTCCGCGAGATTGACCTCACACTCTCCTACGAGACTGGCGGACTGTCGTTAGGTGTCATCGACTATTGGACTGACGAGCACGACAAACGCTTCTTCTATTTTAAGAAAGACGGTACGGGCCATGCCTTCGAGGGATTCGTCAGCTACGACTTTGGCCCAGTGGCTGCCTCCTGGCAGACCATCTTTGCCGGCAACGACTATCAAGAGAGCAACGACAAGCGCACGTACAGCTCCTACTTCCAGCTACAGGCCCCGTTCCGTCTGGCCACCTGCGACTGGGAGGCCACGGCAAGTCTGGTGCCCTGGGCTTCAGACTACTATTCCACCAATGGCTTCAGCGTGACTTACCTCTCGCTGCGCGCCACCAAGGACATCAAAATCACCGACTCGTTCTCTCTGCCGCTGTTCGGGCAGCTCATTGCCAACCCCGCCAGTCAAGGCATGTATTTTGTAGCAGGTTTCACACTTAAAGCATTTTAGGATATGTTTGCAGGATTGTTTAGCAAAGAAGAGGTCAACACCGGCCGACAGTGGTCGTTCGACTTCGCCAAGTTTATAGCCATCGTGGGGATGGTGCTCGTTCACACATTTATCTATATCTGGGACGAAGACGGTCTGGAACAAGGATTCCAGTATCGCCTGAACAACATCTACGGCGGTGTGCTTGCTGCTCCCGTCTTCATGTTTGCCATGGGCGTAGGCGTGGCCTACAGCCGCCGCACAGACGGACGCACGATGTTTCTGCGCGGCATCAAGCTCTTCGTGGCAGGCTATCTGCTCAATGCCGTACGCTGTCTGCCACAGCTGCTGCTGTGGAAGGCTGGCTATGGCGAACAGCACTATGACTGGTTCGTTGAGGAAATCAACCTCTTCGACATCCTGCCTTTTGCGGGCATCGCATTCATGCTTTTCGCCCTGCTGCGCTGGATGAAGGCCTCGCCGACTGTCATCCTGCTCGTGGGTCTGGCACTGTCAGTTTTCGGCACCTTCGTGCGCTCCATAGACATGGGCAGCACAGCCCTCAACATGCTGTGCTATCCCTTTATAGGCATTCATGTGGGCGAGATATGGTCGAGTTTCCCGTTGGCCAACTGGTTTATCTTTGTGGCTGCAGGCTATTGGTTTGGCAAGCTCATACGCCGATGCAACGACATGGACTATCTGTTTGCGCTGCTCGTGCCGGCTACAGGTTTCATCTTCACCGTCTGCATGATCTATCTGACTACCCATGAGACGGGTATGTTCAGCGACATCAACGATGACTATTTCTACTATCTGACTCCGTTTGACTCCTTTGTATGCATCATGGGAGCCATACTGGTGGCAGGCATAGGCCACTTCCTCATGCCCCATGAGCCTCAGGTCATCCAGCAGGAGGTGAAGCAGGTTTCCTCCGACGTCACCCGCATCTACCTCATCCACTGGGTCTTTGTGTGCTATCTTGTTGGCGGCATCATGGACGGTGTGTTCGACCTTTATCCAAGCAATATCCTCCTGCTGCTTGTAGGTCTTGCCATACTGGTGGCCTCCGCCTGGCTGGCCCGCCGCAAGCCATGTTCAAAGATTAAGATATAAACAAGGAATTAAACAACGATGAAAAAGATTTTAGCAATGGCCGCAGCCGCCATGATGGCTGCCGTGAACCTCTCTGCACAAGAGGAAGAAGAAGTTGTAAACGCGTATTTCACTCAGGGCGAGATGCCCGACATGATGGTGTTCCTGCCCGGCCCGCCCGACAGCACGTCGGTGGCGTTTATGAACGACGTGGCACGCTACTACTGGGGCAAGGAGATGCGCAAGGACCCGGAGCGTGCCGCCGAGTCCACCCGCGACGCCGTGTATGGTCTGGAGACCATCCTCACCGAGTTTGAGGAGGCATTCGGCATGAAGGTCACCAAGGATGACACACCCGAAATCTACAAGGTGCTGCTCGAAGGCAACGCCACGTGCGACAGCAACTGTACCCGCCCCAAGCGCGAGTACATGCGCCGCCGCCCCTTCATGGTGTTCAACGAACCAACGCTCTATCCCGAGGACGAGCCGGCACTGCGGCTGAACGGCTCCTACCCCTCCGGCCACACGCTGCTGGGCTGGAGTTCGGCACTGCTGATGATGGA
>JAFTGB010000086.1 GCA_017458125.1 Prevotella sp.
AAGATTCAGGAGGAACGTTTCAAGCCCTTCAAGGGCATCCACTCCAACGCCATGATGACCGAACGCATGCTCCACGAGTTTGCCGAGCCCGACACCGCCAGCCTTGACATGCTGCGCATGGCCATGGAACGCCTGAAGCTCTCCGCCCGTGCCTACACCCGCATCCTGAAAGTTGCCCGCACCATCGCCGACCTCGCCGGCAGCAAGAAGGTAGAGGCGATGCACATCGCCGAAGCCATCGGCTACCGTAACCTTGACAGAGGCGACTGGGCAGAGAGAGGGATTTAACAAAAATGCTATTGGGGCAATCATGAAACGACTACTGATAACCATCACTATCCTATTGATTACTTCCGTCGTCACGGCTCACAAGTCTGAGGAGGTGCGAATCACCCATTTCAGTGAAGCCGATGGGTACGGCCAAGACATTGTGTCTAGTGCCGTGCAAGACCATGACGGGTATGTGTGGATTGGCACATGGAACGGACTGTGCCGATACGACGGCTACCGCTTCCAGAACTATCGCATGCGGCCCGGTGACAACAGTCCGCTGCGCACCAATCGCATTGGCAGCATCCGCGAGCTGCCCGACCACGACCTGGAGTGTACCACCAATGACAGCCTGACTTTCGTGTTCCATCGCAGAACGGGACGCTTCGAACTGACAAGCGGCGACTACAGCAAGCGGCCACGGCCATACAAGGCTGACGATGCCACCTTGGCAAGACTGAAAAGCCTGCCCCAATTCGCCAATGTCTTTACCAGCATTCTCTTGGTAGACCGCCAAGGAGGCATCTGGGTTGACACACACAGCGGACTCTATCGTGTCTGGTTTGGCGCCAAGCCCTTGCAACCTGTGAAATTATCGGGTGCCGCCGAGGAAGAGGTACACTGTCTTTATGTGGACAAAAAAGACCGCACATGGGTGGCAGATAAGAATGGGCATGTTCGCGTTGGCGACAAATATCTCACGCCCAAAGGAGAACTGTCAACGACTCCCGTCGCTTTCGGACAGAATGTATATTGCATCCTTGAAGACTCGCAGGGCGACCTGTGGCTGGGGGCAAAGCCTGATGGACTGACTCGACTCAAGGCCTCGGAAACGGGTGAAGGCTACACCGTCAAGCGCTACGTCCATGACGAGAATGACCCCAATAGTCTGAGTTGCGACAACATCTACGACATGGTTGAAGATGGCCAGCAACGTCTTTGGATAGCCACCTACAAGGGAGGATTGAATATGTACGACTTGCGGCAAAAGCACGACGGCGTGTTCCTCCATAAAAACAATGGTCTGTCTGGATGGCCGACTGACGTGGAGAGCGACAAGGTGCGCTGTCTGCACATTACCCCACAACAGGTATTGATAGCAGGTACACTGAACGGGCTCTACACCTGTTCGCTGGGCGGAGATCTCCGGGACATGAAGTTCTGGCATCATTGCCGCCGACCTGATGACGCCACATCGCTCAGCAACAACTGGGTGATGGATATAGAGCCTCTCCGTAATCATACAGTAGCCATTGCCACCAGTGGCGGCGGCTTTTGTCTGACCGACGACCGGCGACTGCTGAGTGAGCATGCCCCTTTCTGCACCTTCACCACCGATCAGGGCTTGCCTTCTGACGTATGCTTGAGTCTGTTCTTCAAGCCCAGCCACGGACTCTACATTGTCTCGCAGACCTCCATCAGTTGCTTTTCGTTAAGCGACAGCACGGTCACCAATTACACCCGTGGTACATTGGACGAACGCTTCAAGCTTTTGGATACAAAGCCCGTATTCGCCGGTGCCCATTTACTTTTTGGCACCACACAGGGAGTGTTGAGCGTCAGCCCGCAGGACATGCAAAAGAGCAATTATCAACCGCCCCTTGTCTTCGACTGCTCTTCAGACATCAGGCTGTCACCCGACGAGCGCAGCCTCACCATTCAGTTTGCAGCTCTCGACTTCAACAAGAATGTACCTATCACCTACGCCTACCGCATTGAGGGCATGGACAATCGCTGGATCTATATTACCGACAACCACATCACCCTGCCCGACATTCCTGCCGGAACCTTCCGACTGCATCTACGATCCACCAATGGAGACGGTGTTTGGGCTGACAACGAGCACATATTGACCATCCACCGGCGGGCCGCTTTCCACGAGACACCGTGGGCTTGGATGCTCTACGGTCTGCTGCTGGCATTGCTGGTCATCGGCATATATCGTGTAGTGCGTTACATCCGCCTGCTGCAGAATGAGATTAAGGACATCCGCCTGACCAGCAACCAGCGCATTGAGGTGATGAGCGAGCGCATCCGTGAGTTGCTGTCCATCAAGGAAGCGGTAGAGAAAATAGAGCAAGTAGAAGTTGTCGAGAATGAAGAGGACCGTCTGTTTGCCGAACGTGTGAAGACGTTCGTCAACGAGCACTTAGGCGACTCCGACCTGTCAATGCAGGACTTTGCCCAGGCTATGGCAATTAGCCGCACCCTGCTTTTCGCCCGCATGAAGAGCGTCTTCAACACCTCTCCTAACAACTACCTGCTCAATCAACGTATAGAACGTGCAAAAACGATGCTGCGCCAGCCCAATGTACTTGTAGCTGACGTAGCATACCGTTGCGGGTTCTCAGACCCTAAGTATTTCAGCAAGTGCTTCAAGAAACTCACCGGGCAAACACCCAGTGAGTTCCAGAAGTCTTGAGAGGAGTGGAGTTATCTGACAATCATTTTTTTACCATTCAATAAGTATATGCCACGCTGCAACTGGCTGTCGGCCATCTTGCGGCCCTGCAGGTCATAGACCTGAGTTTCGACGAAAGGGACCTGTATGTTCTTTTCGGCCTGAATGCCAGTCGTCATGGCTTCCGTCACTTCAAAATTGGTGCTCTCACCTAAGCTGCCATACTCATTGACAGAACGGAGGGTGTATGTACCTGCCTCGGCAATAGCATACTCATCATCCTTGGTCATTCCCACCACGTTGCCTTCAGCATCCATCACCAGATAGCAGATGGCGTATGGGACAGCTTTCCAAGTCAGTTTTCCG
>JAFTGB010000061.1 GCA_017458125.1 Prevotella sp.
CCGCCTGAAGGTGGTACTTGCAGAGAAGGGAATGACCAACAAACAATTGTCGGAAATCCTTGATAAAGATCCTGCTGTCATATCAAAATGGGTGACTAATGCCGCCCAGCCCAATGTAGAAATGTTCATCCAGTTATCAAAAATATTGGGTGTGAGTGTAGATGATTTACTTTGGACAGAAGAAGATGACTAAAAAACAAGCGATACAACTGTTCCAAGAGCGCAAAGTGCGCACCGTGTGGGACGACCAAGAAGAGAAGTGGTACTTCTCTATAGTGGATGTCTGTGGAGTGCTGACAGATAGTAAGGATGCGCTAACGGCACGTAAGTATTGGAATAAGCTAAAACAGCGCCTGAAAGATGAGGGAAATGAAACGGTGACAAATTGTCACCAGTTGAAACTCCGCGCTGCTGATGGCAAGATGCGTTTGACGGATGTAGCTGATACAGAACAGCTTTTCCGCATCATCCAGTCCATACCTTCACCTAAAGCTGAGCCTTTCAAGCAATGGATGGCTCAGGTGGCCAGCCTTCGCATCGACCAAATGCAAGACCCGGAACTGAGTATCGACCAAGCCATTATCGACTACAAGTGCTTAGGATATAGTGATGCTTGGATCAATCAACGCATCAAGAGCATCGAAGTGCGCAAGGAGTTGACTGACGAATGGAAACGGACGGGCGTAAAAGAAGGACTGGAATATGCTTCGCTGACTGACATCATCACCCGTGAATGGAGCGGCTTCACGACCAAGCAGTACAAACATTTCAAAGGATTGAAGAAAGAGAACCTACGAGACAATATGACCAACCTTGAAATAGCTTTCAACATTCTTGCGGAAGCCTCAGCTACAGAACTCTCCAAACAGCGCGACCCTCACGGCTTCCATCAGCAGGCCCAAGTGGCAAAAGATGGCGGCAGCGTAGCAAAGGCAGCCCGCAACCAACTGGAAAGCCAGTTGGGCCATAGTGTTATTTCGCCTGCCAAAGCCAGCGACTATCTGTTGCCGGAAGAATCGAAAGATGATATGGGCTAATGGATTGTTCTCTAAATAGTCATTTTAAGTTCATGAGGCTTTGAATATAGCGAACGAGAGTGTTGACAAATCAGGGCTTGTACCAGTAAATATATAGTAACTATGGATATACAGAAAATACATCAATACAAGTCGGCCTTCGACTTGATAGCGAAGAGCATCAAGGATGATGAGGGAAACACCATCGAAGTATGGTATGCACGTGAGTTACAACAAGTGTTGGGCTATACCCGATGGGAGAATTTCGTGGTAGCCATTGGTCGTGCCATGGAATCGTGTAAGACATTGGGAGTCAATGTGGATGATCATTTTCGTGAGGTCACGAAAATGGTCCAAGTTGGCAGTGGTTCACAGCGTGAAGTTCAAGACTTCATGCTTACGCGATATGCCTGGTATCGCCAAAGATGGGAAGAGTAAGCAAAAGGACACATCGAAACTTCCAAAGAAATAAGAATACAGACCATGCGTAAACATTCAGAAATAAAAAGGGCAGCTAAAGACTTTGTCAAAAAATGGGATGGCAAAGGAAAAGAGCAACAAGATGATAAAACATTCTGGGAAGATTTCTTGGAGGATGTATTTGGCATCCCAAGATCAAGAAACGAGATAGAGGTTCAGCGTCCTGTAAAGTTTAATGGTACGACAAAGAAGATTGATGTTTATTTGAAAACATCAAAAGTTGTCATTGAACAGAAAAGTCATGATATAAATCTCGATAAGCCAGAAAAGCAAAGTGATGACGAAATGCTTACTCCAATGGAACAAGGTATTCGCTATTTCGAGAAGATGGATAAGCCTGACTCCGGTCGTTATGTGATTGCTTGCAACTTTCAAGAATTTCGTATTTGGGACAGTTTCCATAAAAATCTCTCACAGAGAATTATACCATTGAAAGACCTTCCTCTGCGGTGGAAGGAACTTCTTTTCTTAATCAAGCCATACAATGACGCACCTGTGCAGAAAGATGAGAAGCGTGAGAAAAGAGTATCAAATACTGCAAGTGACTATGTCAGAGATTTGTACAAAGCTTTATTAGCGGTAAATAAAGACAAAAATGTACTGCAATCGCTCAATGTCTTTTGTGTACGTGTTGTATTTTGCCTATACGCTGAGGATGCCGGATTATTTGATGATGCGCAATTCAGTACTTTCTTGGAGAAATCCTCTCCCGACGATTTAAGTGAGAGGTTTACTGCACTGTTCCAATGGCTTGATACAGACGAAAAAGAGAGGGCAAAGTCTGGCAATATGGTAGAAAAGACCATACGCCAGTTCCCATACGTTAATGGAGGCTTGTTTAATAACAAAAAAGCATATAAAACTCCTACTATCGACGATAAAGTCTATCAACATCTACTTCGTGCATGGGATTTGGTAGTGAAGGGGACAAAGGATAAATTCTCATGGGAAGAAATCTCACCTACGAATTTCGGTTGTATTTTTGAGAGCACTGTAGCGAAAGACGTCCGTGATTCTGGTGGAATGCACTACACCACACCCACTAATATCCACAGAGTTATTGACCCTCTTTTCTTGAATGATTTGACAACAGACTTAGAGAATATTCTAAAGATGCCTACAGATACACAAAAAGGGAAAGAGGCTCAGTATGGACTATTAGAGGCATACCGAAAGAAACTCGCAAGTCTTCGCTTTCTTGACCCTGCTTGTGGTAGTGGAAACTTTCTCACGGAAATTTACAAGTCAATACATGAATTAGAACTCAAGGCAATTGTACAAGAATTTGAATTGAACTATTCCACACGGACAGACAATACAGATCCCTGTAAAGTGGGTATCAATCAATTCTTTGGGATAGAGATTGACCATTTCGCAGCATCGGTGGCGCGTGCATCAATGTGGATTGCGTCATGCCAATTGCTACAGGAGACGGAAAAGGTGCTGCATTACTCAATAGCTCCTTTACCTCTTGAAAAGAACGATAATATCCTGTGTGCCGATGCTTTGACTGAAGACTGGGGTAATCTTCTGAAACGCAAGTCCAATTCGCCTACCTATATCATTAGTAATCCTCCCTTCCAAGGATATAGCAAAATGACGAAAGCTCAGAGAACCTCCATTTTGTATGCCATGCCGAAGAAGATTGGAAAAACCAAAGTATGGAAGAACCCAGGAAAGATGGACTTTGTGTGCGGATGGTATGCCAAAGCTGCCGAATACATGCAGTCACGTTCGAATGTGTCCTGTGCTTTGGTTTCTACCAACAGCATCACCCAAGGCGAGCAGGTGGCACTCCTTTGGAAACCATTAGTGCAACACTACAATCTTCACATCACGTTTGCATGGAAGACATTCCGCTGGAATAATGAGGCTGATGATATGGCGCATGTCCATTGCGTGATTATAGGTTTTAGCAAACAGAAAAAAATAAGCAAGCGCTATATCTATCAAGAGAATGCTCCAGCAATTGAAGCCGTGAACATCAATGGATATCTGCTAAATGCTGAGAACATCTTTATTGAAAGCCGAACTGAGCCATTGGTGAAAGTGCCTAAGATGTGTAAGGGAAGCATCCCTGTAGATGGCGGAAATCTGATTATAGGAAAGGAAGACTACTGGGACTTTATCAAGAAAGAGCCTGCTGCGGAAAAGTATATTAGCAGACTGATGGGAGCAAGGGAATTCCTCTACAATGAAGAACGTTTTTGTCTGTGGATGCCTGATGGGATTTCCTCGTACGAGTTGGACAGAATGCCTTTGGTAAAGAAGCGAATTAGGGCAGTTGAGGAATTTAGATTGAGAAGTCCTAAAACAGCAACAATAGAGTTTGCGGATGAAGGGAATCGGTTTATGGAAATCAGGCAGCCTATCCAAGAATACATTCTTGTGCCGAGACATTCATCAGAGAATCGCAAATATATTCCAATGGGGTTCGTTGATCCTTCTATTATCAGTACAGATGCCAACCTTATCATTCCGTCTCCCTCTAAATGGCTGTTTGGCATCATACAGTCACGCATTCACATGATATGGGTGAAATATATATGCGGACGACTGAAAAGTGATTTTCGCTATTCTGCCAATATTGTCTATAACAGTTTCCCTTGGAAAGATTTGGACGACGCTCAAAAACAAGCAATAGAAGAAACTGCCACAGAAATACTTGAGGCAAGACGCGAGGACGCATCTTGTCTTGCCAGCCAGTATGACTTGTTGCAAGGCCGACTTGCAAAAGCACACAAGTCGAATGACAAAGTAGTGGCTGAAGTGTATGGTATAGACTCTGACATGAGTGAAGAGGAGATTGCCCTTGAACTGATGCGACGAAGTGTAAAGATGGCAAAGGCCAAAGAAAAAAAGAAGAAAAAAAGAAAAGTTCTGCAGAAGAAAGAACCCCAAAAAACAGAAATCGAACCCGACATGGAGGAATTACCTTTTGCAGAACAAGGTGACAGTCTGGAAAAAGGTTAATGATTATCCGTTTACGAGTTAGTGGGTAACTATAATATACTTCTTGGGTAACTCGAAAAGAGGGGGGGTCAGAAGAAATCAGAAACGATATGGAAGAAGACAAAGATTTTCTAAGGCAAGACAACAACTACCGTTCATTGAAGGCATTCCAAAAAGCGGAGTGCATCTACGATGTGACGTTCTATTTTGCCCATAAGTATCTGAAGCCAGGCGACCGAACCATTGACCAGATGGTGCAGGCGGCACGGTCGGGAAAGCAGAATTTAGCGGAGGGGAACATTGACGGCATCACATCGCGAGAAATGGAACTGAAACTGACCAACGTGAATCGTGCATCGCTTCACGAACTGCTGCTTGACTACGAGGACTATTTGCGTGTGCGTGGGCTGGAGCAATGGAAGTATGATGATCCCCGCTGTATCCAGGCACGTGCTTTCTGCAAGGCTCATCTTGACTCTGCTGTCTATCGGGAGAAAATCAAGGAGCGTTCCGACGAGACCATCGCCAACATCGCCATCACGCTTATTCATCAGTGTGATGTACTTATTAGAGGTCTCATAGAATGGAAGAAGCGAGACTTCAAGGAGAGGGGCGGCATCAAAGAGGAGATGTACCGAGTCAGGAGAGACTGGCAACAGAAAAACGGGTATAATGGGCGATATGGGACTAATGGGCAACCGCCCAATAACCCCATTAAGTCCAATAGCCCCAAAGAGTAAGTTACTGCTTAACTCTCAGGAGTTAGTGGTTAACTACAATACAAATAGTGGGTAACGCGAAAAGAGATGTTTTTATAAAGGAAGAATTATGGCAGGAGTAAATATATTTATAAGTTCCACATGCTATGACTTGTCGCAAGTCAGGCAAGACTCGCGTGACTTTACAATCATGCACTAGCCTATGATTAGTTCATAATAATAAAATGTGTAATTTTGCAAACGACATGAAGAAAGAAGTAAAGAAGATAATCAGCAGCACTGATACTTTTGTCGGCGAGATTCGGTCCATTATCGACAAAGCTCGCTCTACGGCAGTACGAAGTGTGGACTTCTGCCGTGTACAGATGTATTGGAATATCGGCAAGCGAATATTTGAAGAGGAGCAGCAGGGCAAGGAGCGTGCTGACTATGGTGCGTACCTCATTAAGAACCTTGCCAAAGAATTGGAACCTGAATATGGCAGCGGATTTGGTGAGCGACAATTGAAATTCTGTCGCCAGTTTTATAGAACTTACCCAATTGGGAACACACTGCGTTCACAATTGAACTGGAGTCAATATCGGTTGCTAATTCAGATACCAGATCCCGATAAGCGTGAATACTATGAATTGGAATCTGTGAACAACGCTTGGACAGCAAGGGAAACGGAGCGGCAGATTAATTCGATGCTCTACGAGCGACTGTTGCTGAGCAATGACAAAGAATCGGTGTTAGCTGTTGCGAGAAGAGAGAGGACTCCGGAAAAGCCAGTCGAGATTATCAAAGACCCGATGGTGTTGGAGTTTCTGGGGCTGGAGCGAAAAGCGTCTTATTATGAGAAAGACCTGGAGAGTGCTATCATCTCTCACATTGCAGACTTCTTGCTGGAAATGGGTAAAGGCTTCTCGTTTGTAGCGAGACAAAAGCGAATTTTATTAGAAGATGATGAGTTCTTTGCAGATTTGGTTTTTTACAATCGTCTGCTGCGCTGCTTTGTAATAGTGGAATTGAAAACGGAAAAGTTGACGCACCAAGACCTAGGACAATTGCAAATGTATGTAAACTATTATGACCGTTGTGAGAAACTGGAAGATGAGAACCCGACTATTGGTATTTTGTTGTGTACGGACAAGAATGACACAGTAGTAAAGATGGCTCTGCCAGAGAATAATACGACGATTCTTGCCAGTAAATACCAACTCTATTTGCCAACGACAGAAGAACTAATTAAAGAAATAGACGAGGTAAAACTATTGGCTCATGTTAGTGGGTAACTACAATACACTTCTTGGACGAGCCAAGCGACCGTAGGTCGAGCGAGTGGTTAACTCTACAAAAGACTATTTTGCAATGAACAACGAGATACAATTTATATTATACCAGTTGCCTGATGAGGAAGGCAGGGTACAGGTGGTGATAAAGGATGAGACGATATGGGCTACGCAGAAAGCGATGGCACAGTTGTTTGGCGTGGGTGTACCCGCCATCAGCAAACATCTGGCTCACATATTTAAAGAGGGAGAACTGGATAAAGATGTGGCTGTTTCCAAAATGGAAACAACCACTCAACATGGTGCTATTGAAGGCAAAACGCAGACAAATGAAACGGCATTTTATTCGCTTGATGCCATCTAGATCAGGGGACGGTTCTCTGATCTGTTATAAATCATTAAAGGTTTACGAAGTATGCTGACATATTACAATAATTATGTACCTTTGGTGCAACTTAAAACAATAAATATGCCCAGACAAGCACGCAAGACAAGCGGCACAGGTATCTACCACGTAATGCTGCGTGGTATTAATTGGCAAGACATCTTTGAGGATGATGAGGACTACATGAAGTTTCTGCAAAGTCTCCATCAGTTGGTGGAATGCTATGACGAGTGCGGCTACAGGATGCGAGCAGGATTCAGACAGCTGGCCCGAATAACGGGCATCAGTTACGGGATTATTCAAAGAGTAGCAACGGATCAGAGAACCGTCCCCTGATTTATTTGAAGAGTATTAAAATATGAATACTATTTACAATCAACTGAAGGAGTCTCCATTGTTGTACCTGTCTGGAGGTTCTAAAGAGCTGTTTCACAGTAATTTCCTCTATTGGCTGGGAATGAACTACCGCCAAGTTTTCGAACAACTGATGAGCCGGATGCTTGGTATTAGCGGGGTGTGGCCACAGGGCTGGACTGTGAAGCGCGAATACTACCATCTGGACCTTTGTGTCACTTACTCCAAAGACACAGGAAAGACCCACAAGGGCTGTCCTGTTGTTAGAGAGTGTGCTTTCCTCATTGTAGAAAACAAATTAAAAAGTCTGCCGAACATTCTTCAATTAAAACGCTACGAACAAGTGTTTTTGAAGTCTGACATCGGATGCTCATATAGCGTTTTGACACTCGTCAAGGAGTTTCCTGACAGGAAAAACATCGTAGAGAATACTCGCTGGCAGGTGCATCACTACGACGAACTGGCACTGCTACTGGAGGAATGCAGCAAGAATGTTGTCATCCGAAAGGAGCACCAGTTCTATATCAGCGACTATTGTCGGTATGTTAGCAATCTGAGTGCCATTGCTGAGCAGTGGACCATAGACGCTGGCATGCCTTTCCTTCACCAAGAGCCATTATTGCACGACTTGAGGCTGAACGATATTTATGAAAAAGTGCGTTATGCCCAGATGGGAACTATGCTTGCCGAACAACTGGGAAAGCTGATGCCTCAGCAGGAAGAGGAAACAAGAGTCGTGTTGGGCATGAGTGACTTTGATGTCATCGTGCGACGAAATCCTCAGAAGGCCGATTCCATTCTGGCTTTTTACGGCTGTCCCGAAGCCAAGCCATTGCAACAGATTTTCATTGGTAGCGGTATGAGTCATGCCGTCGGATTGTTAGAAGCCAAAATTAAAGTCTCCGACGATTGCTGCCTCGTCGTACAGGTGCAAGGCAATCGTTATTGTCACGGTTTTGAGTGTGAAGGCATCCTAAAAAGCACTGATCGTCTCAGTCCTGACCAACTGCGATTCCTGAACTTTGAAGGGAGCCGTCTGCCTGGTAAAGAGGCCAAGGCCGACTCCAGACTCTGCCGTTACAATGCCAACTTCATTTATAAGTCGCAGAAAATTCTTCCTACGCATACCATTGGCGACATTCTGAATACCATGATCGCCGACTGTCAGATTTAAGTCGTAATATGGAGAAAAAGATAATACTATTAATGCTTATGGCACTCTTTTCTATGTTTGCCAACGCCCAGCAGATATCGTATATCAAGGCCGACGGGGCTTGGTATCAGGTGTATGATGAGGCTGGGAAGAAGGTCACCACGCTGTCGAAAAGTTCAATTGGAGAAGTGGTCGGCTGGGGCAGTGATTTCTTCGTGTCTGTAGACGGGGCTTGGGTGAAGACCTACGACATCAATGGCAAGAAGATATGCACACTCTCAAAGCAGACTGTAGGAGAGGTCATAGGCGTTTCCGGCAATACGTTTACCAGCCGCCAAAGCGCTTGGATATACATCTGGAACAAAGAGGGCAAGAAACTACAAACAAGGTCAGCGTAATCTGAATCGTTTCGAGTAACTCAAAAGACATTTTGCTATATGCCGATTTCGTATGAATATGAACAGATGGATACGTCTGTCTTTGTTTCTTGTATTCGGCTTCTGCCGACGGTCTTGGCAGGGTGTCCAGAGGGGTGCAACACCTTGGCCTATTGGGGATTTTCAATCTTCCCAGATTTGCGTAGAGCCTTCCTACCGCCTTACTTCGTTTTTCCTCGAAATGCCTTTGTCTATGCACTTTGTTGCGTTAATTCTCCAAAAACGCTTTACGAAGTCAGCGTTTTTTCGTAACTTTTCCTTCTGAGAAGTTACTGTCACTCGGAAGTGAGCAGAAAAGCAAGCTTTCCTTTTGCATTTCTCTCGTTTTTTCGTAACTTTGCCGCCATTATGAAGAATACGCTCATCTTGCTGTTCCTTGTGCTCTCACTTGGAGCTTCTGCGCAGAACTATCGTCCCGACGGCCGGGCCTTTGTCAGTGTCAATGGTCATCATAAGTACACCCGTGCACTTTATGGCGGTCCTACCGAATGGCGTTTGGAAACCAGTGACCGTCCCGTGTTTGCCATCTATAAGAAGCGGGACAGCCGGCATGTGCAGTTTTTTGTTGACGACACTCCCCTTGATGCCCTTGACTATTGCGAGGCCCGTTATGAAGACGGCATGCGCAGCTATGTCCTGCGTCATGGTACGTGGGCTCCCGATGCGGTGTTGCGAGTGAAAGTCGTGGCCTCGCTGAATGGCGAGCAGGCGTTGTGGCGTATCCAGTCTTCTGGTCTCGACTCGTTGACTACCGTGACCGTTGTGGTGTCGGGCACCAAACAACCCAAGCTCTCTCGCAATGGCGACTTGGGCGTAGACCCCCGTGATGCCTTTGATGCTGACGGCAAGGCTCCTGTCCAGCAGTTTACGGTCTACCTTGACGACGTGTGTTACATCGGCTGTAACGGTGTAGAGCTGCAGGCGATGGACCGCAGGGATGGCGAGGAGCGCTTCGACGAGGCTGAGGCTGCCATGAAAGCCTTGGCATCACGTATAGAGCTGAACACCCCCGACCCTTACATCAACACGTTAGGCGGAGCCCTTGTGGTCGCTGCCGACGGCGACTGGGACGGGAAGACATGGTTGCACGGCTGTGTGGGCTGGCGCATGCCGCTGGCAGGCTGGCGTGCCGGCTATTTAGGTGATGTCCTGGGGTGGCCGGAGCGTGCCGTCAGTCATTTCGACGCATACGCTCAGAGCCAGGTTACCCGTGTGGCTCCAAAGCTGGGACATCCCACGCAGGACGAAGCACAGCATCTTGCCCGTGCCAGGAAGGAGTGGGGAACACAGATGTATTCTAACGGATACATTTGCCGCAATCCCGAGCGTAACGACCAGATGCACCACTATGACATGAACCTGAACTACATCGACGAATTGCTGTGGCACTTCCAGTACGACTGCGATTCCGCCTATATAGCTAAGATGTGGCCGGTACTGAGGAACCATCTGAGGTGGGAGAAGCGCAATTTCGACCCAGACGGTGACCATCTTTATGATGCATATTGCTGTATATGGGCTTCCGATGCACTCTACTACAGTGGCGGTGCTGTCACCCATTCGTCAGCCTATAACTATCGGGCAAACCTTTTGGCAGCGCGCATAGCTGAGCTGATAGACGAAGACCCGCGTCCTTATCGGCGCGAAGCCGAAGCCATACTGGAGGCGATGAACTCACGTCTTTGGCTGTCGGACAAAGGGCACTGGGCTGAATATCAGGACCTGTTGGGACTGCAGCGCCTACACGAGAGTGCTGCCGTATGGAGCATCTATACACCTATTGACTGCGGAGCCTGCACGCCATGGCAGGCTTATCAGGCTACCCAATACATAGACCGTCAGATTCCCCACATTGATGTCGGCGACGGTCTTCAGACCATTGCTACCTCTAATTGGTTGCCCTATTCGTGGAGCATTAACAATGTGGCAACGGCAGAGGTGATGCACACCGCCCTGGCCTACTTCCTTGCTGGTCGGGCTGATGACGGCTTCAGCTTGCTGAAAGCCAATGTGATGGACCAGATGTATTGCGGACAGTCGCCTGCCAACTTCGGCCAGCTCAGCCAGTACGATGCTGCGCGTGGCGAGTGCTATCGTGATTTTGGCGACTGTATCGGCATCTCTGCCCGCACGCTGCTGCAAGGACTTTTCGGTATTCAGCCCAATGCCCTGGACGGTCAGTGCATCATCCGTCCCGGTTTTCCTGAAGAGTGGGACTCCGCCTCCGTCCGTACACCTTATATATATTATAGGTATCAGCGGCAGGGTGACGAGTCGGTCTATGAGGTCCGTCAGAACTTCCGTCAGCCCTTGAAGATTATTATCCGCCAGAACCTGGACAAAGGCAGGTACCGCGACATAGAAGGCACGGCAGAACCCTATCAGGTCATCCGTGTCAAGCAGCCGGCCCGTCTGCCGGAGGTGCATTTCAGCAACAATCTGCTGCTGTCTTCTCCTTCAGTGCAGACAGCAACAGAGCAGACGGAGGAAGTCGACGACAAGTATCGTCCCCAAAAGATGGAGCGCCTGTTCAACGCCAACGTCACCGACATCTTCCAGAACGAGTATCTGTCGCCTCGTCCGCCTTATACGACATTGCAGATTCCCGTGCAGGGAGTGGGCGACTGGTGTCATCCCGCCTACCTGCCGGAAATTGACGATACTGGTTTCCGTTCGCTCATTGTCAAGGACGAGTTCACCGTAGCAGGTGTGCCTTTCCGTACACCGGCTGTTGGTCACAACATAGCCTACACCTCTTTGTGGGACAACTATCCTGACAGCCTTGTCGTCCCCATGAGTGGAAGTGCTTCAGTGGCTTGGCTGCTGATGGCTGGCTCCACTAACCACATGCAGAGCCGCATAGACAACGGATGGGTCATAGCCCAATATAAGGACGGTACGGCAGACACCCTGCGTCTGGTCAACCCTGACAACTGGTGTCCCATTGAGCGCGACTACTACGTTGACGGAAAGGCATTCCGTGCCGCCCAGCCCCGTCCCTATCGCGTAGCCCTTGCCTCTGGTAAGGTGAGCCGTCATCTTGCAGCGGACTTAAACGTTCCCTTTGCCAATGCCCAGGGGGGCGAGATAGGTCCCAAGGGTGCCGACGGCGGCGTCATTCCCGGCGGTGCGGCCACCATGCTGCGCATGCGCCTGAACTCGCGCAAGAAGTTACGCTCGCTCACGGTTCGCACGCTGTCCAACGATGTTGTCATCGGACTGATGGGCGTCACGTTGCAGTAGTACCCAACGTTCCTTGCCGTTATGAAGCAATATCCCGATTTGTTCATCGATTTCGATGATACTTTGTACGACACCCACGGCAATGCCGTATTGGCATTGCATGAACTGTTCGACGCCATGCAGCTGGAACGCTGGTTCCCCGACCCTCAGGTGTTCTATGACCGCTACTGGGAGGCTAACATCGACCTATGGACGAGCTATTCACGGGGCGAGATAACTCGCGACTACCTCATTGTCGAGCGTTTCCGCCGCCCGCTCAGTTACGGTCGCGGCTTGCAGCCTACCGAGCAGTTGTGCCTTGAGGCCAGCGACCGTTTCCTGGACTTTTGTTCGACTAAGCCGGGACTGGTGGAAGGTGCCCGCACACTGGTGGACTACCTCTTACGGCAGGGCTATCGCCTCCATCTGTGTTCCAACGGCTTCCACGAGGTGCAGTATAAAAAACTGCGGGCCTGCGGATTGGACGGATGCTTCGACCATGTCATCCTGAGCGAGGACGCAGGACACAACAAACCCGCACCGGAGTTCTTCGACTATGCCCTGCGCCAGTCCGGGGCTGTGCGTGAGCGTACGCTGATGATTGGCGACAACTTCCAGACCGACATTCTGGGAGCCAAGCGGGCTGGTCTGGCTACAGCCTACTACAACCGCTTCCCGGAGTTTCCAGCCCCTGAACCCGTGGACTACGAGGTGACCAAACTGACGCAACTGATGCGAATACTATAAACAGAACTATGCAGAAACTTGTAGCACTCTATAAGCAATGGAGTGGGGCAGAGCCCTATAACATGACGAAACTGCCCGGAGCAGGCAGCAACCGTGAGTATTACCGCATGACCTCGGCGACGGGCGAGAGCGTGGTGGGTTGCATCGGCACCAGCCGCGACGAGAACCACGCCTTTGTCTACCTGGCACGCCACTTCACCAAGCGTCAGCTGCCCGTTCCTAAGGTGTTGGCAGTCAGCGACGACGAACTGCGCTACCTGCAGACCGACCTGGGCAGCGTGTCGCTCTTCGACGCCATCCGTGGTGGTCGCGAGGCCGGTGGCCGTTATACGCTCAAGGAGCAGGAACTGCTGCGCCGTACCATCCGCGAGTTGCCGAACATCCAGCTGCGCGGTGCCCGCGGGCTGGACTTCTCCAACTGCTATCCGCAGCCGGCCTTCGACATCGACTCCGTGCTTTTCGACCTCAACTACTTCAAATACTGCTTCCTGAAAGCCACCGAGCTCGACTTCCACGAACTGAAGTTAGAGGCCGACTTCCGCCTGCTGGCCAAAGACCTGACGGCAGCCGACGACACCCAGTGTTTCCTCTATCGTGACTGTCAGGCCCGCAACGTCATGCTGGCGTCTTCGTCGCAGGGCAGTCCGGAGGTGCCTTTCTTCATTGATTTCCAGGGTGGTCGCCGCGGTCCTTACTACTACGACCTGGCCTCGTTCCTGTGGCAGGCCTCAGCCAAATATCCGCACAAGCTCCGCCGTGAACTGGTCTATGAGTATTATAACGCCCTGAAACATTACACCGAAGTGCCCAGTCCCCACCGTTTCGTGGAGCGCCTGTCGCTCTTCGTCCTGTTCCGTCAGCTTCAGGTGTTGGGGGCATACGGCTTCCGGGGCTACTTTGAGCGCAAGCAGCACTTCATCCAGTCCATACCTCCCGCCATGCAGAACCTGCGCGAGATGCTTGCTGAGCGCAACTTCCCTTATCCTTATCTGGTCGATGTGCTCAACCGGCTCGTCGCGCTGCCGAAGTTCTGTCAGATAGAGGCTACGGCCTCGCGTGCCGACGGCTATAAGACAACTGACAACAACCCCTATAAGCCCCATCCGCAGGATGGCCCCGCCACGTTCTCCAAGTACGACGCTCAGGGCCCGTTGGTGGTCAAGGTCTTTAGTTTCTCTTACCGCAAGGGCATTCCCGACGACGAGTCGGGCAATGGCGGTGGCTACGTCTTTGACTGCCGTTCCACTCACAACCCAGGCCGTTACGAGCCTTACAAGCAGCTGACGGGACTTGACGAACCCGTCATCCGCTTCTTGGAAGACGACGGCGAGATACTTACTTTCCTCGATAGCGTCTACCGCCTTGCCGATGCCCATGTGCGCCGCTATATGCAGCGTGGCTTCACCAGTCTGATGTTCTGCTTCGGCTGCACGGGCGGTCAGCACCGTTCGGTCTACAGTGCCCAGCATCTGGCCGAGCACATCCACCAGAAGTTTGGCATCGAGGTGCGCATCTGCCATCGTGAGCAGGGCATCACCCAGACGCTTCAGGTGCTTTAGTAACAGTTAAGTAACCGTTAAAAAATAAATTGGTATGATTTGACTGAACACAAAGACACAAAGACACAAAGTTTGGTCTTCTTGACACTGCGACCAGCTTAATTCTTTGTGTCTTTGTGTCTTTGTGTTCCATAAATAATTTCGTCCCAAGTTATTTTTTTAATCATTACTAAATATTTCCCTTTCATTTGCTAAAAACATCAGCGCCGCGATGGCAAAACATCAGCGGCGGTGGTAAAAAACATTGGCGGTGGTGGCGAATTTGATGCCCCGCGGTTCCAAATTTGATTGCCCGATTTACCAAAGCGGCTGATACTTTTTGGTGCCGCGGGGCATAAAATTCGGTGCCGTCGGGCATAAAATTTCAACGCCGTGTGTATCAAATAGTTATAAACCCGAAATTTCCGTGCTTTTCTGGAAGCGGAGTTTTTGAAGCTATAGGTAAAAAATTCCGCATTCATGCAAATTTTGGAGGAATTATTCGTCAACCTCCATCATGTCATAGAACATCAAGCGTGTATGCTCATCCTCGTCCTTCTTAGTGAGATGTACAAATCCATTCTTCTCATAGAAGGGAACAGCCGAAAGGTAGGCATCTACGGTGATATAGCGAAATGCAGAATGAGCAGGCTGCCCGTGAAGCAAGTCTTTGATAAGAGCCATTAACTCAGTACCAATGTTCCTACCACGATAATCTTTGGAAACTGCAAAACGGCCAATCTTTATAGTCGGATAACTACGGAATTGTTTGTCTTTAGGAAAGTTTGCCTTTATCTTTTTCCATCTGCTTCCAATAATCTCATCCTTACTCACCTTATCATTGAGCAGGCAGAAATAGGCAACTATACGTCCATCATCTTCAAGAATGAACGTATTTGCTATACGTAGCTCAAGTGACGGCTTTGCATCCTCGAACAGGAACTTGTTAAGTTGGTCGTCACCACAATCAAAGGAAGTCAATTCGTAGTCAGAACTCAGACGAACAAGATTCATTGCTTATATGCATACATTTATATATTCCCTCGCCTTGTCAGCCAGTTCCTTTAACTTGCGGTAGTTCTCTTTCCGCTGCTCCTTACTCATGTGGTCTACCGTCAACCGTCGCCATTCGAAGTTGAAAGCGTCTTCGCCTTTTAGCACAGGTGTTTCTCTAATTGGTCTTGCCATATCTATGTCTCCTATTTATCCTTGGTGCAAAATTAGTAAAAATACTCTAAGGATGCAAGATTTTGGCGGGATTTCAGTCAAAATGAAAGAAAATCATGGCTATATTTGAAGAAAAATGGCGAAAAGGTGTATGGATACAAGAAACAACCAGCCCTTCCCACACTGACGTTCAGTACGGGAAGGGCTGGCCGTTTTTGGTTAACTAAACATACATGGTTTGGAAAAAAGTTCAGGAAGACGGCCACGGTTAGCATTTTTATTTGTAACTTTGCAACGCAAAGAAAAGATGATGAGACAAGCAATGATATTAGCCGCCGGCCTCGGCACGCGCCTGAAGCCTCTCACCGACACCATGCCCAAGGCACTGGTGCCCGTTGGAGGCACACCGCTGCTCGACTTGAACATCCGCCGACTGATGGCCCAGGGCTACGACCGCTTTGTGGTCAATGTGCACCACTTTGCGCAGCAGATAGTCGACTATGTCGGGCAGCAGGACTACGCACCGCTGGTCAGCTTCAGCGACGAGACCGCCCAACTGTTGGAGACTGGCGGCGCACTGAAGAAGGCCGCCCCTCTGTTTCGCGACGACGAACCCTTGCTCATCCATAATGTCGACATCTTGGATAATGTTGACTACCAGTGGTTGCGCAACCAGCACGAGGCCGACGAGGACGCCGTGCTGTTGGTCAGCCGTCGCAAGACTAAGCGCTATCTGCTCTTCGACAGCGGTATGCGACTCATGGGCTGGAAGAACATTGAGACAGGCGAAGTGAAGTCACCTTTCCCATGGCTGCGTGAGTCTGCGCTCACCATTGACGATGACTTGAAGGTTGTGGCGGACGCAAATTCTTCACTCTTCCCTCTTCACTCTACACTCCATGCCTTTGCTTTCTCTGGCATCCACAGCTTCTCGCCCCGTCTGTTTCCGCTGATGGAGCGTTTCCCTGACCGCTTCGGCATTGTCGACTTCTACCTCTCCGTCTGTCACCGTTCGCGCATCGTAGGCCTCCCCAAGGACGACCTGCGTGTCCTCGATGTAGGTAAGCTCGACTCTTTGGCTGAAGCCGAAGCCTTCCTCTCTGAACTCTAAGCGCTAAACTCTCAACTAAATAAACATGCAAAAGATTATCATTCTCGATTTCGGGTCGCAGACCACACAGCTCATTGGACGGCGTGTGCGCGAACTCGACACCTTCTGCGAGATTATGCCCTACAACAAGTTCCCCAAGGACGACCCCTCTGTCATCGGTGTCATCCTTTCGGGTTCACCTTATTCCGTCCACGACCCGGAGGCCTTCAAGGTAGACCTCTCGCAGTTTGTGGGACGCGTGCCGGTGTTGGGCATCTGCTACGGGGCACAGTTCATCAGTCACACCCTTGGCGGTAAGGTGGAGAAGGCTGACTCCCGTGAGTACGGCCGCGCCAACCTGCAGACTGTAGACACCGCCAACCCCCTGTTCCAGGGTTTCGAGCAGCACTCGCAGGTGTGGATGTCGCACGGCGACACCATCACCGCCATCCCCGACGGCTTTGAAGTCATTGGCAGCACAAAGGATGTGAAGAACGCCGCCTTCTGGTGTCCGGCAGAAAAATTGGCAAATTGTCAGTCCGTCAGCGGCAGCCAGATTGTCAATAGTAAATCGTTAAATAGTAAATCCATTTGGGCTGTCCAGTTCCATCCCGAAGTGTTCCACACCCTGCAGGGCAGTCTGCTCCTGAAGAATTTCGTTGTCGGCATCTGTGGTTCGCGTCAGGAGTGGAGTGCCGCCTCGTTTGTCGACAGCACCGTGGCCGAACTGAAACAGGAGTTAGGCGACGATGGCGTTATCCTCGGACTCTCTGGAGGTGTCGACTCCTCCGTGGCTGCTGTCCTGCTCAACCGTGCCATCGGTGAACGCCTCACCTGCATCTTCGTCGACCACGGCATGTTGCGCAAGAACGAGTTCCAGCAGGTGATGCAGGACTATCAGGGACTGGGGCTGAACGTTATCGGCGTCGATGCCTCGGAGAAGTTCTTTGCCGACCTGGCAGGTGTCACCGACCCTGAACAGAAGCGTAAGATTATAGGCCGCGACTTCGTTGAAGTGTTCAACGCAGAAGCCCAAAAAATAGTAAATGGTAAATCCGTAAATAGTAAATCGCCATGCCGCTGGCTTGCTCAGGGCACCATCTACCCTGACCGTATCGAGTCACTGAACATCACTGGCAAGGTCATCAAGAGTCACCACAACGTGGGAGGACTGCCCAAGGAGATGAACCTCCAGCTGTGTGAACCCCTCAAATGGCTCTTCAAGGACGAGGTGCGCCGCGTGGGGCGTCAGCTCGGCATGCCTGAGCACCTCATCACCCGTCATCCCTTCCCTGGTCCGGGACTGGCCGTACGTATCTTGGGCGACATCACGCCGGAGAAAGTACGTATCCTCCAGGACGCAGACGACATCTACATCCGTGGACTGCGCGACTACAAAGTGAAACTCAGTGGCGAGGAGTCTCGCCGCGTATTGGCTGCCGGTATACCTGCCGCCATGCAAGACGGCGAAATAGAAGTGTCGCTCTACGACCAGATATGGCAGGCAGGCGCCATCCTGCTCTCCACAGTCCGCTCGGTGGGTGTCATGGGCGATGAGCGCACCTACGAGCATCCGGTGGCTTTACGTGCTGTCACCTCTACCGACGCCATGACTGCCGACTGGGCCCACCTGCCCTACGACTTCATGGCCAAGGTGTCCAACGAGATTATCAACAAGGTGCGCGGTGTCAACCGCGTCTGCTATGACATCTCCTCAAAGCCACCCGCAACGATAGAGTGGGAGTAAGAGAAATGAGTAGTGAGAAATGAGTAGTGAGAAATGAAACTGCCATTTCATATCATCGAACTGTTGAAGCGCAAGTCGAAATCCGACTTGCGCTTACCTTCTGACTGCGAACTGCTGTCGCTCGACATCGAGAGCAAGACGGGAGTCCGCATCGGTGCCACTACGCTCAAACGGTTGCTCGGCTTCGCCCAAGACGAGCGCCAGCCGCACACCAGTACGCTCGACGCTATTGCCCACTATTTAGGCTATGCCCATTGGGATGAACTGGCAAAGATTGAAGATCAGGGGAACTCCGATTTCGACAGTCCTGACGGTGAGGTGCGCTCTGCCGACTTGCAGGTCGGCTGTGAGTTGGAGATTGCCTATCTGCCCGACCGCCGGGTGGTGCTGTCCTATCTGGGTAATAACCGCTACAGGATACAGCAAAGTGAGAACAGCAAGCTGCTGGTGGGCGATGAAGTGGAGATACTTAGTTTCGTGCTGCATCACCCGCTGCTGGTCATGCAGGTATGGCGCAGTGGCCAGTCGCTTGGCCAGTTCACGGCAGGCCGTATATCGGGCTTGTCTTCCGTAAGGGTTATTTGATTCTCAATTCTTCACTCTTCACTTAACTATGGAGTCGTCGCAGTTTTCTGATGGTCAGTCACCTTTCGAGAGCATCGAACAGATAGATGCGCATGGAGCCACCTGTGACAGCTTTCGGGTGAAGCTCTATGGCAAGCTGCACTTCCTGAAACGCCTGAAGCCAGCTTTTACAGGCGACATCCGCTATCAGGAAGCCCTCCGCAAAGAGTTCGAGGCGGGTTATCGGCTGGAGCATCCTAACCTCGTGCGCTATATTTCGCTGACCGATGACGGCATACTGATGGAGTATATTGACGGCGAGACACTTAGCCGGCGGATAGCCGCACATCCGGAATATTTCACCAAGCAGAACACCGATAAGTTCTTGCACCAGCTGTTGGATGCCGTGGTCTGTCTGCACAGCCATCAGGTGCTCCACCTCGACCTGAAACCAGATAATGTCCTGTTGACCCGTATCAACAGCGATGTCAAGCTGATAGACCTTGGTTGTTGTTATACAGACACGTTTGCCGACACACAAGGCCGTACGAATGCTTATGCTGCCCCAGAGCAGTTATCGGGCGGTAGTGTTGATGAGCGTACGGACATCTATGCCATCGGAAAGATACTCGAAAGGCTGCCTCACCATGATATATATAATAAGGTGATAGGAAAATGTACGGCTCAGCTTCTTGAGAATCGCTATCAGAACATTGCCGATTTGCGGGAGGCTCTCTTTCCTAAGCGTAAGTCTTGGCAATGGGCATTGTTGCCCCTTTTCCTTGTCATGTCCTTCTTGGGCTATCTGCTGTTTGCCAACCATGAAAGTCCTTCTTCAGAACCAATGGAATCTCCAGTGGTAAACAAGTCCGTTCAAGAGCAGTCCCTGCCGCCAACGCAAAGTGTGCCATATGCTACGGTAAAGAAGAGTAAGTCCACAAAAGAGCAGCAAACAGCTCCGTCGGCACTCCCTCCAATAAAGA
The DNA here is from genome assembly GCA_017458125.1 of Prevotella sp. Classification (GTDB taxonomy): domain Bacteria; phylum Bacteroidota; class Bacteroidia; order Bacteroidales; family Bacteroidaceae; genus Prevotella. Next base: position 19,826 of record JAFTGB010000061.1, read on the forward strand.
AAGAACTGTCTGAAGAGGAACAAGCGTTTCTGGATCAGCCCCATCTGAGAGTCGTTGGAACAGATGAGTTCTCACGCTACAAACAGCAATTGGCCGAATACTATCGTGAGGCAAATGCTTTTCTCAACGACTCGGCGAACTATCGGAAATATCCTTCCCGCCAGGCCTATTTGAGGCGCTATCAAGATATTGTGTATGAGATCCTGCAGCGAATCAAGGCTGATGATTGGTTTTATCCGCTATACAACAGCCCCATGAATCCTATCAGTTCCTACACACGGGAATACAAAGACGATCTGGAGCATCGCTCCTTTGTCAACAGTAATCAACTGCCATAACATTTGATTCTTGTAAAAAAACATGTACCTTTGCAAAAAATTACAGTTCTTGGTGAACGCCATTTGGAAATAAATGCTTATCTTTGTACCGATAACTATAATTGATAGGGATATGTTGTACAATCAGATTGCTCAAATGGAATTAATGAATGCTATTAACAGCATAAACTCTGAAATAGAATTGAATGAGTTCAGAGATATGTTGGCACAGTATTTCGCAAAGAAAGCCCAAAAGGCTATTGATGCTTTGTGGGATGATGGCATAATCAATAGTAGCACTATAGAGAAATGGGGTGAAGAACACATGCGTACTCCTTATCGCTATGAGACGAATCGTTCTTGATACAAACTGTCTTTTACAGTCACTACCCTCAAATAGTCCCTATCACAAGATATGGACTGATGTCTTTAATGGGCAAATTCAATTATGTGTTAACACGGAGATTTTAAACGAGTACGAAGAAATTCTGTCGAATAAGACCACAAAGGAAATCGGACATAGCGTCGTTGAGGCCATAGCCAGACTGAGTACTACTTTCTTTCAAGATTCCTATTTCCATTTTGGATTAATAACAGCTGACCCTGATGATAACAAGTTTGTAGATTGTGCTGTTGCGGCAGATGCAGAATACATAGTAACAAACGACAAGCATTTCGAAGTATTGAAGACTATTCCGTGGCCTTCTATTTCGATTATTAAGATAAAGGACTTTATAGTTCAGATATCTCATTAGAGAGCTAATTTTTCCGGAAATGGAAGAAATGGTCGCGCCGTTTCTTCCATTTTTCGATATTTATCCCTACCTTTGCCGCCAGAAAGAATGTCTAACATTTTAAAACAAGAAGACGATGAAGAGACTATTGTTGTTATTCGTGTTAGCAGGCCTTATGCTTACAGCTATGGCCGACTGGACCTACGGTACAGCCTATTTTCAGGGCTCTCAACCCTCCAACTGCCTGAGTCATGGTGGCGTGCTGATTTGGTATGACGGCGAACTTAAACAGACCGGCCTCAACGGTGGTGTAGAGATTTGGGAAGGCACCGGAGACATCTGTGTGGTCTACCCCAAGAACTATCGTGGCCCCCAGATGCGGTTTATGTCCAAAGGCGGCAGTGTGCAGATACAAACACTGAAATAAATTTTGTTAAAACACAGCCCACAGCGAACGTTATTGCTAAATAATCCTTATCTTTGCATTGTCGTTCAGTAATGGGCGATAAACATTGAAGGAAGCGTTTAGCTTTCATCTGTACCGAAAAGTCTGGTAAACTTCAACGTAAAGCAGATGTAGAGTGAACACGTTCCCTCCTTGGATGGAATATATCTTGTGCAGCCATCATTGGCTCACGCCCAATATATCCTCCAAGGGTGTGGGCTGTTTCTTTTATCTCTTTACAGGTTTTACCAGAGCCTTCGGTAGGATAGACTGAGAGGCTCACACCTTCCGTTGTGTTTATTGATAACTAAAATTTATTGAAATGAAGAAGATTCCTAAAGGAGACTACACTAAAAGACTCGATGCAATCTATGATGCGTTACATTTTAACACTGATGAGCGTTTCTTTGCAGATGTTGTTTTTAGTAACTTTGTCTGTGTGACAGAAGAGGTCGATTCCATTTTTGATTGTGGACATGAGCCTGGTGAGTTTCATCAAATGATGAAAATCCTTTCGCAGTTTGATGACTTTATGGAGTTATTAGAAGAAAAGAAAGGGAATAAGACTTTTGAATTATTAAATGATATTTTGGCGTTGAAGACAAATCTTCGGCACGATTTCTTTGAAGATGTTTGGCGTATCATCTATGTAGAGGATCCTCTGATGAAAAGTGATGTCGCTAAACTGCGTTCTTATGATCAGGAATTTGACAAGATAGGAAGAAAAGATGTATGGTATGATTATCTTAAAATGATAGGTATGTTTAAAGATTATTCGAATACACTAAATAGTAACCCTCAAAATTAATGCATCAAGTCTGATAATATGCGATTACGAGTGACAGTGCACCAAAAGGTTGCATTAGGAATTTCTTTCTTAGTCTGTGGCTGTGCAATCTATCTGCTGTTCAGGAGCAAAACGCTGAACATATATAGTTGGTGCTCAGCCTTAGGACTTTCATCTTTTATTGACACTCTTCGCATTTGGGTTCGGAATTGGAATATACCAGATTTTGTGAGGTTTTGTCTACCTGATGGTCTGTATTGTGCGGCTTACATTCTTCTCATTGATGCCATTTGGCATAAAGACAAGGGTATAATCAAGATCATCATTATTTTACTTGTTCCCTTGGTGACAATCAGCAGTGAATTGCTGCAACTCTTTGGAAAAGTTAGAGGAACATTTGATATATACGACTTGGTTTGTTATAGCTTTCCTCTACTTGTTTACTTATCGATAATTTGCTATCAACATTACACGGTTAAAATGCAAAAACAAGCATGTGTATGAAAAAGTATTACTTTACAATCTGTGTGATAGTACTATTTGCTGTTGGCTTTTCTGCATCAAATAGTAAAAGCGCCGAAGTTGATTTTGGCTCTGAACAATTTGTAGGCAAAAAAGAAATAGTAAAAAGTATAACATCTATTGATGAGATGAAAAAGGTTATTGAAAATACAACATGGACACATTCAAAAAAAGACTATCTGTGGTATAAACTGCATTTTAAAGATAATCAAGTAAAGCAATATACAGCACTATTATCTGATTCCCCAAAATGGAATTATTTGGGCTGTAGTCCATATACTTTGAAAAAGGGAAATTATTCTGATGGGGCAGAATATATCTCCGCTATCTTCACTTTTGCAGAAGGCAATGCCTCGGCAGAATTCAATTTTAATAATTGCCATTTGTATTTGTTGGGCATTGATTTCGGAGTTTTCGACAACATCGATATTGAGTGGTAATCCTTATTTTTTTAATCAAAAGTTATAATAATTATGAAAAAGTTTTTCTTTTTAATTTTCGTGTTAAGTATCTGTGTTATTGGTTTCAGCGCTTGTACTTATCGCTACAAAGTTCCTGGAACATATAACATAGAAGGAGGGTACGTCTTAACAATAAGTGATGAATTAGCTGTTAGATTAAAGGCTCCTAATGGTAAAGTTTTCAAAGGTTCTCTGGAGTATGGTATGACAGTTGGTGATTATCTCGCTGAAATAAAGTTTAATGAAAAAGTGTCTATTAAGCATTTAAGTTGTGTTAATTGGATAATTGACGACAAAATAAAATATATCTATGCAACAGGAGGTTTTGGTGAATACAGAGAAGCTTTTGAATCAAAAGATGAAGACAAAAGATTAAAAATAGAATCTTATACTATAAATGATAGCTTCTGGTGGTTTCACTAATAGCTATTATCATTACCTCAATGGTCAAGACATGGGAGACTTTGTCATGGCTGATTATGAGTGGGATTAAATTATAAACAGAATTGAATTTTTTTTACATAAGTCTAACAAATTACAATCAATGGTTATGAAAAAGTATTTTTTGACAATGGCAACAGTTGCACTCTTTGCCATTGGTTTTGCAGCATCAGATGAGGAAGAAAGTTCACGTAACGAATTCTCTGCTACACAGACAGAGCAAAAGCAGGAAACAGAGGCTGAACGCCAAGCCCGAGAGCAAAAAGAGGAGGCTGAGCGGGAAGCTCGTGAACAGAAGGAGAAAGAAGAACAACAAGAGAACAAAAAGAAGGAAGTTGCAGAATATGGGTATAAACGTGGCTACGAATATGGGTTTGAAGGCCAAAGCGATGTTATTGGAAGCCCCAAAACCATTATTTTCACTAATAAATATGGAGCACCAACAAATAGTGAAGAGAAAGAGCTATTTAATATATTCAGAGAGAACTTTGATAAAGGTTACACAGAAGGTAATAAAATGAGGTATGGTAATTAAACACATTCAGAGATATGGGATACATAGAAAAGAACGAACTAATTGAGAGATTAAAAGCAAGCCTTTCTTTTTCAACGGAGGAGATTGATCTCTTAAACCGTCTTATTGAAAAAGATAGAATCAGAGAAAACGAGGCTGTTCTTAAAGAATGGGCTATTTCTGAATTGGAAGAAAACAATCTAAGAGATAAATTTTTCAATTTCTGCGAAGCTAATGGCTTATTTCCTCAATGGGTAGATAATGCCAAAAAAGGAATTGACTAATTGGGGAAGAACGTGCCCTTTAATAATTTTCATCACAAGCCAGATGGTGTTGCCTCTAAGGTTAGCACCATTTGGCTATTGCATAAACATTCTATTTTAAAGCAAAGAAACTTATAATATGGCAAATAAAATAATAGACGTTATTTCGACTGTATCAAATGCCCAATGTTTACATATTGATGACTTTATAAGTGCGTTGCTGGAGGTTGAAGAGTTTTATTATACATACACAACTCAGAAACAGGCGAAAAAATATCCTGAGAGAGTGTTTGCGTACGAATTATATCATCAGTTCAGGAAAATAATGGAGAAAAACCCGGAGAAATATCATAGTATATATCTTAATGGTGAACAACAAAAATCTAAACAGGTTGTTGAGGACTTAGAGAAATGTGCTCCTGATTTGGTTTTACATGATTGCATTTACGACGTAAGACCTGATGGCCAATTTTGGGCCAGTGAAATAAAGATGAAGGGTAACCCTGACGCAATGTCCGATTTTGATAAGTTTTATAGGATGGAAGTACTTGGCTTTAAATGTTACATATTTTTATATGCAGGTGTTACATTTGAAGAGATGGCGGAAGAAATCAGAAAGCTAAAGGTAAGAACAGATACGGCTGTGTATGAGAAAACCATTTGCATTTCAACATATAATGAGAATGGTATAAAGCAAATTCATTGTCATAGCCTGAAAGATATTGTAGAAGACAAAGTGAGGAACAGTTGAACGGGAAATTTCATTGTAATGTTATATTTTAGAAAAGGATAGTTTGAGGTGATAGAATGGAGGCTGTAAGAAACGGTAATCTATGGTAGCCAACCAGCATAACATGCAATTCGCGTTCAATGAGTACAACGAGAAGTACTTTGAGGGCAAATTGCCCATCCCGATGTTCGACCTGCTGCACTCCTTTAGGACGTGCGGCTACTTCAATTGCGACTATGAGCAGGGGTGGTTTAGCAGGACGCTGTATAACTTCCGTATATCAATGACGGACTATTATGATTTCACTCCGAGACAGTTTGAAGACATACTGGTGCATGAGATGATTCATTACTACCTGGCATATTTTGGAATAGACAAGGGCATAAGTCATGGGCGGGAGTTCAAGAAGATGGCTAAACGGCTAAATCAGACATACGGCCTGAATATCACCAAGACATTGGACATTTCGCAATATAAAAGAAGAGAAGGCACGCCGACGATCTCGTATTGGTTGGCACAATGGTTATGAGTATGAGGTTTTTCAAAGAATTTAAAGGCTTCTTTATCGAGTTCAATTCGCTTGGAGAGTATCTTGAGTTCTTGCTTGGCAGGCTTGTCGGTGCCATATTAGGCATTGGCGTATTGTTCCTGATAGGCTATCTCCTCTATTTGTATGGGCAACAAGCATAGTTCTTTGATTGACAGGCTGGACGCGCTGAAGGTGTTTTGCGGGGAGCAGGGGATGGATGCGCCAGAGTTTTGGATGATCAATCCGGATAGGTATGTTGACCCATAGGGTGGGTGTCTCATGCCTTATGCTGCTGTGCTTCATCTGTCTGGGAAGGATCGCTGGGAGGAGTTCGAGGCGAGCGCAATCTTCCTGCTGACGGATTTCTCTGAAAGGGAGAATCGCGAGATGGAGCAATCGAAACTGGAAATCGCATTCAGGGATTTTGGCGAGCCTGTTGTGCTGACGACAAGGGTGCCTGAGGGGCTGAGTCGGCAGAGGAATAATCTCGATTTCTACAGGAGCGTGGGAATGACAAGGATGCCCGTCACTTGGGGAGGACGAGGTTCAGCATGAGTATGAGGTGTATGTGAAAGGGCATATCGGCATGGGACCGTTTGCGAACCTGATGGAGCGGTTGGAGTATATCGGAAAGGGAATCGTGTATAGGTATTATGAGTTATGACAGAGGATGCGAGATTGTGGATAGACAGTTACGGATTCGTGTATTCTGGCGATGGGAAGCGGTTGCTGAAAGGAACGAGCGTGGAAGGTGCTTATTGGATTCCTGAAGGGGTGGAGGAGATAGAGCCTGGGGCACTGATTGGGTGTAAGATAGGTACGTTACACGTTCCCTGGACGGCTCATGTGCATGAATATGACCAGTTGGTGTTCTGCGAAGATCCTGAGGAAAACGAGGAAATGATGCCCGCAGTCTATTTTTGGACGAAAGAATACGCTAACCGTGACGAGGAGACTTGTGCGTTTGAGGATGAGGGAGAGTTCCGCATTGATGAGCATGGTATAGCTTATAGTTTGGATGGTCATCGGCTCTTGTTTGCGCGTGTGGAGTTCAAGGCGGAAGAATATCGTGTGCCAGATGGCGTAGTGACTATTTGTTCGATGGCCTTTGCTACGTGCCGTCAGTTTGTCACGCTGCATATCCCTCGTACTGTGCGTCTGATAGGTGATTTCGTGTTCGGGACAGGTGGGGGCAAGATCGTGATCGACTCATAAGAAATTCTGCCGATAGTTTGGAACTTTCGGCTTTTTTGTTTACTTTTGCAACGAGAAAAGTATATCGGTATGAAGAAAGACGAGTGTATCACAATGCTCAAAAAGTATATGAACATACTTAAAGAAAAGTATGGCATTACTTCTCTGTCTCTTTTTGGCTCGACGGCGAGGGATGAGCAAAAAGAGAATAGCGATATTGATTTGTTTGTAGATACAGAGACACCCAATCCTTTTCTTCTGATGGATGCCAAAGAGTTTCTTGAGAAAGCAACAGGGGCTTCTGTTGACATTGTCCGCAATCATCAGAATCTGAATCCTCGATTGAGAAAACGCATATTGAAAGATGGAATCTTTGTCTTCTGAATCAAAGAGTATTGCTTTAGATATTCTTGAGGATATTCTATCAGCAATAGAGAAACTTGAGGAGCGTACTAAAGATATTCATTCTGTTGACGATTTCCTTTGTTCGTCTTCTGGCATGGTGCTGTTGGATGCGACCTGCATGTTGCTTATTGCAATAGGAGAAAGTCTGAAAAACCTCGATAAAACCACGAACGGCGTGCTTCTGCCAATGTATCCTTCCATACCTTGGAAGAATGTCAAAGGGCTGCGCGACATTATAGCTCATCATTATTTTGATATTGATGCTTCACAAATCCTTTGGATTATTAAGGACGAGATTTCGCTGTTAAAGGATGCGATCAAGTTCTTTATAAGAGAATTGAGTAAATGATGTGAAAGGGCATATCAACATGGGGTCGTTTGCGAACCTGATGGAGCCTCAAAATTTTCCATAAGTTCTTGTGTCTTTAAAAAGAAATGGCTGTCTTTTGGAGGATTTGTGGTCGAATTGCCAAAAATCCGTAATGTAGATAGTTGTGGAACGAGATAAAAGTCAGTAAAACTTTCATATAAACCTCAGCGAAACATGTTGTTTCCTGCCTGTTACTATGGCACATGGGCACTGTAAATATGATAGTTAGCGACCTTATTCATTATACTTTTATGATTAAGGATTAAACATTAAGAGAAAATCCTGTTTGTTGGGCTTCACAGTGAGTATATAAGGTGACGGAAAAAGAATGAATGCCTACCTAAAAATGGTGATTTTGTGTTCGATATGTTGTTGAATTAGATAAAAATGATTACTTTTGCAACGCTTTATTAATATATAAATAGGTGTAGCGAGATGAAAAATCTGAAGATGTATGAGCCTACGGACAAGATGATTATGCTCATCAAGGACAACTATAGCGTGCTGCAGGCTTTAGGGGCTTTCGGCATTAATCTGGGATTTGGTGACAAGACGGTCAACGAGACATGCCAGATGAACGGTGTTGACACGTACACCTTCCTTGCTGTGGTCAACTTGCAGCTGAATGACATCAGCAACTATGAGGATGACGAGCGCATCAGCGTGGAAACACTGCTGCACTATTTGGAGGCCAGCCACGCTTATTATCTTGACTTCCAGTTGCCTTTCATCCGCAGGGAGCTGGCCGAGAGTTTCAACGACACGGACGCATTGGGAAGGCTCATCATGCGTTTCTACGATGACTACGCGCAGGAGGTGCGCCGTCACATGAAGTATGAGGAGAAGACGCTCTTCCCCTATGTGAAGTCGCTGCTGGACGGTCAGCCTAAGAATGACTATAACATTGACACGTTCTCGAAGCACCACGAGGCTACGGACAAGAAGCTGCGTGAGCTGAAGCTGATGATTATCAAATATCTGCCTACCGACGCCCACCATAATAACAAACTGACGGCCACGCTCTACGACATCTACAACAACGAGGAGTGGCTGCGCCAGCATGCGGAGGTGGAGGACCACATCTTTACACCCGCCATCCGCCGCTTGGAGCAGAAGGTGAAGCAGTCGGATGTGACGAAGAACATCTCGGCGATGGTGCTCAAGGGCGGCCAGGACGGCAGTGAGGCGTTGAGCGACCGCGAGAAGGATGTGGTCGTCAGTGTGGTTCAGGGGTTACAGAACAAGGAGATTGCCGACCGCCTGTGCATCAGCACGAACACGGTCATCACGCACCGTCGCAACATAGCGCGCAAGTTGCAGATACGCAGTGCTGCCGGACTTACCATTTATGCCATTGTCAACGGCCTGGTGGATATTTCCAGCGTTAAGTTATAAATGGTTTTAGGGGTTTCTAAATTTTATTGATGTCGACGTAACCGTGCATGACGGCGTAGATGGTGAGTGCTGACACGCTCTTCATGCCCAGTTTGTCCATGATGTTCTTGCGGTGAGTGATGACAGTGGAGAGGCTGATGTTCAGCAACTCTGCTATCTGCTTGTTGATGTAGCCCTGCACGATGAGTGCCATGACCTCAATCTCGCGGTCAGTCAGAATCTTTTGTTGCAGTACCTGGGGTATGGGAGGCAGGTTACGGCCTCCGCCGTGGGCGTGTTGTGCTAAGGCGAGCAGCTGCCGGATGAGCATCGGCTCTGGCTGGTTGATGCAGAGGCAGTGGAAGTTGGAGAGTTGTGACGACGTGGTGAGCGACAGCGTGAGGACGATGGTCTTGCGCGGTTGTTCGGTGAAAAAAGCGCGGTGAGCCAGCACGATGTCCATGGCTACGAAGTAGTGGGCGTAGCTGTCGGGGTGGTTAGCCTCCAGTTCGGCGAAAGAGCCGAAGGTGTCGACGGTCATGAACGGCATGACGTGCTGAAGCACCTGCTTCAGTCCCAACACTGCCAAGGTGTTGGCGTCTACTACGGCTACTTTTGGTCTCTCCATGCCTCTTGCTTCTTACTTGTTGGTCATGAAGGCAAGACGGCTGGCCTGTTCGTAGACGATGGCGGCCAGAGTCTTGTTGTAGTCGGACTTTCCGTTGACGCAGTCGAACAGGCGCTGCAGTCCGAGGCGTCCTCCGCCGTTCTTCAGGATGCAGACGATGCAGAGGTTTTGCAGCCCTACGCTTTCGGAGAGGATGTCGATGTCGGTGCTGCCCAACTGGAACAAGGCCAGCTGGTAGGCGTCTTCGTATTGTTCGGTAATCATTTTTTCCACGTCGGCCAGCGTCTTCATGCCCATTTGGAGCAGCACGGGGAGGTAGGGCATGAGCGATGTCTCTTGTAGTTCGGCCTGTGTGATGGCGGCTATCTGGTGGTTCAGCCTGTCGAAAGGTTTCAGCTCCAGATAGTTCTTGAAGGTGTCGCCGTCCAGTGATACTTCCTGCAGTTGTCCGCTTTCGACGAGGCTTTTAGCCCTGCGGCGGTATTCGTTGATGGCGAAGCGCAGGCGGCTGAACTCGTTGTCGGCCAGCTCTAACAGTCCCGCCAGTCGGCTCAGGCTGCGGTGGTACTCTGTGGGGGTTTCTATCTCTGTCTTGTATCCGCTGTCGTGCTGTATGGCTGACCACACGTGTTGCAGTGCAGTGCGCATCTGCAACTCGAAGCGTATGTCGTTGAGTTCTGGGTGCTGCGGGTTGTAGTAGAGTGACTTGGGCAGCTGGCAGATGTAGTGCAGCGAGTTGTAGCCGAAGCTGTCATACTCGTGCATCTTACGCTTGTCTACGGAGTTGCCCCAGTCTATAGTGAACAGCATCTCAGCCATGGCGGCAATGCGGTCAACATCCTCGTTGTAGTAGGTGATGATGCGTGTGCCGTAGATGTCGGTAATGTCAGTCAGCGACGCATACTTGTGTCCTTTGCGCTCCAACTTCCTGGCTAATGAGGCTTCCTGCTTGATGCGCGACTCCATGGTATTGATTTCGATGCCGCTCTGTTTGACGAGTTCCCCCAACTTCTCGGTGACGACACGCTGCAACTCCTCGAAGAGCGGCAGCTTGCTGCGGTACTCTTCGAGGATAGTGGTGGCGTGCAGGTCCAGCCTGTAGTCTTCCATTCCAGCGTTAGCGGATGTCGAAAAGATTAAAGAAGCCAGTCATCATGAACACTTTCTTAATTTCGTCGTTGATGTTCTGGATGATGACTTTGCCGCCTTTTGTCGAGGCTTCCTTGCGGATGGTGAGGAACAGTCGCAGGCCAGAGCTGCTGATGTATTCCAGATTGGTGCAGTCGAGCGTAATCTCTTTGTCGGCGTTCTCCAGCAGCGGCGTGATTTCCTGCTGGGCTTTGACAGCGGCAGGAGTGTCGAGGCGGCCGTTTACCATGGCCAGAATGCCTCCGTTCTGTTCTTTAATGTCGAAAATCATGTCTTTATTCTATTTAATGATGTTTATAATATGCTATTGTTACAGTTTCTTGGTCAGTGTCAGCACGTTCTGCCCTTCGGTGTAGCTGTAGCTGACGTGGTCCATGATTTGGCGTACCAGATGGATGCCCAGTCCGCCAATGGGACGTTCCTCGACACCCAGGTTGGTGTCGACGGCTTCCTTACTGGTGGGGTCGAAGGGAGTGCCGGAGTCTCTGATGGTGAAGACGGTTTCGCCCTCGGCAGCCACGGCTTCGATACTGACATCGCCCTTGGTGCCTGCGGGGTAGGCGTAGCTCATGACGTTGACCACTGCTTCCTCTAAGGCCAGATTGAGGCTCATGGACACGGACATGTCGAGTCCCGCTTCCTCAGCAAAGCTGTCTACAAACTCGTTCAGCTGTGGAATGGTCTCAATGTCGTTGGGCAACGTGAGGACGTGCCTGATGTGCTTATTTGTTCCAGCGTCAGTCATTCTGATGTGTTTTGTTCAGAATGCAAAGATAATCAAAAATATTCTTCTTAACAAAAAATGAAAGGTTTTTTAATGCTAAAATAAAGGAAAACGTGCCCATCCACCCGGGATAGGCACGTTTCAACGTGCAGTTGTGTTGTATCTCTCTTACTTGATGATGGCCTTGCGGGCGGCAGCAATCTTGTCCTTTGCCTCATTCATCTGAGTCTTCAGTTCGGCAACGGTGGTGGCGTTGAGCACGTCTAACGGAGCCAGAGCCTCGGCGATGGGCTTGATGTCAGGATCGTACTGCGACAGACGGTTGACGGCGTCCAGTATGAGGACGATGCGGAACGACACGTTGCCGGCAGCCTCGTCGTCGAAGGAACTGAGGAACTTGTCAGTGTTCTGGCTGACCACGTAGAGTTGCTCGGCCAGTGCTGCAGAAGCCAGTTGCCAGAAGTAGTTGATGCGCTTGTTCTCGTTCATGGCATCATACAGCTGCGAGGTGGTCTCGAAGATGGTGTTGGCGTTGTCGATGCTCTTGAACGACGGGTCGTTGATGTCGGCAGCCAGCTTGGAGATAGCCTTGTCGTAGTCTTCGGTAGGCATCTCATAGAGCTCGGCAATCTTGCGGTCGACGTTAAGTGCGCTCAGTACGCGGTACTTCTCAGCCAGCGTGGTGACCTCTTCGGTGGCATTGGGGTTCAGCAGGTAGTCGGGCTTCACCTGTTTCTCCTCCTTGGTCAGTTCCAGCTTGCCGTTGCTCTCCTGTACGATGGGGAACTGCTTGAGCTTGCCAATCTCGGAAGCGATGCTGTCGAAGTGCATCTTGATGCTGGCCTCAATCTGCTCCTGTTCAAAACTCTTCAGGCTGTCGGCTTCTTCACTGACAGGTGCGGTTTTCTTACCTCCACATGCTGCAAATGCTACTGCTGCAAATGCGATGGCTAAAATAGATAATTTTTTCATTGTTGTTGTTTTTTTTATAAATGATTAGTTATACTTGAATAATGATCTTATGTCAGCCAGCTTTCATTGCTGGTTTTTCCTGAGATACCGGCCTGGTGTGTCGGTGAGCAGCAGCACGGTGGCCACGATGCTCATCAGCAGGAGCATGCACATGTTAAACCACAGCGTTTTGATGTGCCACGTTCCGACAACTTTCTCGCTGCTATAGAACGGGGCACGTCCTATGGTGCTTTGAGGTGTCAGGAAGATGGTGCCCGTGCGGGGTACGATGTGCAGGTCGACGACGTCGAGCATGCGCTGCTGGTCGGCACCGATGACGCAGTCCTCCAGCTTGATGTTGTAGTTGTCACGTTTAAGTTCTATCAGGGCCTCCTTGCCGTGCTCTCTGATGTACTGGCTCACCTGTGCGTCCATGGCCAGCGTGATGCGGTTGCCGCGTTCGGAGAGCAAGCGCTCAGCCTGCTTCATGTAGTCGTAGAGCGAGGTCTCCGAGTAGTCGCCTTTGTAAGGCTCCATGCCGCAGAATGCCGTCAGCACGGGCAGGTTGGTGCGGATGACCTCTATATGCTCCGCCTTGACTTCCTTGCCGCGCTTCTTCTCGTCTTTGAGCGTCTCTAATTGCGACTGCAACTCGTCCAAGAACCCTATGTTATAGAACTGTGTCTCATACTTCTCCTTGTCGGCCTCGAAGAACATCCTCTCGTAGGTGTTGTCCGTGAACGAGGTGACGGCCAGTGCCTCGTACGACCAGCGCGAGGGTATGAGGTCGCCAATGACGGGCACGTTGCCCGTAGTGCTCTTGGGTGTCAGGTCAGAGAAGCTGACTACCAGTCCGCAGAGCAGAATCTGTGGTATGAGCAGTATGGGAATGCTGATGTAGATGGCCACGACGGAGTTCAGACACTGCGAAAGCAGCAGTCCCGTGAGTCCGGCTAAGTATGCTGTGGCAAACAGGACGAGCCACCATACTCCGAACAGCCCGTGCAGTCCCATGATGGTGTTTCCTATAAGGATGAAAAGAAGGGTTTGTATCAGCGAGACGACAGCCATATAGACTATCTTGGACCAGATGTAGCTGCCGTACGAGAGGTTGAGAAAGGCCTCGCGTTTCAGCAGGGCGCGGTCCTTGATGATTTCCTCCGCGCTGCCACTCATGCCGGTGAACGTGGCTACGATGACAGCCATGAAGAAGTAGCTGACCAGGTTCTTGTTGTCCATGACGCTGTAGCCCTCGGGTGGGGCGTAGCGTGTCAGCAGTGCGCAGATGACAGCCAGCAGCGGGGCTACCAGCAGCGTGATGCTCAGGTATTGCACATTGGTGACCTTGGTCTTGATGTTGCGCTGCAGGAAGATGGCAAACTGCTTCAGTGCGCTGGGCTTCTTCTGGTCTGACGGCGGTATGTCGCTGACAGCTACCGGCTCCATCTTCTCCCGCTTCTTCAGGTACATCTCGTGCCAGTCCTGTGGTGTCATCTTACGCTCGTCCGAGGGCTGCCCGAGGTTGTTGAGGGCTTTCTCATCGATGATGTTCAGCACAATCTCCGGGTTCACGTTGCCGCATGTCGGACAGGCACTGGTCTCGGCATCGGCATAGTTGGCAGCTTCCTTGAAGTAGGTGATGGCATCAATGGGGTTGCCGTCGAAGACGGGGTAGCCGCCCTTATCGAGCAGCCACAGGCGGTCGAACAGCTTGTAGACGTCGCTCGACGGCTGGTGGATGTTGACAATGATGAGCTTGCCCTTGAAGGTCTGTTCCTTCAGCAGGTTGATGACTTTCTCGGTGTCGGCCGATGAAAGTCCCGACGTTGGCTCGTCCAAGAAGAGCACCGCCGGCTCGCGTATCAGCTCCAAAGCTATGTTGAGGCGCTTGCGCTGGCCGCCGGAGATGTATTTGTTGATAGGTGACCCAACTTTCAGGTCGCTGACGGCATCCAGCCCTAAGTCCTTGAGCGTCTTCTTGACGCGTCTGTCCATCTCGTCGGCTGCCATGCCCTCGAAGCACAGTTTGGCCGTGTACCATAGGTTTTGGTACACCGTCAGCTCCTCAATGAGCAGGTCGTCCTGCGGCACGAAACCTATCAGTGCCTTCGCTGCCGGCTCCGCAATGTCGTGGCCGTTGATGGTGATGCTGCCTTGCTGTGGCTTCATGCTGCCGTTGAGCAGCGAGAGCAAGGTGGTCTTGCCCGTTCCAGAGCCTCCCATGATGGCCAGCAGGTCGCCGCTGCGCAGTGTGAAGCTCAAGTCGTGCATGCCGTTGTCGCTGTTGGGGAACCGGAAGTTGATGTCCCTGCCGCAGAACACCACGTCGCTCTTGCTGTCGTTCTCATGGCTGTAGGCACTGGCTATGGTCGAGTAGTAGAGGGGTACACCGCTACTGCTCTTGAGCACACTGCTCTGCAGCCACACCTGATAGGCACCGGGCAACACGGGGACATCGTTCAGCAGCACCGTGTCGCTGCCCATGTAGGTGAAGATGAGCAGTCCGGTCTCGCTGTCCATCAGCGTCTTCAGCGTGCCGCTGAACCCTTCCGGGTGATGCAGCATGACACTGTCGTCCGGCTGGTCGGTCACGTAGTGGTAGAAACTGTCGTATTCTGCCTGAGGGATGCAGAATATCTTGGCGATGGCCTTGAACATAGCGTCGGATTTCAGCCCGTCCACACTGCAGAACTCCATCAATCGCAGCAGCAGCAGCGACTCCTCGGTGGCGAGGATTTTGCCGTGCAGACTGCCACAGATGGAGGCTACGGTATCTTGGGTGTTGAGATCCTCCGTCATCTCGTAAGCACCACGCATGTCTGTATATAGGTCCAGGTAGATGTCTATGTTCCTGATACCAAAATGATGCCGCAAATAACTCACGAGCATTTCCTTTGCTCGTAGTTCATCCACTTGCTCTTCTTTGCCGAAAAGAGCAAACAGACTGATAAAACTGGATAATATGACGTCAGTCATCTTCTTATTTTAGGTCTGCAAATATATTAAAAATATCAGATTACTCTCCCTATATGCCCGTTAAAAATTATTAAATGCAAGCTAAACGTCTCTTGGACTCATGGCTTGCCCTGTCATAAAAAACTAAAAAAAGTACGTTCGCTCCCATTTATTTTGTACCTTTGCACCTCGCTTTAAACAAAATGATGATGACAAGAACATATATTGCCGCTTTGCTCTTAATGCTCTCGCTGACAGCCAGAGCCGATGAACACACACAGCTTGTTGGGCTCTCGTTAGGACTTCCGCCTGAACAGCTTATGGAGCAGTTGGAGGCGAAAGGGCTGCAACGCGAAGACCGTTATGAGCTGTCGGGCACCATTGCCGGCCTTGACGCGTGGGTCACGTTGAGCGTCAGCAGAGATTCCGCAGCCGTTAACCATATATTGCTGACCACGCAGGAACAGCAGGGCAACACGTTGAGCAACGATTACGCCGCCATACGCAGGTGGATGCAGAAGCATTACGGCGCGCCTACATGGGAAGGAACCGTCCGTTCGCACCCCTTCGCCCGCTGGTTTGTAGGGCTCGACCGTGATATTGTCCTCATAGCTACGGCCACGGCGGGCATCGAGGTGTGGTTTTACGATAACCACCGTTATCGCAACATCGACTATTACTCCATACTGAAGTATTGTGAGCGCAATCCGGCACCCGGCATTCCCTTCATGACGGCTCAGCAGCAGGTGACATGGAAGAGCACGGGCGACACGTCAACGGTGAAGAAACGGACTGCTCGCCACCATGTGCGCAAAGCTGCTAAAAACAAGCGACGTTCCAAGGCCAGAAAGTCCAGGAAACGTCGCCGTAGGAGGTAGGGCAGCTACGCTTTAGGACAGGAACCCTAACAGGGCACCGGCAGCAACGGCGGAGCCGATGACGCCGGCCACGTTGGGACCCATGGCGTGCATGAGCAGGAAGTTGTGGCGGTCGTACTCCAGTCCTAAGTTATTCGAGATGCGGGCAGCCATGGGTACGGCACTCACGCCGGCGTTGCCAATCAGCGGGTTCAGTTTCTTGTCTTTCGGCAAGAACAGGTTCATCAGCTTGACGAACAGCACACCGCTCATGGTGGCGATGATGAAGGCTCCGGCACCGATGGCGAAGATGTAAATGGTGTTGATGGTCAGAAACTCCGAAGCCTGTGTCGAGCAGCCTACGGTCAGTCCTAACAGCATCACCACGATGTCGTTCAGCGCGGCACCGGCGGTCTTGGCCAGTCGTGTGGTCTTTCCACTCTCCTTCAGCAGATTACCGAAGAACAGCATGCCTAACAGGGGCAGACCGGACGGCACGATGAACGTCGTCAGCAGCAGGCCCACTATGGGGAACAGGATGCGCTCCGTCTGGCTCACCTCACGGGCGGGCTTCATCTTGATGAGGCGCTCCTTCTTAGTGGTCAGCAGGCGCATCAAAGGGGGCTGAATTAGGGGCACCAATGCCATGTACGAATAAGCACAGACGGCGATGGCTCCCATCAGGTTCGGCGACAGCTTTGACGATAGGAAGATAGCCGTGGGGCCGTCGGCACCACCGATGATGGCGATGCCTGCTGCCTGGTTGGGCTCAAAGCCTAAAGCCAGTGCGAACATATAGGCTCCGAAGATGCCGAACTGCGCGGCAGCACCGATGAGCATCAGCTTCGGGTTAGCCAGCAGGGCCGAGAAGTCGGTCATGGCACCAATGCCTAAGAAGATGAGCGGCGGGTACCACCCCTGCTTGACACCTTGATAGAAGATGTTCAGCACGGAGTTGTCTTCATACAGGCCAATCTCCAGTCCGGCATCGGCGCGGAAGGGGATGTTTCCTAAGATGATGCCCAGTCCGATGGGTACCAGCAGCAGGGGTTCAAAGTCCTTCTTGATGGCTAACCAGATGAAGAAGGCACCCACTGCTATCATGATGAGGTTGCCTGCCGTCACGTTGGCAAAGCCCGTGTACGTCAGGAACTCATTGAAGTTTTCTACGATAAATTGCCACATAATACTGTTTCTTAATTAGTAATGAGTAATTAGTAATGAGTAATTATGACTATTTTGCTATCGGGGGCTCCGTGTTGTGAACGGCGTGCAGGCATATCATAATTACTAATTTCTAATTACTAATTAATCATTAATAATACTGACCCTTCCATGACGGAGTCGCCTTGTGTGACATTGATAGCTGTCACGGTACCGGCATATTCGGACTCAATGTTGTTCTGCATCTTCATGGCCTCCAGCACGACCACCACGTCGCCGACGGCAACAGTGTCGCCGACCTTCACATTGATGGCGTTGATGGTGCCGGGCAGGGGAGCCTTCACGGCATTGCCGGCACCGGCGGCAGGAGCGGCGGGAGCGGCAGGCCGAGGTTTCTCCACGGGCTGGACGGGGGCTGCGGGAGCAGCGGCTACCGGGGCCGTACGCTTGGTGGCAGCCAGTGCAGGGTGCTTAGCGGCATTGATGGGTTTCTGCATCTCTATCTCAAAGGGGATGCCGTTGACGTTTACTTTGGCTATTTTGCCTTCTACTTCAGCGATTTCTACTTCGTAGTCTACGCCTTGTACTTTATACTGATATTTTTTCATGCTTGTTGGGAATTTAGTGGTAGTTAACAGACCTTAGTGCAGTTGTGGTGTTGTGGGTATGGACGGGGCGTTGTGGCTGGACGGAATGAATGCCTCGTGCAGATGCGTCATCTGGCTGTATTCATCATCCCAGTCGGTGTCCTTGGGCTTAATGGTGATGATGCCGCTCTCCACGTCGTGGATATCGTCCTCATACTGGCGGAGGGCCAGACCGATGACGGCCATATATACCTCGCGGTCAATACCTTTCGACTCTAATCCGTCCTTCAGGATGACACCCGTCTTGTGGCCCACCTCAATGGTTTTCTCGACCGTCAGTGTGATAGGCTTGATGGGTTGCTGGTTGATGACCTTCTTGGCCATCTCCTGGTGACGCATGAACATGCCGAAGAGGGTGAAGAACACCCACAACAGGGCCAGACAGAAGAAGACAATGCCCATGGCCATCAGTGCCATGCCGAAACCGTAGGGGTCTTCTCGCTTGAACTTAGCCACCTTCGACTCACTCACTGTTGTCTGGTTCTGAATGCCCGGTGTCACGCGGTCGGCCGACTTTACCTCCCAGTCAGCCTTGTTGCCGTTGTTGGCGATGCGGGCAAACGACTGGTCGGCCTGAAGCACAGGAACGGTAACGGAGTCTATCAGCTGGGTGGCATTGCCGTTGTAGAGCGCAATCCATGTGGGCTTGTCGCTATTGACAGGTACGGACAGGTGCAGTGCTCCCTGGGCGGGCTGGCTGCCTAACTGAAACACGATGAGCTGACGGGCGCTGAGGTTCGTGCGTACATCGCCATTGGGTATCTGGCTCATGCGCTTCACTCGCTCAGGGACGCTCATCTTTTTGTCGAGCACGGAGCGGTCGGTGGTCAGGTACATGCCACGGATGTTGTATGTCGAGTGCGAGATGTTGGCTATCTCCACCCACGCATGCCTTGCTCCGTATTCGTCAATCAGGCTCGTCTTGTTGTCGGTCATCACCTCGTTCAGCTTGATGCTGGCATCTATTTGTGCCATCATAGGCTGTGAGGCGATTGCAAACAGCAAGCCTGACAGGAGAACGATTTTTTTCATTTGCTGTAGTTTATTCTGTATTATATGATGTTATTCTGTTACAACTGTCTCACCCGCAGAAGAACAGCACCACAATCTGTGCCGTGAAGATGCGCAGGAACATGCTGAGCGGGTACACCGTAGAGTAACCCACGGCGGGAGCCTCCTTCGAGCATACGCTGTTGGCATAGGCCAGTGCGGGCGGGTCGGTATATGTACCGGCTATCATACCCATGATGGTGAAGTAGTTGAACTTGTATTTCAGTCGGGCTATGGGACCAACGATGAGGATGGGGATGACCGTGATGAGGAAACCCGTCAGCACGTAGAGCAGTCCGTCACCGTCCACTACTGTCTCGAAGAAGTTGGAGCCAGCCTTGATGCCCACCGATGCCAAGAACAGCACCAGACCAATCTCGCGCAGCATCATGTTGGCCGACGTGGTGGTGTAGGTCACCAAGTGCATCTTGTAGCCATAGCGGCCTATCAGAATGGCGATAATCAGCGGGCCACCGGCAATACCGAGCTTCATGGGTACCGGCATGCCGGGAATGGCAATGGGCAGCGAACCGAAGATGATACCGATGATGATGCCCACGAAAATAGTGGCAATGTTAGGAGCATTCAGACGGCGGATGCTGTTACCCATCTTGTTGGCCACACGGTCTACGGCATCCTCCGGGCCGACCACCATCACGCGGTCGCCGACCTGTAGGGGCAGGGTGGGGGTGGCAAAGATGTCCATACCCTGACGGGTGACTCGGGTCACGTTGACACCATAGACACTGGAGAAGTGCATGGAACCTAACGACTTGCCGTTGATGCTGGGGTTGGTGATGAGTATGCGCTTCGACACTAAAGGCTGGTCGCTCTGCTCGAAGTCGATGTCAAGTTTCGGACCGATGAAGGCCATGATGGCCTCCTGGTCGGCCTCGGCACAGACTATCAGCATCTGGTCGCCCAGGTGGAAGACGGTGTCGCGGTTGGGGATGCACAGCTCGCCTTGGTGCACCAGACGCGACACCACGAAGTCTCGGTTCAGGAAGTTGTGTACCTGCAGCAGCGTCTTGCCCTCCAGGTATTTGTTAGTCACCTCTAAGTGCATCTTGTACGGTTTCTTGTTCGTGTTGGTCTCGTCAAGAGCCGTCAGTGCTTCCTCCTCCTTGTCCATGCTGATGCTGCATATATACCTTATTAATATAGTAGCACCGATGATGCCTAACACACCCAACGGGTAGGCGCAGGCGTAGGCTGAGGCTATGTGGGGAGCCTTGCCTATGCCGAAGACGGTGCCCAAAGCCTCGTTGGCAGCACCAAGTCCGGGGGTGTTCGTCACGGCACCGTACAGCGTACCTACCATCATGGGCAGGTTCGTCACGTTCGACGTGTCGAAGAAGATGAAGTAGCAGGCAAACATCACCAGGATGTTCAGCACGATGGCTGTGGCAGCAAGGCCGTTCAGCTTGATGCCGGCTTTGCCGAAGCTCTCGAAGAAGCCCGGACCAACCTGCATACCGATCATAAACACAAAGAGGATGAGTCCGAAGTCTTGGATAAACGTCAGGATGGGCGTCGGAGCGGTAAACCCGAAGTGTCCGGCCACGATGCCGGCAAACAGGACGAAAGTTACACCTAACGAGATGCCGCCAATCTTGATTTTACCCATGTAGACACCAGCGGCAATGACGATGGCATACAGCAATGCTATATGAGCCACCGAGTCCGTCGCGGTGAATAAGTCTTTTAGCCATTGAAAGGATTCCATAAATACTATCGCATAATTTGGCTGCAAAGTTACAAAATAATTGCGCAATCCAATAACTTTTGTGCAATTATTTTTCATAATAACGTAATAATTATTAAAAACTTCGATAGTTCGGATTTATTTATTACCTTTGTAAGCTAAAACTGAGAAACTTATATTATAATCATTAAATCGTATGGCAAACAAAGAAAAACTCTTCACCGAGTTTCAAGCGCCAACCACACAGGAGTGGTTGGACAAGATTGAAGTGGACCTGAAAGGGGCCGACTTCCAGAAACGACTCGTCTGGAGAACCAACGAGGGCTTCAACGTGCAGCCCTTCTATCGCCGGGAAGACCTGGCCAGTCTCAAGACGCCCGACTCCCTGCCGGGCGAGTTCCCCTTTGTACGTGGCAACAAGAAGGACTCCAACCAGTGGTATGTCCGTCAGAACATTGCCCTGAATGCTTCGGAGGATGCTCAGTCTGCCGCCAAGGAAGCCAACGCCAAGGCACTCGACATTCTGAACAAGGGTGTCGACTCGCTGGGTTTCCGTATCCCAAAGAGCATGGTGACGGCAGAGGTCATCGACACGCTGTTGGAGGGTATCTACTGCGAGATCGTCGACCTCAACTTCCGTACCTGTCCCTGTCACGCCCTCTTGCTGGCCGAACTCATCGACGCCTATTTCACGTGCAAGGGCTTCGACAAGCAGAAACTCTCGTTCACTGTGGGCTTTGACCCTATCGAAAACATGCTGCTCAAAGGCAAGGACATGACGGCACGCCTGGCCGACGGTCCCCAGATAGTGCAGCTGCTCAAGGACTATCCCAAGGCTCACGTGATGACCGTCCACACCGAGACGCTTAACAATGCCGGTGCCTACATCGTGCAGGAGTTGGGTTACGCCCTCAGCTGGGGCAACGAGTACCTGCAGCAGCTGGTCGATGCCGGCATCGATGCTGACCTCGCCGCCCGTCAGATGAAGTTCTATATGGGTGTCTCTGAGAACTACTTCATGGAGATTGCCAAGTTCCGTGCCGCTCGTCTGCTGTGGGCCCAAATCGTCAAGCAGTATGAGCCCAAGTGCGATTGTGCATGCAAGATGTGCGTCAACGCCACTACATCTACCTACAACCAGACGGTGTTCGACTCCTATGTCAACCTGTTGCGCTCACAGACCGAGGCTATGTCGGCAGCTCTTGGCGGCGTACACTCCATGGTGGTCACACCGTTCGACGCTCCTTACGAGAAAGCGACTGACTTCTCAGAGCGCATCGCCCGCAACCAGCAGTTGCTCATCAAGGAGGAGAGCCACTTCGACCGCATTGTTGACCCCTCGGCAGGCTCCTACTACATTGAGCACCTCACCGATGCCCTGGCTCAGGAGGCTTGGAAACTCTTCCTCAAGATGGAGGACGAAGGTGGCTTCTTAGAGGCTGTCAAGAAAGGCATCGTACAGGACGACATCAATGCCACCAACCAGAAGCGTCATGGCGATGCCGCCAAGCGCAAGGAGTTCATCCTTGGCACCAACCAGTTCCCGAACTTTACGGAAAAGAGCGATGGCAAGCGTGCCGTAGCAGGTAAGTGCTGCTGTCATGGCGGCGACTGCGAGGCACCCTTCAAGAAGCTGGAGACCACCCGTCTGGCTGCCGACTTCGAGGACCTGCGCATCCATACTGAGGAGACGCGCGTGCCCACAGCATTCATGCTGACCATCGGCAACCTGGCCATGCGTCAGGCTCGTGCACAGTTCTCGTGCAACTTCCTGGCCTGTGCAGGCTACAAGGTCATCGACAACCTCGGCTTCAAGACCGTCGAAGAAGGTGTCGACGCTGCCCTTGAGGCCAAGGCTGACATCGTGGTCATCTGCTCTTCCGACGACGAATATGCCGAGTACGCCATACCGGCTTTCAACTACCTGAACGGTCGCGCCATGTTTGTCGTCGCCGGTGCTCCCGCCTGCATGGACGACCTCAAAGCCGCCGGCATCGAGAACTTCATCCACGTCCGCTGCAACGTTCTGGAAACCCTCAAAGAGTATAATGCTAAGTTAGGTATTTAATTTACGATTTTACTATTTACTATTTACGATTTATTTTCGATTTGGCTATTTAATTATTTATGACCAAGGAAGAATTGCGTGAGAGGATGACTGTTTTTGCAGTTAGAATCGTGAAAATGGTTGATGCGATGCCTCAGACGGTATCGGGATTGGCTATCGCGCGACAGATAGTCCGCTCTGGTACTTCTCCTTCTGCCAACTATCGTGCAGCATGTCTGGCAAAATCCGACAAAGATTTTATCAACAAGTTAAAAATGGTAGAAGAAGAACTTGACGAAACTTGTCACTGGCTTGAGATTATCATGCGCAGTGAGATGGTAAAAGAGTCACGCATGAAACCCCTCCATCAAGAATGCTGTGAGTTACTGAATATCATTGCTAAATCGATAGTCACAACAAAGACAAGATTGACTTCGGATGAAATAGCTAAATCAAAAAAATCGTAAATAAATAGTAAATAGTAAATCGTCAAATAGTAAATAAAGAAGATGAGAAAAGATTTTAGTAAAATAGATATCTATGCTGGCATTCATGCTCAAGATGGTGCCAAGTGGATTAAGGACAACCATATCGAGGCTAACTGGCATACACCAGAGCATATTGATGTGCGTCCTGTATATACAAAAGAAGATTTGGAAGATATGGAGCATCTCGACTTTACAGCCGGCATTCCGCCCTACCTGCGTGGCCCGTACTCGATGATGTATCCCTTCCGTCCGTGGACCATCCGTCAGTATGCCGGATTCTCTACCGCCGAGGAGTCGAATGCTTTCTATCGCCGTAACCTGGCTTCAGGTCAGAAGGGCCTTTCCGTGGCCTTCGACCTGCCTACACACCGTGGCTACGACCCCGACAACGCCCGTGTGGTTGGCGACGTGGGTAAGGCTGGTGTAAGCATCTGCAACGAAGAGAACATGAAAGTGCTCTTCTCGGGTATCCCCTTGAACAAGATGTCCGTGTCGATGACCATGAACGGTGCCGTGCTGCCCATTCTGGCCTTCTACATCGTGGCTGGTCTGGAGCAGGGTGCCCAGTTGGAAGAGATGGCGGGTACCATCCAGAACGATATTCTGAAGGAGTTCATGGTGCGCAACACCTACATCTATCCCCCCGCATTCTCGATGAAGATCATTGCTGATATCTTCGAGTACACCTCGCAGAAGATGCCTAAGTTCAACTCCATCTCCATCTCTGGCTACCACATGCAGGAGGCTGGTGCTACTGCCGACATCGAGTTGGCCTACACCTTGGCCGACGGTATGGACTACCTGCGCACAGGTGTCAACGCCGGCATCGACGTCGATGCCTTCGCTCCGCGCCTGTCGTTCTTCTGGGCTATCGGCATGAACCACTTCATGGAGATTGCCAAGATGCGTGCAGGCCGTCTGCTGTGGGCCAAGATTGTGAAGTCCTTCGGCGCCAAGAACCCCAAGTCGCTGGCCCTGCGTACCCACTCGCAGACCTCCGGCTGGTCACTCACCGAGCAGGACCCCTTCAACAACGTAGGCCGTACCTGCATCGAGGCCATGGCTGCCGTCTTAGGTCACACCCAGTCGCTGCACACCAATGCCCTGGATGAGGCTATCGCCCTGCCTACCGACTTCTCTGCCCGTATCGCCCGCAACACCCAGATTTATATCCAGAACGAGACCAAGGTTTGCAAGCAGATTGACCCGTGGGCTGGCTCCTATTACGTGGAGACGCTGACCAACGAACTGGTGCACAAGGCTTGGGAGCACATTCAGGAGATTGAGAAACTCGGCGGCATGGCTAAGGCCATCGAGACCGGTCTGCCCAAGATGCGCATCGAGGAGGCTGCTGCCCGCACGCAGGCCCGCATCGACTCGGGCGTGCAGACCATCGTCGGCACCAACAAGTACCGTTTGGAGCACGAAGACCCCATCGACATCCTTGAGGTCGACAACACCGCCGTGCGCAAGCAGCAGGAGGAGAGTCTTAAAAAGGTACGCGCGAGCCGCGACGAGGCTGCCTGCCAGGCAGCCCTCAAAGCCATCACCGACTGTGTGCGCGACTTCAAGGAAGGCCGCAAGTCGGAGAACAACCTTCTGGACCTGGCCGTCAAGGCCGCCCAGCTGCGTTGCACCTTAGGCGAAATCAGTGATGCCTGCGAAGCCATCGTAGGCCGTTATAAAGCAGTAATCAGAACAATTTCAGGCGTGTATAGCTCAGAATCAAAGAACGACAGCGACTTCGAGTTGGCTTGCAAGCTGACCGACGAGTTCGCGAAGAAGGAAGGTCGCCGTCCGCGTATCTTCATTGCCAAGATGGGACAGGACGGTCACGACCGTGGTGCGAAGGTAGTGGCAACAGGTTACGCCGACTGTGGCTTCGACGTCGACATGGGACCGCTGTTCCAGACTCCCGCCGAGGCTGCCCGTGAGGCTGTCGAGAACGATGTCCACTGTGTCGGTGCCTCATCGTTAGCTGCCGGTCACAAGACGCTCATCCCCCAGCTCATCGAGGAGCTGAAGAAGCTCGGACGTGAGGACATCATGGTCATCGCCGGCGGCGTCATCCCCGCTCAGGACTACGACTTCCTCTACAAGGCCGGTGTCGCTGCCATCTTCGGCCCTGGCACCAGCGTGGCCAAGGCTGCTGTAGAGATGATGAAGATTCTTTTGGACGAAGAGTAAATGGGCGACATTAAGCGTATCGTACTGACAGGCGGACCATGTGCAGGCAAGACGACTGCACTGGTCCGCATTGTCGACCATTTCTCCAACCTCGGCTTCAAGGTGTTCACC
The DNA here is from genome assembly GCA_017458125.1 of Prevotella sp. Lineage (GTDB taxonomy): Bacteria > Bacteroidota > Bacteroidia > Bacteroidales > Bacteroidaceae > Prevotella. The sequence continues at coordinate 45,575 of JAFTGB010000061.1, forward strand.
GTCCCCGAAGTGCCGACAATGTTCAGTCTTGGCGGCTGGAGCTATCTCACCAAGAACCCGAAGCTCTACTACGAGGGCGAGCTGGCCATCCTGCAGACGCAGCTGGCCTTGGAGGATGCTTTTATGCGTATGGCAGCCACCTGCACCAAGCCCGCAATCGTTGTCTGCGACCGTGGCACCATGGACATTTCGGCATACATCTCACCCGACATGTGGGACGACATCTGCCACCGCTGTCACACTGCCACCAACCAGCTGCGGCAGCGCTACGATGCCGTGCTCCACTTGGTGACCGCTGCCGACGGCGCCGAACAGTTCTATACCGTTGACACCAATGCCGCACGCTACGAGCAGGCCAACGAGGAGGGACTGCGCATGGCCTGCGAGCTGGACCAGAAGGTGCGGCGGGCCTGGACCGGCCATCCCCACCAGCGCGTCATCGACAATCACGACGACTTCGAGACTAAGCTCAACCACGTCATCACCGAAATCAGCAACGTCCTCGGACTGCCGCACTTGCTCACCCGCGAGCGCGTCTACATCGTGGAAGTCACTGGAGAACTGCCCGACTGCATCGAAAGCGAAATCACACAGACCTACCTCGTTGCCGAGCCCGACTGTGTGGTACGTCTGCGCCGGCGCAGCTGGCAGGGCGAGGTGGCCAACATCCACAAGACGCAGAAGCACGTCACACCCACCGAGGTCATCGAGACCGAGCGTCACGTCTCCAACGCCCTCTATGAGTCGCTGCTACAGCAGGCCGACCCCTACCGCTCCACCATACGCAAGACGCGGCGCAGCTTCATCTGGCACGGGCAGTATTTCGAGCTCGACACCTTCCACGAGCCTGTCAGCGACCTCATGATCCTGCAGGCCAAGGGCATTGCCGAACAGGAGGAGGTCAACTTCCCGCCCTTCGTCCGCGTCGTGCAGGACATCACCGGCGACCAGCGTTACTTCAACTACAACATTGCACTGCGCAAATAACGCCGTTCGCTGAACGAAATGAACCGTTGGCTGAAATCATTCTGCCAACGGTTAAACTTTTCTTACCTTTGTAGCGTCTTAAGAGTGTCAGTCAAGACAAACAACAACATAACAAAAACGAAATTTAAAAACAACAAAGGTATGAAAAAGATTGTAATGACCATGGTAGCCCTCCTCGCCATGACGGCAGCAGTGGCACAACAGAGTGACAACAACAAGGAACGCAAGGCCTTCAAGAAGCCCACGCCCGAGGAGATGACCACACGTATGGCCAAGGACCTCAACCTCACCGATGCCCAGAAGACCAAGGTGCAAGCCCTCAACAAGGAGTACGAACAGGTACTCGGCGGCCCCGGCTTCCGCGGCCAGCGTCCCCCCAAGGGCGACTTCAAGAAAGGCGACAAGAAGAAGGGCGACTTCAAGAAGAAGACCGATGCCAACACTGAAGCCTCAGCCCAGGACGGCAAGCGCGACGGCAAGCGTCCCGAGCTGACCGATGCCCAGAAGCAGGAGATGAAGCAGCACCGGGCCAAGCGCAAGGAGTATGACGCCAAGCTCAAGCAAATCCTCACCGACGACCAGTACAAGAGCTACCAGCAACAGCACCGTCGCGGTCACCGTGGTCCCCGTGGCCAGCGCCCCGACAACGACTAAACTTACGTTCACCAATAAGGGCGTATCAAAATTGAAGTGAACCCCGAAAGTTTTTTGTCTAACTTTCGGGGTTCACTTCAAATGGGCTAACTCCCCTCCTTGGCAAGGAGGGGCTGGGGGTGGTTGATTTCATCGACGAATATATTATATTTACCTGCGAATTATCAACCACCCCCAACATTCAACATTCAACACTCAACATTATTATATTTCCCTGCGCTGCTTTCGGCTTGCAAGTATCATGTTTTCAGTGTCTTAGTATCATGTTTAGAGGGTCTAAACATCATGTTTTGCCTGCTTGTCCGACTCGTTTGTGAAGGTATGAAGGTAGAATATTAAACTTTATATATAGGAAAACATTTAGGTCGGGGGTAAATAATTTCTATAATAAAAGTTGAAAAACCTACCTTCATACCTTCACATTGTGTCATTCAGG
>JAFTGB010000062.1 GCA_017458125.1 Prevotella sp.
CCTCAAAGTAGCGAGTCTACCAATTCCGCCACCTCTCCAACATGTTACTTTGTTTACACATTGATCAAAAAGAGTGCCCAGAACAGGACTCGAACCTGCACGCCTCGCGGCACACGCACCTGAAACGTGCGCGTCTACCAATTCCGCCACCTGGGCATTTTCATTATGAGCCAATCTCATAACGCTCTTTTTCATTCAACATGTTGAGCGGAAAACGGGACTCGGACCCGCGACCCCAACCTTGGCAAGGTTGTGCTCTACCAACTGAGCTATTTCCGCCTCTAAAACCCCTAAGCGAGGTGCATCTCTCTCGATTGCGGATGCAAAGGTACGACTTTTTTCGGAACCACCAAAACTTTTCGGAACTTTTTTCATAAAAACTTTTCTTTTCCCCATTTTCTGGCCTTCCGCCCCACCCTATACCTTATTTTATATAGGCTTTGTTTCGTAATACTGATGCTGATTAGCAAAATTTTGACCATCAGAATTTTATTTCTGACCATTAGAATTTTTCCAATCAACGTAGTAACTTTTAGAAACTTGGTGGCGCATGGAATTCCATTCTTGAAACGGAAATCTTATATGGATAGCCAATAATATTTATTGTCTACACCCGCAACACCCAGTTTGGGTTCGCCGAGTGTTGTGGGTGTAGGCCGTTTTTCTGACAATCATCAATGGTCTTATAGTTCTTGTCATTACCACAATCTAGATGCTCATACATAAGCATGAGGAACATTTCAATAGCATCATGAAAAGCAAGAATGGAGAAGCCTGCCACGACTTCTGCTTGTCGTGCTTGCTCTTCTCCTTTAAAGTAAAGATACTTGATATATGAAAGCCTTTGTAAAACTACTTCTTTTTCCATGTTTCATTCTTATTGTAGAAATTATTCTCCTGGAAATTCATATACTTTCATCAGCTCATCAACCAAAGCTGTAGTGCGAGTTTTGATGTCCTCAATCGTCCATTTGTCCTTAGTTGCTATTTCTCGATTAATCTCCAGACCATTCTTGTAGCCGATGAACCGTTGGCCGTCTTTGCTCTTGCGATCACGTTTTTCTTCGAACGATTTGTTTCCAAGTGTACTATTATAACCCGTAACAGTAAGATTACCTATCTTGTGAGTATATTCTTCAAGATATTTATTAGCTAACTGTCTGTTGCCACCTGCTATCATATCAACCCAGCATTGAGGGATGTTTTCGCCTTCAGGGAAAATATGTTCAATTGTCCAAACAAAGACCTTCTTGTCTGTGCGTCTCCAAAGGTCTGTCCACGTTTCTTGTGTCATGGCCGATTCTGCAAGTTTGCATAGGATGTAGCGCGTTGCTCCCACATTATCCTTATATACATCGCCCTCTAAACTGCGGCGGAACTGCTCGTCAGAAGCACAATTGGTAGGTGTACTCAGTACATCAACAATCAACGACATGACATCATTACCAACAGAATGTAACTCTTCTATTTTACTGATAATATCCATGAAGATGCGTGTTAAATCGCGTGTGTTGGGATAGTCAGTAATATTTCTGCGAACGAAATATTTAGCAAGCAATCGGATAAGCTGATTGATTTGTTCCTCAGTAACATTAAGTTCTTCCTTATTTCTCATTAAGTACATGAGAAGTAGGTAAGACGGTGCGCCTTGAATGTGATCGAGGTCTTCCAATGCTTTGCGATAAGTCATCTCCGTGGAATCTTGCAGAATGAGCCAAGAATAAATCTGTCCACAGCACAAAATATCCTCCAGGAATGAAGATAAGTTTTTATTAATAAGGCTCTCGAAGATATTAAGTAAATTGGAGCGAGTGGCCATAACGCCCAATGGGTCCTTCTTTCGGTCGTTGTCACTCTGGAAAGGCTCATTCAAACGATGCTTGAAAGCATTGTAATACTGGCGGAAGAAGCGCTCCTGTATTCCGTAGTCATCGGATAGGTTGCCAAGTAGCATCTGCCAACGATTGAAGCAGTCGTCAATAGTAAGATTATTACTTTCTGCCCGAGCCATGATGAGATTCTTCATCAAGTCGATTGCAGTCAAAGGAGTTCCACGGTTATTCAGCGACTCAAACAACACATACGCGTCGGAATGAGTAGACACCTCTATCTTTACAAGCATGGCTTGCTTCACCTTATTATACTTGCCCAACAAGAAATTGACAGCATTATTACCATCCATGCCTTCCATCTCCTTATCAATGCGTTTAAGAAAATAGGTGAAGCAACGGGCAATCTTTCTCATTGGATAATATGGATGCTTAGGAGCAGAAGCCTTTCGCAGTCCTGTCTCATTCATCAAGTGGTCAAAGTCATCCTTGTTGAAATTCTGTATCTGCGGTACCAACTTCATCTCATTTGGAGAATTCTTGCTTTTCAAGGATTTCCTAAGTGATGGCAAAACATCTTCGTCATCTTCGCTCAAATCTTCTCTATGTTCCTTCAAACGAGTATAGATGGCTGTCAAGAACAAACTGATGGTTGTTAGACGCTGCTGGCCATCTATCACTTCCAAATAAGGATTAATCGCATCTCCCAAAGGAATACATATGATAGACCCAATAAAATACTCGTCGTTATTTTCGCTTATGTCATCGTAAAGAGCCTCCCACTCACGATAACTCCAGGTATACTCGCGTTGATACTTAGGGATAGTATAATAGAAATTACCATCCGATGAAAGAATCTCGTATATATGATATTTATTAACGCTTTGAATCATGATCTTATGCTTTATTTGATTTCATTCCCGTAATAGTTGAACGTATTAGAATTATCGTTCATATTTATCTCTGTAGAACTTGTTGTATCATTCTCAAATGCCAGATAACAGATGTCATCGACATTGTTTTCCTGACTTTCCAATTGTGGTGTTGCACTAATAGCATCAATTAGTTCATTGGAAAAGCCAACTTCATGTAAAGTGTCTTTTAGATTCTTCATGGTTATCTGGGCATTTGCATTGGAACATTCGTAGCCGCATTTCTAATGATACAATAGTGTTGAGACAAGAAGATTTTAGCCATTGGCGTATTCTCGAACAACCAATAGAATAAAGCCCACATCCGTCTCATAGCGCGGTCTAAACCATCTATGGATTCCGAATGCGTAATTTTCAATCTACATTTATTCCATGCTACATCTCTGTTAATAGCATGTCCATGACTCTTCCATTCACTATGCTTACAAAGCAAACTGGCTATTTCGTCAGCACGGTTCTTTTTGTCTTCTTCTGTTACATCTATACCAGACGAAGAATGTATCATCCAAGTCTTAAACTTATAATTAATCAGATAGTCCTTGACCATATCCGTTGAATATTTGCTGGCACTTTGAGCCATTCCTATATCCCGAAGGTCAATATTTCGCAACAATTGAACATCTGTCCAATCGGGTTGCATGTGTTGTTTTATCTTTTCCTCCCCACGTTTTTGAATATCATCTAATGCCAACAAAATGGATTGGGCTGGAACAAATCTGCCTTCTCGGTTAGGTATTTGCGGGTCAATGGGACCGAACTTTGATTGCTTTGACATGATTATCTCATCGCCAGACATAATGAAGATTGTTCCAGCACTCATAGCCATATTAAGCAGAATAAAGTTTACTTTCTCAAAACGAGGACGGAGTGCTGTCACAAAGTTGTTTACCTGATTGGCCAATCCGCCTGGTGTAACGAGTACCACATCTACCTCTCTTACATCAGCAGGTACGGAGTTGACCATTTCATTAAATGGCAAATCATCAGAATTATCAATGGCATTGTTTATACCACCTCTAACGACATTGGCAACATAACAAAGCACATACTTCTTTCTAATTGCCTCCATTTCGGCAATACTGCGTCTAAGTTCGGCAACAAAATTAAGGTTGGGAGCAAATTGATGTCCTACAAGACATTCAAATTCCTGGCCGTCTCTCATAACGTCCAATGGAGTGGGAATACTATTGACTGAATTCATATTTTTAGATAATTAGTTGTTTTTATAATCAGGTGCAAAACCGTTCTCACGCATCCACTGGATGGCTGATAACCAACGTTCTTTTGATATACGCTTCTTTGATTCATGCCAGTTGTTCAGCACCTCATTCACGATGTCGGCATCTGTGAAAGGTTTGTTACTATGCAGCAAATCTTCCCATGCGCTATAGAGCGTGGCAACGATTTCACAACGCTCTGTGTTTTGCGTCTTGAACGTATCAATAATTTTTTCGAATGTGGGCAAAACGGTAGAATAGTATTTGTCAAAATACGTTTTATGCTTGCCGCAGTTCTGCATTGGCACATATCTGTTCCCTTTCTCTGTCCGCTTCACATCAAACCACTTCTGCTTTCTCAACTGACTATCAATGGAGCGTAGGGCGCGGTTGTCATAAGGACCTGCCGCATCTCTGTGATAGTGTGAGCCTATGTCTATATGACAAAGACGTTCTGTGAGGAACAGCATCTTCTCCATCTTAACATGACCGAAGGTTGGTTCCTCGCACAGTCTGTCAGCAATCTCTGCCGCTAAAACGCTTCTTCGGAAATGGACATTTGCAGATGTGGCTTTAGTCTTGACCGCAGTTTCCACCAGTCTTATTTTACCAGTTAGTAACTGCTGCATCATGCCTTGCTTTATCTGCTCGTATTTCGCTTTCTTGGCTTCGAGAGCAGAGATTTCGTTATCCATCGAGGTGAGGACAGAGGCGATGGCATTCTGTTCATCTAATAAAGGTGCTTTCACTATAATGTTAGAGTACTCTCCAATCCACCATCGCTTATGGTCGGTCATCGGAAAGTCTATCATCTGCATGATTTCAAAAACAAATCGAAGATTGTTTTCTTCATTTCTTAATGTCAACATCTTCATTGCAGAAGACTTAGCCTTGAAAGGGAAATCAACATATTTTGATTCTGTCACGAAATCATCAAAGATGATTACTGGCAGATTGTTGTATATTCCATTTGGGTCATTTGTATATCCCAAAATAAAAGTTTTACCAGCTGTTAATACAGGAACCCCATTGTCTGAATAATCTGTTGAAGATACTAAATACTTTGTTGGTTGTTCATATTGCAATATCTCTCCCAACTTCTTTTCCACCCATGGCTCTGAGAATCCTTTTAGGCGTTTCTTACCTGTAAGGAGTTGCTGCATGGCACCTTGCTTGATGGCACGTTTCTTCTCTATCAGTTTGCCCAGTTCTGAGATTAGGGCATCAATATTGGAAAGAGCTGTGGCGATACGTGTTTGCTCAGATTTGTCTTTCGGAATTACAACTGACACACCACTTAATATTTTTGTGTTAATTGAAGGCATTGCAAGGCCGACAGCTACAGATACTACTCTTTTTTTTGCTTCATCTGTTTGTAGATGGTAAGTCAAGTATAATGAATCTATGTTCCGCTTTAGGCGAACACGTAATAAACGCCCAGAAAAGAGCCATCCATCTTCATTCTCAGAAACGTAGCTACATCTGTCAACGGAACCAACCCTACTGAATACCAAGTCATTCTTCTTTAGCACATACGAATTGAGTCTATGGTAATCGCTTTTCCCAACTTTAGGAACACCATTACTTATGTTTATATCAATATGACCGATATGCTCAACAGTAATTATGGGTACACCATTTAATACATAATCATCAGAATGTAATGCAGACCCAAAGGGACCTGTTTTTACATCTGAGATTTCCCCAATTGTATTTACCTCCCAATCCTCAGGAATCCTCCCAACCTCTGTATCTTTGAATCTTGTTTCTATCATTTGCTAATCTCTTTTAACAGAAAGTCTTGAAGAGTTTTCTTGTCGGGCAGCGAAAGCATATAGGTGGAGACAAACAAGTTGTTGTCCATGCCAGCCAAAGCATACTCCACCATCTTGTCGCCTTTGCGAGTGCAAAGCAGTATGCCCACAGGAGGGTTATCCCCAGGGTTCATTTCATTCTCTCTGAAATATGAGACGTAGGCATTGAGCTGACTGAGGTCGGCATGGCGGAACTCGTCATCTTTCAGTTCGATGATGACATTGCAGTGCAGGATACGATTGTAGAACACCAAGTCGGCAAAGTAGTATTCATCGTCGATAATCATCCGTTTCTGCCGTGCCTCAAAACAAAATCCCTTGCCCATTTCGAGCAAAAATTCTTGAAGATGCGTTATCAGGGCATTTTCCAAATCGTTTTCTGTAAATGCTTCAGGACGTAAGCCAAGAAACTCAAACGAGAACGGATCCCTGATGGTTAATGCTGGCAAACTGTTTTTCTCCGTCCTGTCTATCAGCAATTGGGGATTTTTGCTTACACCTGCACGGAAATATAGGTTCGATGAAATCTGTCTGCGCAGTTCCTTTACGCTCCAACAACAGCGGATGCACTCTGTCTCGTAGAAGAAACGAGCCAATGGGTCGCCAACGGTCATTATCTCCACAAGGTGTGAGAAAGAAAGTTGTGAGATGAGCTTATCAGCCGGAGAGATGAATTTGTCCGATGCCGTCGGACTTATCTCCAATTTCTCCGACGCTGTCGGGGAAATTGCTAAAGATTTTCCCGACGCTGTCGGGGAAATCACAGATTTATGCGACGCAGTCGCATAAATGTTTCCCGTCAAATAACTATATATTTGGGGATAGATGAGATAGAATTTACGGCAACTATAAAGTATTGTTTCATTGATTCCCCTCTTGTTTACCGTCTCTGCCAAACGCTTCAGCAGTCGGTCGCCATACTTGGCGCGGTCATTGCCATGCTGTTCATATTCCACAATATAGAATCCAATGACATAGTTTCTTATCGTGGCAAAGCGGTTTATCGCCTTCACGGTTGCCGAATAGGCGGAATCGTGCAGCTGTAACACCAGTTCTGACAGATGCTCGAATGAAAACGCCGTCTCTTCTGCCCAATTATCTGGCAAGTTATATAGAACAGATATTTCTGTATGGTTTACTTTTTTCTTGTCCATATAAAAAACACGTTTTATAAGGTGAATCCCATTTCTTTGAGTGAGCGAAGTACCTCCTGCTCCAAATCGTTCACTTTGCTCTCGGTTGCCCCCAATGTCAACTCATAACGCTCGAAAAGGGTGGTTACATCGCTTGCAATCTGGTGTGTGACGTTTTGCATCAAGGCTTCGCAACCACCGACAACACTCGCCAGCCACTTGCGTTCTACCACAAGCATCTTGATTTCATCCTCTGTCAGGGCTGCATATTTCGCCACAACTGCCTCTGTGAGTTCGGTTCGCTTCTGCTTCCATTGGGAAACATACCCTTCCTTCTTCGTATAAGTAGATTCCCAAAGTTTCAGGATTTCTAAATCCTCCTTGCTGGTGCCATCCGTCTTTGCATTCTTGATGGCTTTCTTTACGTCAGCAATCTTCACATTGACAGGCTTGTCCTCGTCGTCGTCATCGTTGAAACGGAATACTCCAGTATTCGACTCCACGAGGTCGGACAATTCCTGTTGTAGGCTCTCTATAGAAGACGACAATTCAGCAATCTCGGCTGTCTCAGTGGTAAAATACTCTGCAAGAACGATATTGACAGGCACAAGGTCGCAAACTATCTCGTCGTACATGATAGCCTTCTTCTTGTCACCTTTGCCCGACTTTGTAGCTCGCACTTCTGGGAATGTCCACCCATCGTTAGCAATCATATAGCAGTCATCCTGCATCACGTCTGCCCAGTAGTTGAGCAATACATCATAGACTTCGTAAGCATCCACCAGTCCGCTGTGGTCTTTTGCCTTGATCAGAAGTGATTCCGACCAGTCGGTAATCAGTTCCTTGGGACGTGCGCCCTGACCGACGGCTTTCATCAGTGGCATAATCTCCGCTTTCCACTCATTCAGGAGCGCAGAGAATCGCTCGTTTTGCGAGACGTAAGAAGGATCTTTCTCTATTGACTGAGCAATATCTGCCTTTGCTGGCTTAAGGTTGTAGTAACCGTTTGCCTCGATGTTGAACAGACTGACCTTCAGTGAAGGACAGGCATTCCAGTACGTTTGCATCCCGTCCACATCATGGGCAGGAAGTCCGCCATGCAAATGAGCCTCGATGTCATGCTGAATCTCAGTGTCTTTTGGCTGTATGTATCGGGGAATGTTCAGATTGTAGTCGTTGCTCTCAATCTCGTCCCATTTCACCAGTCTGCAGTAATGGTCTTTCTTTTCTTGCGCATTCCACGCATCCACAATACGCTTGATGTCCTGCTCACGAAGACGGTTCTTTGCTCCATCCTTTTTGAAGCCATCCTTTGCATCTATGAAGAAGATACCCTTACGACTGTCCTTGTCCTTTTTATCGATGATGATGATGGAAGCAGGAATACCTGTGCCAAAGAAGATGTTTGGCGGCAGTCCGATGATTCCCTTGATATAGTGCTTCTTGACGATATGTTTGCGGATGTCGTACTCAGCATTGCCACGGAAAAGAACACCATGAGGCAGGATGCAAGCACCACGGCCTTCGTCTGTCTTCATCGAGGCAATGAGGTGGAGTAGAAAAGCATAGTCGCCACACTTGGCAGGTGGCAACAGATTGGCTGTCCATCGGTTATACTGGTCGTTCTCCATATCCGACGCCAGCCAGTTCTTCATGGAGAAAGGTGGATTGGCTACGCAAACATCGAAAGTGCTGACCATGCCATATTGCTTAAATTGCGGGTCGGCCAAAGTGTCGCCCACCTTGATGTCGGCACTGCTGATACCATGAAGCAACATGTTCAGCTTAGCCAATGCCGCCGTGCTGCTGTCCTTCTCCTGTCCGAAGATAGACACACGTGGATTGCTGGCTTCTGCCAAGGCACGAAGCAACAAAGAACCAGAACCACAGGTGGGGTCATAGATGGTATGCTCAGCACGGTCAAGTTCGTCGATACGAAGTAACTTTGCCATCACACGGCTCACCTCTGCAGGAGTATAGAACTGTCCCTTGCTCTTACCGCTCTCGGCAGCAAAGTTTTTCATCAAGTATTCGTAGGCATCGCCCAGAAGGTCATCATCAGCAGCACGGTTATGGGAAAAGTCGAGTGCATCATTCTCAAACACACCGATGAGTTTTGAAAGGGTATCAACCATCGTGCGCCCACTGCCTAATTTCGTCGGGTCGTTGAAGTTAGGCAGGGCAAGGTCGCCAATCTGTCGGGCATTCATTTCCTTGATGGCTTCCAGTTTGGTATTCATCTTCTCACCAATCTTGTCATTCTGCTTCAAGGCTACGAAATCTTTGAAACCGCATCCCTCTGGTACTTTCAGACGGAAGCCTGGTTGTCCTGCCTTGTCAGAGAGATACTTCACAAACAAGACTATCAGAACATAGTCCTTGTACTGACTGGCGTCCATCGAGCCGCGAAGTGCGTTACACGACTCCCAGAGAGCGTTGTATAATTGTGATTTCTTAATTGCCATATATTGATTATCTGTTATGAGTTTTGAGAAGCGAGACGATAAATCTCGTAGATGTCCTGCTCACTGAACGCTGGGAACATGGTTTGCAGGTCCTCACGCAAGTAGCAACTGGCGTTGCTGTCGGGATCTTGCCAGTTAGCTCCTGCATTGCGATAGATGAAATCATCAATCTTCTTGATGATTTCAATTACCTCGTTGTCATCCGCAGGAGCATTCCATGTTGTGCGGTTGTTCCACAGAGCCTTGCTGCGCCTGTTGTCAAGTCCGTTTGGCGCATCACTACCATGCTTGATGGCTTTGATGTGCTCGATAAGTGCACTTATTATTTCACGGGCTGTAGCATTCTCTCTCTTTAATCTTTCGAGGAGCATTTGTAATCTTTCACTAAAGCCCATTCTTGCTTCATTATCACCACTATTCCAGTCTGTATTTACACGACGAGCCATTCCCTCAATAACTTCGGCTGCGCCATTAGCATTACCGCCAGCCTGACGGATAGCTTCATCTGTAGCAGCTTCCGTATCAGTGTTATCATTGATAAAGTCAAGGAAGGAAAAATCCGCTGTGGAAGGTATAAATGTCTCAGCCTCTTCCGCACGAATATGCTGGTCAAGAAGCTGGCGCATATCAGGATCATAAGTGCGAGGATCGAAATCGTCACCAGACTTCTGGAGCACCTTGCGATATATGGTCCCTGCCTCGCGCGACAAAGATGCAAATTGTTCTATTTGCTCTGGCGTAAAATCTGTCTGACTGAAATAGTCGGACATATTGTTATATGCAGTAACCATGCCACCCGTTATGCTATACATGGCGGTTCTGCGGCATTGTGCAGGGTCTTCATCGTCCTGCTCGGTTACGTAATACTCTGCAAGCGGTTCCAGTTCGGTCAGTCCTTTGCTTTCCCAGATGGCTTTCAGACCTTCAAAGGCCTCTTTTGCAGCCATCAGTTTTTCCTTGCATTTGTTGACAGCACTATCAAGCAGACCTTCCACATCAACATCATCTAATCCTGAGAATCCTTGACCGTCATTAAACTTTATAACAGTATTTTTTATACAATTAAACAAGTTCTTAAAGTCGACGATAAGTCCAAACTCCTTGTGTGTCTTTACGCTGATGTTGCCTTCTTCGTCCTTAATGTCTTCGCCAAGACGGTTCACACGGCAAACGGCTTGGAACAAGGTATGATCTTTAATCTCATGGTCAATGTAAAGGACAGTGGCGCTTGGAGCATCGAAGCCCGTGAGCAGCTTATCTACAACAATAAGCAACTTCATCTGGGCCGGGCACTTGATAAAGAGATTCTTTGCCCACTTCTCATAGTCATCAGCGTTTTTGATGCCATCGCCAGCATCCTTAAACGATTGTTTTGCCCAATCGTACTTGAACTTGGCTTCCGTTTCCTTGCCGGTGTCAGCTGAATCATTGGCAATATCGCTGTCCTTGGGATCGTAGCACGTTACTACAGCAACACGCCCTCTGAGCAAGGTGTTATCGCTATCTTGGGTAAAGAACTTATAATATCTATATGCTTGATAGATAGAACCTGCCACCAACATGGCATTACCCCAGTCGTGCTTCAACAGACCATATCCCACATCGTCAAGGATGCTGTAGCCTATACGCTCGATGCGTTCCTTCGTCGAATAGACTTTTTCCAAAGTAGCCCATCGGTCTTCCACCATCTTGCGTTGCTCGTTGGTCAGATTACGCCCGGCTGTCAGTGCATCCAGCTTCTGGTCAACTCTCTGCTTGCTGGAAAGTTGCTGTTCTACGTTGCGGTATTCATATTGTAGGTCGAGGATAACTTTGTCTTCTACAGCCTGTTTGTGCAGATACTTGTGGATATAGGGGCCAAAGGTTAGCTCCGACATATTCTTGATACGGTTGAACATATCGCCCTTGTCCTTCTTCAAGAGAGGTGTGCCTGTAAAACCTATTAGCATAACCTCCTTGCCCATGATGGCTCGCATGGCTTTATGTAGGCGACCGCTCTGCGTGCGGTGACATTCATCCACAAACACAAAGATGTTATCACCCTTCACACTAAAGTTACCAGCATATTTCTGTGCGATGATAGCCTGCAGTTCATCAAGGTATTTGTCCAGACTAACTTTTGTACCTGATTCGTCTTTCTCGGCTTCATCCTCAGAGCCGTTTGCACCGAACTTGTGGATGAGTGAGCAGATAAGCCATTCTTCCCCTTTATTAAGCGTTTCAAGGAGGTCGTTGCTGGAAGTGGCATGATGGAGCGTGTTGCCACCCTTTATAAACGTTCCTGCCAGTTGTAGGTCAAGTTCTTTGCGATCGGTGATAACCACGACACGAGGATTCTCATAATTGCGACGAATATAGGATGCCAAAGCAACCATCGTAAGGCTCTTGCCAGAACCTTGCGAGTGCCAGATCACTCCGCTTTCCTTCTTAGGCATACGTGCCGCAGCTGCTTTGATAGCATATATCTGATGTGGACGTAGCACTTTCTTGATGCCGCCGTCGTTCAACACGCCATAACGGAAGATGAACATGAAATTTTCCTTGTTGAAAAACATGCTGTAGGATTCCTGCTCTGTCAGCACATCGCCCAGCTTGGTAGTGTCACGTTTCCATTTGCACCAGAACTTCAAAGGTGTGCCAATCGTTCCATATCGGAAATCCACACCATCGTTAGAGGCGATAGTGAACTGTGTGGTGGTAAAGAAGGAAGGAATAAAGTCACGCTCGTTTGACAGATGTTGTTTGATACCTTCTTCATAATTGACAAGGCTACGCTTCAGTTCAATGACAGCCAAAGCGATGCCGTTTACATAAACAACAATGTCGGGACGCTTGTTCTTACCCAACAATGGATCGATATAGCTGACCTCTTCGGCTATGGCAAAGTTGTTGTTTGTAAAGTCTTTGAAGTTGAAGAACATTACATCCTCATGGTTTGATTCAGGGTCAGGCTGTGACTTAATGCCCGACATCAAAATATCATACAGGTCTGTATTGCACTGCATCAGGCCGCTCATCTTGGCATTTCCAAGTCGGGCTTTGCTCTTTAATTGAAAGAGAGCATCTTCAATTTGTCGTTCAGTGTATCTTGGCGTTTTTTCATCCTCTTTCTTCTGGTCTTTCAGGAATTTACGCACTTCATCATCAAGGATGGGTGAATTCTGCTTGCCCAAACTATTTACAGTCTCGCCTTTAGCATACTGCCAGTTGCCGAGATAATCGTAATGAAGTTCGTCAACAAAACGCTTGACGAGCTTATTCTGATAATCTCTTTCCTTTTGTTCTTGATACGTTACCATAGCCTTATAGGGGGAATTCGTTTAATTGTTTTTTTATCTTTTTCCATCCTGGAAGATAAGTTCCAAGGATATGCTGGAATTTGTCTGTGTGATTTTGTTCAATAAGATGAGTAAGCTCGTGGGCCACCACATATTCAATACAATTCAACGGTTTCTTCGCCAGCTGGAGGTTGAACATGATCTTGCCTGTATCTTTGTGGCATTTGCCCCAACTTGAAGGCATCTGTTGGATGGTCCATTCTGTAACCTTGACTCCAAGGATGCTTTCCCACTTATCCACATACTGAGCTATCGTTGGGGTGACTTGTTCCTTATACCAGTTCCAAAGGACATTTGCAATGTTTTCCTTTGTGGTACGCTCATAGACATAGACATTGATATAGTCGCCTTGAATATCGACGTGAAAGGTACAGGTGTTATCTCTGATAACCTTCAGGCGATAAAGTTCACCTTTGTAGTAATGGGCTTCGCCAGACACATATTCACGTTCATCTTGGAACGTATAGGATGTTGTCTCTTTGCGCTTCTGTACGAGCCAAACCCATTTCTTCAATATAAAGAGCTTAATCTGCTCATCAGTATATGACTGTGGAGCAGACACATGGACTCTGCCATCTGGTGGATAGACCGCCAAATGTAGGTTCTTAATGGGCTTACGCTCAACTTCTATACCAATGCCATTGACTACCATTCCTTACTTTGATTCTTGTGACAACAAATAAGATTTGTACTCGCGAACTATCAATTCCCTAATATCAACTTCGAGCAAGTCTGAAATCTTCAATAGGCTTGGAAGGTCGGGCTGAGAAGAATTGGTACACCATTTTGAAACAGTGGAGGGCGTTACCCCCATCTGCTCAGATAACCATTTATTGGTTCGTTTCTTCTCTACCAACACCAACTTGATACGATTTACATCTTCCATATATCTCTGTTTAATACCACAAAGGTAATGAATTTAATTCACTTTCTCGCAAATTTGAATAAATCTTTATAGCAAATCAATTGATTTTATGTTTTTTTATGGTTTTTGGCATCTAAAGAAGAAAGTTTTCCCTAAGTTACTTTGACTATCACCAAAGGAATCTGGAATTTGCAGACTGCATCAATCCTTGTCGGCATTATCACACCAGCATAAATCTGGGGAGCGAATTTCCTTTTTATGGAAAAACTTAATAATGGTGAATGGTTTGCGAACGCTTTCGCTTTATGACCATATTACGAGAATGCCAAATAACGAAACGCAGTTATAAAAATAAGAGGTGTTACAGTCTCTCTTACAGGCGAGCGCCTGAGAGAGAGGAGAGAGAGAGAATCAAATTATCGGAATGACCAAGAAAATAGCCATTCTTTTTCGCTGTGTTGGGGCATGGGGTGAGGGGGATTTATCTGATAGACGGTCGTTTAAGCATGCGGCTCGTCGTAGGCATCGACAATAAGGTGGCGACAGCCCGACTTGGTGCTGGCATTGGCTACAATGAAACCTGCGACAATCTCTGAGGGATTGTCGGGCAAGCAAAAATAGTAGGCTTTGCCAAACAACTCATCTTGGTAATCTTGAGCCTCGTTGTGGAAGACTTGCAAGTATCATGTTTTCAGCGTCTTAGTATGATGTTTAGGAGGTCGAAACATCATGTTTCTGAAGGCTTTCACTGATGCATGTGTGAAGGATGTGAAGGATAAATATAAAACTTTATATATAGGAAAACATTTAGGTCGGGGGTAAATAATTTCTATAGTAAAAGTTGAAAATCCTACTTTCATACCTTCACACAGCGTCATTCTGCTATAAGGTAAGTAGAACCAAACCCGTGATACGGCGATAGAATAGCTGGCTGGTGTGTGTCAATCCATCCTGCTTCTGTAGTCTTCGTACCCAAAACGGCGCAGCAGAACCAGTGTTCCGTCGCTTTTTTGCATGCCTATCGACGGGTGCTGGATGCCGTTGAACATCGTTGTCTTCACCGTTGTGTAGTGTATCATGTCTTCAAAGACGACGTGCTCTCCCACCTCCAGTTCGTGGTCAAAGCGCCAAAGTCCCATGAAGTCGCCGCTCAGACAGCTGTTGCCGCCGAGTCTGTAGAGATGAGAGGTGAGAGATGAGAGATGAGGGATAGGATTACCTTCCTCCACATGCTCGGCTCCGCGGACGTCGGGATAGTACGGCATCTCCAGACAGTCGGGCATGTGGCAGGTGAAGCTGACGTCGAGAATGGCCGTGCGGATGCCCTTGTCCTCAACAATGTCCACCACGCTGCTCACCAGCGGGCCCGTCTGCCAGGCAAAGGCACTGCCTGGCTCGAAGATGACCTTCAGATGGGGCCAACGCCGATGGAAGTCCTGCATGAGTCGCACCAGCCGCTCCACGTCGTAGTCTGCTCGCGTAACCAAGTGACCTCCGCCGAAGTTTATCCATTGCAGCTGCGGGAACCAACGCGAGAAGCGCGACTCGATGTGCGACAGCGTACGCTCGAAGACGTCAGAACCGCTCTCGCAGTGGCAATGACAGTGGAAGCCTTTCACGTCGGCAGGCAACTGCTCCGGTAGCTTGTCGGCGGTCACGCCGAAGCGCGTGCCCGGAGCACAGGGGTTGTAGAGCAGCGTGCCCACCTCGGAGTATTCGGGATTGACGCGCAAACCGATGGAGCACTCCCCTGCCCGCTCGTGGAAACGCTCGTACTGCGTCAGCGAGTTGAACGTCAGATGACTGGAGCAGCGCACGATGTCGTCAAACTCGTCGTCCTTATAGGCTGGCGAATAGGTGTGCGCCTTGGCGCCGAACTCCTCTAAAGCCAGCCGTGCCTCTGACAGCGAACTGGCCGTCGTCGCGCGGATGTACTCGCGGAATACGGGGAACGTTTTCCACAGCGCAAAGGCCTTGAATGCCAGTATCCACTCCGAGTCTGTTCGCCGTGCCACATCCTGTATCAGCCCAAGGTTGCGGCGCAGCCTGTCCTCCTCTATAATATAAATAGGTGTATTCATGTCCGTCACTCCTATATCGCAAAAGGATAGCCTGTAGCTATCCTTCTCTCAATCGTGATTCCGTTGGGACTCGAACCCAAGACCCACAGCTTAGAAGGCTGTTGCTCTATCCAGCTGAGCTACGGAACCCCAGGAAAAACAGCCGGACAGAAGTCCTTCTGCATTTTCGGCTGCAAAGGTACGAATTTTTTTTCATTCCACCACTCAAAAGCCCAATTATTTTGTCGGAGAATGGCAAAACAGGCACATTATAGATGTCAACGTTTGGAAGTATCAAAAAAATATCGTACCTTTGCGGCATATTAGGAAAGTAATCGTGATAGAGAAGCATATCGTATTAGAGGACATAGACCCCGTGGTATTCTACGGCATTGGTAATCAGCACCTCCAGATGCTGCGGGCACTGTACCCGAAACTGCGCATCGTGGCGCGCGACAACGTCATCCGAATACTCGGCGACGAGGAACAGATGGCAGCCTTCGAGGAGTCTGCCGAGCGCATCAGACAGCATGTGGTGCGATTCAACGCACTGAAGGAGGAAGACATACTGGACATCGTAAAAGGCCACCGCACGAAGGACGAGGTGCCCGAAGGCGTGGTGTGCTACTCCATGTCGGGACGCGCCATCAAGGCCCGCTCGGAGAATCAGCAGCGGCTCATCGACACCTATCGTGACAACGACATGGTGTTCGCCGTAGGGCCCGCAGGAACGGGCAAGACCTACCTCTCGATAGCACTGGCGGTGCGCGCGCTGAAGGAGAAGACGGCCAAGAAAATCATCCTCTCGCGGCCGGCCGTGGAGGCCGGCGAGAAGTTAGGTTTCCTGCCGGGCGACATGAAGGACAAGATAGACCCCTACCTGCAGCCGCTGTACGACGCTTTGGAGGACATGCTGCCGCAGGTGAAGCTGCAGGAGATGATGGAGCACCACATCATTCAGATAGCCCCGCTGGCCTTCATGCGCGGACGCACGTTGTCGGACGCTGTGGTCATCTTAGACGAGGCCCAGAACACCACACCGCAGCAGATCCGCATGTTCCTCACCCGCATGGGATGGAACACGAAGATGATCATCACGGGCGACATGACGCAGATAGACCTGCCGCGCTCGCAGAAGAGCGGACTCGTAGAGGCACTGGAGATTCTCAGTGGCATCGAGGGCATCGGCGTTGTGGAGCTCAATCGCAAGGACATCGTGCGTCACAAGCTGGTGACCCGCATCGTCAACGCCTACGAACGGTTTGACAAGAGCGGCAGTCAATCGAAAATCGAAAATCAGTAAATCGAAAATAAAAAGATGAAAGCTTTAACAAACACTAATTTCAACTTCAAGAATCAAAAAAATGTGTACCATGGTAAGGTGCGCGATGTGTATAACATCAACGACGACCTGATGGTGATGGTGGCCACTGACCGCATATCGGCCTTTGACGTCATCCTGCCCAAGGGCATACCCTACAAGGGACAGGTGCTGAACCAGATTGCCGCCAAGTTCCTCGACGCCACCACCGACATCTGCCCCAACTGGAAACTGGCAACGCCAGACCCCATGGTGACCGTGGGCTTGAAGTGTGAGGGCTTCCGTGTGGAGATGATTATCCGCTCTATCCTCACCGGCTCGGCATGGCGCGAGTATAAGAACGGTTGCCGCGAGCTGTGCGGCGTCAAGCTGCCTGACGGCATGAAGGAGAACGAGCGTTTCCCCGAACCCATCATCACGCCCACCACGAAGGCCGACGAGGGGCACGACATGAACATCTCGAAGGAGGAGATTATAGCACAGGGACTTGTCTCGGCCGAAGACTACGCCGTCATGGAGGACTATACACGCAAGATTTTTGCCCGCGGACAGATGATAGCCGAGAAGCGCGGACTCATCCTCGTCGACACCAAGTACGAGTTCGGCAAGCGTGACGGCAAAGTCTACCTCATTGACGAGATACACACCCCCGACTCGTCGCGCTACTTCTATGCCGACGGCTACGAGGAGAAGCTGGCCAAGGGCGAGCCCCAGCGACAGCTCTCGAAGGAGTTTGTGCGCCAGTGGCTCATCGAGCATGACTTCATGAACGAGCCCGGCCAGCAGATGCCCGACATCACCGACGAATACGCTCAAAGCGTCTCTGACCGCTACATCGAGCTCTTCGAGCACATCACCGGCGAACGCTTCGAGAAAGCCTCCGACACCGAGGACCTCGCCGCCCGCATAGAAAAGAACGTCAGTGACTGGCTCGCCACCCGCTAACGCTCAACAAAAAAATGTATCAGCAAGAGACGATAACCCCCTACAGCCCCAACACGGCAGACAAGGCCCGGCAGGTGGAGACGATGTTCGACAACATCGCCCCCACCTACGACCGCCTGAACCATCGGCTCTCCTGGAACATTGACCGCTACTGGCGCCGCAAGGCCATTGACCGTCTGGTGCCGCACCGCCCCAAGACCATCCTCGACATCGCCACCGGCACGGGCGACTTTGCCATCCAGGCCGCACAGGCGATGCCCGGGGTTACCGTTACCGGAGCCGACATCAGCGAGGGCATGATGAAAATCGGAGCCCAGAAGGTGGAGCAGGCAGGACTCAGCCAGCAGGTGCACTTCCAGCGCGAGGACTGCATGCAGCTATCCTTCGCCGACGACACCTTTGACGCCGTCACCGCAGCCTTCGGCATACGAAACTTCGCCAACCTCGACCGCGGACTCAGCGAGATGTGCCGCGTACTCAAGCCAGGAGGGCGGCTCGTCATCGTGGAGCTCACCACCCCCGTGCGGTTCCCCATGCGGCAGCTGTTCCACGTCTACTCACACACCGTGCTGCCCCTGTACGGGCGGCTCATCTCGCACGACACCAGCGCCTATTCCTACCTGACGCGCACCATCGAAGCCTTTCCGCAGGGTGAGCGCATGATGGACATACTCCAGAAAGCAGGATTTGCAGAGGCAAACTTCCAACGGCTAACTTTCGGCATCTGCACACTATATTACTCAACCAAATAAAAAAGATAGTATTATGGAAAAGTACGGATTAATAGGCTTCCCGCTCGGGCACTCGTTCTCCATCAGCTACTTCAACCAGAAGTTCCAGGACGAGAACATCGACGCCGTTTACGAGAATTTCGAGATTCCCACCATCGACATCCTGCCCGAAGTGCTGAGTTCCAACCCGGAACTGAAAGGACTTAATGTCACCATCCCCTACAAGGAGAAAGTGCTGCCCTTCCTTGACAACATCTCCCCGGAGGCACGCGCCATAGGAGCCGTCAACGTCATACGTGTCCTGCACGAGGGCAAGAACATCAAGCTGAAAGGCTACAACTCCGATGTCATCGGCTTCACCAAGAGCATTGAACCCATGATAGACCTGAAGCACCACCGCAAGGCACTCATCCTGGGCACCGGAGGAGCATCGAAAGCCGTCGACTACGGTTTGCGCAACCTGGGCCTGGAGACCATCTTCGTCAGCCGCTACGAGAAACAGGGCACCATACAATACCGCCAGATAACAGCCGACGTCGTCAAGGAATACAACGTCATCGTCAACTGCACACCCGTGGGCATGTACCCCAACACTGAGCAATGCCCGCCACTGCCCTACGAGGCCATGGACTCGCGAACCATACTCTACGACCTCATCTACAACCCTGACGAGACGCTGTTCATGAAGCGCGGAGCAGAGTACGGCGCACAGACGAAGAACGGATTAGAGATGCTGCTCCTGCAGGCCTTTGCCTCCTGGGAGTTCTGGCACGAGAAATAACGCTCAAACCGATGAACACCTACACCGACAACATCAATCAGCTGACACTCCAGTACAATGACGCCATCAGGGCACTGGAGGACGCCTATAACTTGGAGAGCACCCAGAGCTATGCCAGGAACCTCACCTCGTCACACCTCAAGCGACAATACTCCAAACAGTACGAGGCTCTGGTGCGCGAATATGCCGGAAAACGCCAGCAGCTGACCAATGCCTACAAACAAGCCCATCCGCAGTGGGCACGGCGTCGCAGCATATGGGGCAAGGTGTTCGTCCTCGGCGTCATAGCCATGATGATGTGTTGCGGAGCTACCCTTTCTGCCGTCGACGACAATAGTGCCAGCACGCTCTACGGAGACACGGAAGCAGCATCCGGCGGAACGGCCACCGAAACCTACTGGAACGCTGACAACATACCCATACCCTACCTGCAAGACGCTACCCAATACGTGTCGAACCCTGACAGTGTGCTGACACAAGGAGCCGTAAACCGCATGAACGCCACGCTGAAACGCCTTGAGACAGAGCTTGATGTGCAATCGGTGGTCATCGTCGTAAACCATATAGAGAATGACGACCCTTTCCGCATGGCTCAGGACGTCGGCAACAAGTACGGCGTTGGGCGCAATGACCGCGGGCTCGTCGTCGTGGTAGGCTATCAAGACCACAGCATCAACATGTCACCGGGACGCGCCTTAGAGGCTGACCTCACCGACGCCGAGTGTCACCGGCTCGAACAGCTCTATGTCGTGCCCGCCATGCGTGCCGAGATGCCCGACAGCGGCATGATATATCTGGCAGAGGCCGTACTCTCTACACTGCAGCAGAAGGAGCTGCCGCAGATGTCAGCCCTCACCAGTGCTCAAGACGAGGCTGACGACGAGGCGGCAACACGCATGGGACTCTTCTTCATGCTGTTCATAGCATGGTGCGTCTTCTACCTCTTCCTGAACCGCAAATACCAGTGGCTCGGACTTGTTGGCGGAGCAGCACTGCTGCCCAACCCGTTCTATGAGAGCACAGGCGGAGGCATCTACATAGGAGGTGGCGGCGGTGGCTTCGGCAGAGGCGGTGGCTTCGGTGGTGGAGGTTTCAGCGGTGGCTCATTTGGAGGAGGGTCTTTCGGCGGAGGCGGTGCCACTTCGAGGTGGTAGCCTCTGAGTTGCGAGAATAAAAGAAATAAAGTATAAATAAAAAATAATAGCTATTATGAAACTCAGTAAATCACTTATCGCAATTATCGCAGCTGTCGTCATCATCGGCGGATGGGCTGCAAGTGCCTACAACTCCATGGTCGGCGAACAGGAGAAAGCCACCACAGCACTGGCTAACGTGCAGTCAGCCTATCAGCGCCGTGCTGATCTCATCCCTAATCTGGTAGAAACCGTCAAAGGCTATGCCGCCCACGAGAAGCAGACACTGGAAGACGTAGTGGCAGCACGCTCCAAGGCCACACAAGTGACACTCGACCCCGAGAACATGACCCCCGAGAAGCTGAAGGAGTTCCAGCAGGCTCAAGGCGAACTCGGCTCTGCACTCGGAAGACTGATAGCCATTCAGGAGAACTACCCCGACCTGAAAGCCAACGAGAACTTCCGTGACTTGCAGGTACAACTGGAGGGCACGGAGAACCGCATCAACGAGGCCCGCAACAGTTATAACAAGGTGGTGCAGCAGTACAATGTGGTCATACGCTCGTTCCCCAAGAACATCCTTGCCGGCATGTTCGGCTTTGCTAAAATGGACAAGTTCGAGGCTGAGGCCGGTGCCGAGAAAGCCCCTCAGGTAAAATTCTGAGCAAGCAATGAAGCTAATGAATGATTTACCAAGGATTGACGAAATGAAAAACAAACTGTTACTGCTGGGATTAATGCTCTGTATAGCAGCCTTCACCTCATGCAAAGACGAAGAGGCCATGGGACGTGCTGTAAAAGGCGTCTGGGAGGGCGACATGGGCATTACCCGCACACTTCGCGGCAAGACCATCAAGCCCACCCGCACCGTATTACAATTCAACCAGGAAAGAAACACGTCAACCGTGGGCAGCGGCATCATGATAGAATATTACAACCTGCCAGGTTTAGAGGCGGTCTATAGCCATATCACATGGAACACATGGACACGCAAAAACGGCAACGTGGGCTTTGAGTTCAAAGTCGACGACGTTGCCGATGAAAAGTATGTGTTCTACGATGACTGGTCAATGACTGACGAGAGGTTCACTGGCAAGTACCCCGACAAGAACGGCAAAGACGTCAGCGTCAGTTTGAAGCGTATCCAGACAATGCCTGACGTGAGCAAAGTCAAGGTATGGGGATTCTTCGACAAAATGGACACCTGGTATCCCGTGGCCTACGAGGGCACTGTCAACATACAGCGCGAATACCAAAGCAAGAGCTACTCGCCGACAAAGGTCACCATCGTCTTCGACATCGACCCGGTATACAACGAAACCAACCACAGCTCCGAGGGCTATATCATAGAGCATTACAGCGATGCACCCTTCGGCAGCTATCTGGCCGACAAGGTGGAATTCTGGGGCTTGTACTCGGGCGATCTGAGTTTCAGAACCAGCGACAACACTGAATACCGTTTCTACAACACCAAGGTGAGCGAACAGCAGCTGACTGGCGAATATATCATTTCCGTCAGCAGCACTCAGGCGACCACCTTCAAGCGTACTACCGTTCCCGATGTCAGTTTCATACAGCAGTGGGGCATTACAAGCAGAATCAGATAAATTACCGATATGAACAACCGCTATATGCAGCGCGGCGTGAGTGCAGCCAAAGAGGACGTACATGCCGCCATCAAGAACATAGACAAAGGTATCTTCCCGCAGGCCTTCTGCAAGATCATCCCCGACATTCTGGGCGGCGACCCCGAGTATTGCAACATCATGCATGCCGACGGGGCAGGCACCAAGTCGAGCCTCGCCTACATGTACTGGAAGGAAACGGGCGACCTCTCCGTATGGAAAGGCATTGCCCAGGATGCCATCGTGATGAACACCGACGACCTGCTCTGCGTGGGTGCCGTAGACAATATCCTCGTCAGCAGCACCATCGGGCGCAACAAGATGCTCGTCCCCGGTGAGGTCATCTCGGCCATCATCAACGGTACGGACGAACTGCTTGCCGAACTGCGCGACATGGGCATCGGCATCTACCCGACAGGCGGCGAGACGGCTGATGTGGGCGATCTCGTGCGCACCATCATCGTCGACTCCACCGTCACCTGCCGCATGAAGCGTGCGGACGTGATAGACAATGCCAACATCCGTCCGGGCGATGTCATCGTAGGACTCTCCTCAACAGGGCAGGCCACCTATGAGCACCGCTACAACGGCGGTATGGGCAGCAATGGTCTCACCTCAGCCCGCCACGATGTCTTCGCGAAGTATCTCGCCGAGCGCTACCCCGAGAGCTATGACCACGCCGTCCCCTCCGACCTCGTCTACAGCGGCAAGTACATGCTGACCGACTCCGTCCCGTACACTGAGGCACTGCCTCAGTCCTCCCTCCTTCCCGACATGGGTCAGCTGGTGCTCTCCCCCACCCGCACCTATGCTCCCGTCATCAAGCGCCTGCTTGACGAGTTGCGACCCGAGATTCACGGCATGGTACACTGCACGGGTGGCGCACAGACAAAGGTGCTGCACTTCGTGAATGACAACTGCCGTGTTGTCAAGGACAACATGTTCCCCGTACCTCCGCTGTTCCAAGCCATCCACGACTGCTCAGGCACTGACTGGAAGGAGATGTACCAGGTGTTCAACATGGGGCACCGCATGGAGATCTACGTCCGCCCGGAGGTGGCCGAGCAGGTGATTGCCATCTCGAAGTCGTTCAACATCGATGCCCAGGTGGTAGGCCGCATCGAGGAGGGCGCTCGTTCGCTCACCATCCACAGCGAGTACGGCACGTTTGATTACTAATGTACAGTATGTTGCGATTCTATCGCAACAATCACAACAAAGAATGGAAAATAACAGCATACTACAAAAGCTCGACGGCCTGGAGGCTCGCTTCGAGGAGGTGTCGACCCTGATTACCGACCCCGAGGTGATAGCCGACCAGCAGCGTTTCGTCAAGCTGACCAAGGAATACAAAGACCTGGGCGACATTATGGATGCCCGCAAGCGATACATCGCCTGTCTGAACAGCATCAAGGAGGCTAAGGACATCCTGGCCAACGAGGACGATGCCGAGATGAAGGAGATGGCACGCGAGGAACTCTCGGAGAACGAGGCCCTGCAGCCGAAGTTGGAAGAGGAAATCAAAATAGCCCTCATACCGAAGGACCCCGAGGACGCCAAGAACGTACAGATGGAGATTCGTGCCGGTACGGGTGGCGACGAGGCTTGCCTCTTTGCCGGTGATTTGTTCAAGATGTACAAGAGCTACTGCGACTCGAAGGGCTGGCAGCTCTCTATCACCAGCGTTTCGGAAGGTGCCGTTGGCGGATACAAAGAGATTGACTTTGCCGTCAGCGGTGCCGATGTATATGGTACGCTGAAGTATGAGAGTGGTGTCCACCGTGTACAGCGTGTGCCGGCTACTGAGACGCAGGGTCGTATGCACACCTCGGCGGCTACGGTGGCCGTACTGCCAGAGGCGGATAAGTTTGAGGTGCATGTCAACGAGGGTGAAATCAAGTGGGACACGTTCCGAAGCTCGGGTGCCGGCGGCCAGAATGTGAACAAGGTGGAATCGGGTGTTCGTCTGCGCTATATGTGGAAGAATCCCAACACGGGCGAGACGGAGGAAATCCTGATTGAGTGTACCGAGACGCGCGACCAGCCGAAGAACAAGGAGCGCGCCCTCTCGCGCCTCTATACCTTTATATATGATAAGGAGCACCAAAAGTATATGGACGACATTGCCTCGCGTCGTAAAAGTCTGGTATCAACGGGCGACCGTTCAGCCAAGATCCGCACCTACAACTTCCCGCAGGGCCGAGTGACCGACCATCGCATCGGCTATACCACTCATGACCTGCAGGGATTCCTCGGAGGAGATATCCAACCCATGATTGATGCCTTGACCGTGGCCGAGAATGCAGAACGCATGAAGGAGTCAGAACTTTAAATAAAGCATATTATGGGATTTTGGAAAGAGGTAAAGAAAGAATGGACGTGGAAGAGCATTGTCAGCCAATGGCCTGACTACGTGGCTATAATTATTGCTGTCTCCTTCGCCACTGGACATGACTATCCTTTCTGGAAGTGGTCGCTCGTGTGGATTATTGCCTTTTGTCTCTCAAGATTTATCATTATTTCAATTACTAAACTTATCAAGAAATCATGAATCGTCAACAACTGATACAACAAATCCGCGAGAAGCAGTCGTTTCTCTGCGTAGGTCTCGATACAGACTTGAAAAAAATTCCGCAGCAGTTGCTGAAAGAAGATGATCCTATCTTCACATTCAACAAGGCTATCATCGACGCAACAGCACCTTACTGCGTCTCATACAAGCCCAACCTGGCTTTCTACGAGGCCTTCGGCGTGAAAGGTCTTATCTCGTTCGAGAAGACTATCAAATATCTGAAGGAGAACTATCCCCACCATTTCATCATTGCCGATGCCAAGCGTGGCGATATTGGCAACACGTCGAAGATGTATGCCAAGACATTCTTTGAGGAATATGACGTCGATGCACTGACCGTCGCTCCTTACATGGGCGAGGACTCCGTAACTCCCTTCTTAGGCTATGAGGACAAGTGGGTCATCCTGCTGGCACTGACCTCCAACAAGGGCTCACAGGACTTCCAACTGACGGAGGACAAAAACGGGGAGCGTCTGTTTGAGAAAGTGCTCAAGCAGAGCCAGCAGTGGGGCACAGAGGAGAACATGATGTATGTGGTAGGTGCAACTCAAGGCCGTATGTTTGAGGACATCCGCCGTGTGGCTCCCCGCCATTTCCTGCTTGTTCCGGGCGTAGGCGCACAGGGCGGTTCATTAGAGGAAGTATGCAAGTATGGCATGATTTCTGGTGAGATAGGACTGCTGGTCAACTCGTCACGCGGCATCATCTATGCCTCACAGGGTGAGGACTTTGCCGAGGTGGCAGGCCAGAAAGCCCAGGAGTTGCAACAGCAGATGGCAAAAATAATGCTTAATGCTTAATGCTTAATTCATAATTATTTTGTACCTTTGCACTCAAAACAAATAAATAGTAAATAGTAAATCGTCAAATAATAAACAAAAAAGATGTTACTTGACAAGATAGACGAGCTTCTGAAAGAAGTAGAGACCCTTAGCGCAAAAAATCTCGAAGAGGTAGAGCAACTGCGTCTGAAATACCTGAGCAAGAAAGGTGAGATAACTGCCCTGATGGCTGATTTCCGCAGTGTGGCAGCTGACGAGAAGAAAACCGTTGGCATGAAAATCAACGAGCTGAAGACGCTGGCCACCGAACGCATCAACAAACTGCGTGAGGACTGTGCCACACAAGATACCAGCGACGAAGCCATTGACCTGACACGCACACCCTACCCCATACAGTTGGGTACGCGTCACCCGCTGACCATCGTCACCAATGAGATTATAGATATTTTCTCACGCATGGGTTTCGTGCTGGCTGACGGACCTGAAGTGGAGGATGACCTGCATGTGTTCACCAAGATGAATTTTGCTGCCGACCATCCTGCCCGCGATATGCAGGACACCTTCTTCGTCTCACAGCATCCCAACGATGTGACGAAGAATATCCTGCTCCGTTCGCATACATCGAGCGTACAGGCTCGTGTAATGGAGAATATGCACACCGAAGACGGCAAGCTGACCGCTCCCATCCGCGTCATCTGCCCCGGACGTGTCTATCGCAACGAGGCCATCACCGCCCGTGCTCACTGCTTCTTCCATCAGGTGGAAGGCCTCTATATCGACAAGAACGTGTCGTTCACCGACCTGAAGCAGGTGCTGCTAAACTTTGCCCGCGAGATGTTCGGCCCCGACACGCAGATACGTTTACGCCCCTCCTACTTCCCCTTCACCGAACCTTCGGCAGAGATGGACATCTCATGTTTCATCTGCGGTGGCGAGGGCTGCGGATTCTGCAAGCACACCGGATGGGTGGAGATACTTGGTTGCGGCATGGTAGACCCCAACGTATTGGAACTCTGCGGTATAGACTCCAAGGAATATAGCGGCTATGCTTTCGGCATGGGCGTTGAACGCATCACCAACCTGAAGTACAGAGTAAGCGACCTGCGCATGTTCTCCGAGAATGATGTACGCTTCCTGAAGGAGTTTGAGGCAGCAAACTAAACTCCCTCTCTATGAAACTCATAGTAATGACCCAGCCCACGTTTTTCGTGGAGGAAGACAAGATACTCACGTCACTCTTTGACGAGGGACTTGACAATCTGCACCTCCACAAGGCAGGGGCATCGCCGATGTACTCTGAAAGGCTGCTCACACTGCTGCCTAACGAATACTACGGTAAGATAATGGTTCATGACAACCTATACCTGAAAGAAGAATACAAACTGAGGGGTATTCACATTGATGACGAGACAACCCCTGTACCCAAAGGATACAAGGGACACATCAGCCGTTCGTGCACTCATCTTGACAAACTCAAGGAAGCCAAGCACAATGCCGACTACGTGCTGCTCAAATACATCTTTGATAGCCAAACAGAGGCAGCACAGTCTTCAACGTTTACCATGCAGGAGCTACAGGAGGCATCACGACGCGGACTCATTGACAAACATGTCTATGCCCTTGGTGGAATGAACCTTGACAACATCAAGATAGCCAAAGACTTAGGATTTGGAGGCGTAGTCATCAGAGGAGACCTTTGGAACCGCTTCAACATCCATCAGGAGTTGGACTATCAAGAACTCATTGACCATTTCTCGAAACTTCGAAAAGCAATCGGATAAATATGTCAGACAAAAATTACATGGTGTTTTCAGGTACTGCCACAAAGTACCTTGCAGAGAAAATCTGCCAGAGTTTGGGATGCCCGTTGGGTGAACTGCTTATCACAAAGTTCTCCGATGGAGAGTTTGCCGTATCGTACGAAGAAAGTATCCGTGGACGAGACATCTTCTTGGTTCAGAGCACATTTCCTTCATCTGACAACTTGATGGAACTGCTGTTGATGATTGATGCTGCCAAGCGTGCATCTGCACGCACCATCAATGCTGTCATCCCTTACTTCGGATGGGCACGCCAGGACCGTAAGGACAAGCCTCGTGTAAGCATCGGCGCAAAACTGGTTGCCGACTTGCTGTCAGCAGCTGGAGTCAACCGTGTAATTACGATGGACCTGCATGCTGACCAGATACAGGGATTCTTCAATGTTCCTGTCGATCACCTCTATGCTTCCAACGTCATCCTTCCCTATCTGCAGAGTCTGCACTTGGAAGATCTTGTCATCGCATCGCCTGACGTTGGCGGCTCCAAGCGTGCCAACACCTATGCCAAATACTTAGGATGCCCACTGGTGCTCTGCAACAAGACACGTGCACGCGCCAACGTGGTGGCTTCCATGCAGATTATCGGCGATGTAGAAGGCAAGAATGTAGTCATCATCGACGACATGGTAGACACCGCTGGTACCATCACCAAGGCTGCCGACATCATGAAAGCAGCAGGAGCAAAAACGGTCAGGGCGTGTGCTTCACACTGCGTCATGAGCGGTCCTGCCAGCGACCGTGTGCAGGAATCAGCACTGGAAGAAATCGTTTTCACCGACTCCATTCCTTACACCCAACGCTGTGCCAAGGTCAAGCAACTGAGTGTTGCCGATTTATTTGCTGAAACCATCCGAAGAGTAATTGACAATGAGAGCATTTCAAGCCAGTATATTATTTAGTGCCATCGCACTGACGGCATGCCAGTCGAACAGCTATGAAATCAACGGAAGCATAAAAGGTGCTGCCAATGGTGACACTTTGTTCCTGACAAAGAACCTGGAGACAGGCGTTCCAAGCGACACCATCATTGTAGAAGACGGCAAATTCAACATCAGCGGCGAGACCGACTCCACGATGCTCTGCATGATTTACAGCTCAAACCGCAATGAAATCAATGCCCCTTTCTTCCTGGAACCCGGAACTATCACCATCGACCTGTCTGAAGAGCCTGGAGCCAGCCGTGTGGGTGGAACACATTGTAACAAGAAATGGCAGGAGCTTAATGACTCCGTGATGGTTATTGGAAAGGAAATCAACCGTATAGCTGAGCACATCTACGGCAACAACCTGCCAGAAGAAGAGCAGAAGAAAGGCATGGAGCAGATAGACAAACTCAACAAGCGCTTTTCAAAGCTCATAGTCAAGACTGCCGAGCAGAATACGGATAATGAGTTTGGCTACTTCCTGATAACATACTATCCGGAAGAACTCATAGACAATGCCACACGCGAACGGCTCATCAAGGAACTGCCCGCTGAGATGCGCCAAAGGACTGCCATCCAAAAGATAGAGGCAACTATCAAGGCTGCAGCCAATACTGCTGAGGGAGCTACCATTACCAACTTCACCCAGCCGTCGATTGACGGCAAGGAGCTAAGCCTGATGGATGAGGTGCAGAAGAACAAGGTTACCATCATTGACTTTTGGGCTTCGTGGTGCGGACCTTGCAAGCAGGAGATGCCTTCGATGATACAACTGTATGAGAAATACCAATCCAAGGGACTTGGCATTGTAGGTGTGTCTCTTGACTCAGACAAGGACGCATGGCTGCAAGCTACCGAAAAACTGGGTGTCAAATGGCCGCAAATGAGTGACCTGAAGGGATGGGACAATGAAGTGTCCACATACTTCAATATTACCAGCATCCCGCATACTGTCGTCGTCGACAAGAAAGGAAAGATTCTGCGACGGGGGCTGAGAGGTGAAGCATTGGAGCAGTATGTAGCTGAGCTCTTGAAATAACACAAACACGGCTATCCAAAAAGAACTGCGACTTCCCGGTAAAGCACTGGAAAGTCGCAGTTTTTTCTCTACGCCTCGTCGACACTTAGAAAGGAAGGTCGTCCGTTGAACCTTCACTGGCAGGTTCCTGAGCAGGAGGGAAGGGTGCGGTAGCATCAGCTGCCGGTGCTACAGGAGCAGCTGCTTGCTGAGGGGGG
The DNA here is from genome assembly GCA_017458125.1 of Prevotella sp. Taxonomy (GTDB): domain Bacteria; phylum Bacteroidota; class Bacteroidia; order Bacteroidales; family Bacteroidaceae; genus Prevotella. The sequence continues at coordinate 29,523 of JAFTGB010000062.1, forward strand.
AACGGAGCGGCAACAGAGGCAGCTGCAACGGGAGCAGCTCCACGCTGGACATTATAAGCTCGAATCTCGTTGAACCAGCGGCCATTGTATTCATGTGCGTCAATATCAAAGGAAACCGTTAATTCTTCTCCCATCTGGATATTAAATTGTTTGATACGATCCTCACCAAAAAGGCGGAATACGCACTTGCGAGAATACTGCCCAGGCACCTCGATGACATATTCCTGAGACATCCAAGGATTACCCGTACGTTGAGAAACACCACTGTTCGCCGGTAAAACGGCAATGATTTTACCTGTTAAATCCATAATAATTATTAGTTGTTTACTACTTGTTTTTTGTTTCAGATTGCGAAATTACGGAAAATAATTTTAAAAAGAGAATTTTTCAGCCAATATTTTTGCTATTGAGCAAGAGTTTTTGTATTTTTGTAGTCAATTTGAACTGAAATGAAACTAAAACATAAGTATATATGAGATTTACCGTATCCAGCACTGCGCTTAGCAGCAAACTTAATGCTCTTTCCAGAGTCATCAATAACAAAAACTCCTTGCCCATCTTGGCAGATTTCCTGTTCGACATCCAGACTGGCATCCTCTATCTGACAGCATCAGACAGTGAGAATGTGATGAACACACAACTTGAACTGACCGACAGCGACTCTGACGGCCGTTTTGCCATCAGCAGCCACAACCTGCTGGAGGCTGTCAAAGGATTCTCGGAGCAGCCCATTACGTTTGATGTCAACCTTGAGTCGAACATTGCCAAAATATCATACCAAAACGGACTCTTCTCGCTCCCCGTTGAGAACGCAGACGAGTTTCCACAAGCACAGGCCGTATCAGAGGGTGCCACGAAGATAGTCATTCCTAATGCCTTGCTCGCAGAAAACATCACACGCTCTTTGTTTGCAACAGCTCAGGATGAGCTTCGCCCCGTGATGAACGGCATCTTTTTTGACCTCACTCCAGAGAGTCTGGCCTTAGTAGCCTCTGATGGCCATAAGTTGGTGCGCAACAAGGTGCTGACCGTTCATAGCGAAGTGCCTGCATCTTTTATCCTGCCCAAGAAGCCGGCCTCGCTGCTGAAAAACATTTTAGGCAAAGATGGCGGCGACGTCACCATTCTCTTTGATGAGCGCAATGCTCAAATCAACTATGGCGACGGACAAATCACATGCAGACTCATCGAAGGACGTTATCCTAACTATAACTCCGTAATTCCACAGGGGAACCCCAACCAGCTGACGGTAGACCGTCTGGCATTACTTGCCGCACTTCGCCGTGTGCAGCCATTTGCCAATGATTCCAGCAACCTTATCCGTTTCCATGTGGACGGCGGTACACTGCAACTTGATGCAGAAGACTATGACTTCTCCAAGACTGCTACCGAACGCATGTCATGCGAATATAACGGACAACCGATGAGCATTGGTTTCAAAGGGTCGTCATTCATCGAGATTTTGAGCAACTTTGATTGTGAAGAAGTCATCATACAGTTGGCTGATCCCAGCCGTGCCGGACTGGTACTGCCCTCAGAGCAACCAGAGAATCAGGATGTGCTGATGCTGATGATGCCCATGCTCATTAATGATTGATAAATGCCATGAAACTGAACCTGCAGAAACCACTCGTCATTTTCGACTTGGAGACAACGGGACTTGACTTGGTCAAGGACCGAATCATTCAGCTATCTTATATTAAAGTGTACCCCAATGGTCATGAGGTACGTGGCAACGAACTTATCAATCCAGAAAAGACCATCCCTAATGAAGTTGTCCAGTTGACTGGCATCACCAATGCTGACGTGAAGGACAAGCCGACATTCAAACAACTGGCCACAAAGTTGTGCGAGGTGTTTACGGGCTCGGACATTGCCGGTTTCAACTCCAACCACTTCGACGTCCCCCTGCTGGCTGAAGAATTTCTTCGTGCAGGCATAGACTTTGACTTCTCAAAATGCCGTCTCATTGACGTCCAAACCATATTCCACAAGATGGAACGCCGTAATCTGGCGGCTGCCTACAAGTTCTATTGCGGACGCAAGATGGAAGATGACTTCGAGGCACACCGCGCTGACCAGGACACAGAGGCTACCTACCGGGTTCTTCAGGGTGAATTGGACTACTACACGGCAGAGCACCAGCAGGCACTGGGTGAAGACCCGGCAGAACGCGTGTTGAAAAACGACATGCAGTTTCTGGCTGACTTCTCGAAAACCAATGACAATGTGGACTTTGCCGGACGTATCGTATGGGCAGAGGTCAAAGGAAAACGGACCGAAGTCTTTAACTTTGGCAAACACAAGGGGGTGCCCGTAGCTGACGTGCTGCGTATTGACCCAGGATACTACAGCTGGATACTTGGAGGTGACTTCACCTACAACACCAAACAGGTTCTGACGCGCATCAGACTGCGTGAAGCGCAAAAGAACTAAGCATAAGTTCAAAATGGGAAACTTAGCAGGAAAAAGGATTGTACTGGGCATTACGGGTAGTATAGCTGCATATAAGGCATGCTATATTATTCGTGGGCTCATCAAGGCAGGAGCAGAGGTGCAGGTAGTCATCACCCCTGCCGGTAAGGAGTTTATCACACCCATCACGCTTTCTGCACTGACTCAAAAGCCAGTGATCAGTGAATTCTTCTCACAGCGTGATGGCACATGGCACTCACATGTCAAACTCGGACTGTGGGCCGACGCCATGCTCATTGCCCCATGCACCGCTTCTACGCTGGGAAAAATGGCTAACGGCGTGGCTGATAACATGCTGGTAACGACATACTTGTCAATGAAAGCGCCAGTCTTTATTGCACCCGCCATGGACCTTGACATGTACCAGCATCCTACTACTCAGCAGAATATGGAACGACTGCGCTCTTTCGGGAACCATATTATTGAACCCAAGAGTGGTTTTCTGGCATCGGGCCTTGAAGGCAAGGGGCGCATGGAAGAACCGGACAACATCGTAGCCTGTCTGGAGGCTTTCTTCAGTGTCAAGGATTTGAAAGGCAAAAGAGTAATGATTACTGCCGGACCAACATACGAGAAGATAGACCCTGTACGCTTCATCGGCAACTACAGCAGCGGGAAGATGGGGTTTGCCTTGGCAGAAGAGTGCGCACTCCGTGGTGCAGAAGTAACACTCATAGCCGGTCCGGTAAGTGTCAAAAGTTCAGTACAGGGCATTCACCGTATTGACGTCGAGAGTTGCGAGGAGATGTATCAGGCTTCAACCAAGGCTTTTACTGACTGTGATGCCGCTATCCTCTGCGCTGCCGTAGCCGATTTTCGTCCCAAAGCCATTTCCGACCAGAAAATCAAACGGGAGAAAGACGATTTGGTCATCCACCTTCAGCCCACTCACGACATTGCTGCCGAGTTGGGACGTAGTAAGCGTGACGGACAGATACTGGTGGGATTTGCACTTGAAACCAACGACGAGGAGGCCAACGCCCAACAAAAGCTCAAGAAGAAGAACCTCGACTTCATTGTCCTTAACTCCCTGCGCAACAAAGGAACCTGTTTCCAGAGTGATGAGAACCAAATCAGCATCATCTCCACTTCTGGCCGTCAAGACTTTGACAAGAAAGACAAGAAAGCCGTAGCCACCGACATCATTGATGCCATGGCCCGTCTCTTTTAATTTATACCCATCTACTCATGAAGTCAGTAATACTGCTCATATCCATGCTGTTTGGCTTTGCCTCGTCAGTGCTTGCACAGGAACTGCAAGTAAGAATCAACATCAACAGCTCGCAGGTGGAAGGGACCGACAAGAGTGTGTTTGAAAACCTTCAGCAGACACTGGAGCAGTTCATGAACGACCGCCAATGGACTGAACTACAGTTTCAGAAGAACGAGCGCATCGTGTGCAACTTCAACCTGACGGTGACCAAATACGACAAAGCCAACAACCGCTTTACCTGCACCGCTATGATTCAGGCCAATCGTCCTGTCTATAACTCGGCCTACAATTCCACCTTATATAATAATAAGGACGGGGACTTTAACTTTGACTTCGTCCAGTTTGACCAGCTGATTTTCAACGACGAGATTGTTGACAACCAGCTGACGGCATTGATGGCTTACTACGCTTACCTGATAATCGGACTTGACCTTGACTCCTTCGCCCCAATGGGCGGCACTGAAGTCCTGCAACGCTGCATGCATCTGACAAACAACGCTCAAGACCTGGGTTTCAGCGGATGGAAAGCCTTCGAGACCTCACGTAACCGCTTTGCCATCATCAACGATTATCTGGACGAGGCCATGAAGCCCTTTCGCCAGCTTCAATATGACTACTACCGCACAGGACTGGACGAGATGGCCAACAATGCCGAGCGTGGACGCACCAACATTACTACAGCACTGGAGCAGTTGAAGAAAGCCCATGAAGACAAGCCGCTGAGTCTGCTTCCACAAATATGGACCGACTACAAGCGCGACGAACTGGCAAACATCTACAAAGGCAAAGGGACACAAAAGGAGAAAGAAAGCGTATACGACCTGCTCTTCAACATCAATGCCTCTCAGAACGATGCGTGGGAACTCATCAAGCAATAACCATTAAATACATCAATACGACAAAATGCTACGGCAACTGTATATCAAGAACTTTACACTGATAGACGAACTCAACATTGAACTTCACCCTGGTTTCTCTGTCATTACGGGTGAGACCGGTGCAGGAAAGAGCATTATCCTGGGAGCCATAGGACTGCTCCTTGGCCAGCGCGCCGACTCGAAAACCATTAAACAGGGTGCTGACAAGTGCATCATCGAGGCTCACTTTGACCTGTCACGGTATGACCAGAAACCGTTCTTCGACGAGAATGACATCGAGTACGATGCCAACGACACCATCATTCGTCGCGAACTGACTTCAGCCGGAAAAAGCCGTGCTTTCGTTAATGATTCCCCGACATCACTTTCTGCATTGAAGGAACTCGGTGAGCGCCTCGTTGACGTGCACTCACAGCACCAGAACCTGCTGCTCAGTAAACAGGACTTCCAGCTTAACGTAGTAGATATCATAGCTGATGATGCTGCCCAACTGAACGATTACCGCAACTGTTATGCTGATTATCAGCAGACCAAGTTGCAGCTTGAGAAACTTGAGGAGGACATTGCGCTCAATCGCCAAAACCAAGACTTCCTGCAGTTCCAATACGAGGAACTGATGAAAGCCAACCTCACCGAAGGAGAACTGGAGGAGCTGGAACAACAAAGCGACACGATGTCGCATGCTGAAGACATCAAGTCGGCTCTTTTTGACGCCGACAAGTCGCTCAACGGCGAACAAGGCGGGGCTGTAGGTCTGGTGAAGAGCACACACGCTGCCCTCAGCAGCATTGCCAAGATACTGCCCAAGACTACTGAACTTGCGGAACGCTTAGAGGCATGCCACATAGAACTGAAAGACATTGCCGCTGATGTTGACCGTTTGTTGGAGGACACAGACTTTGACCCCGCTGAACTCGATCGCATCAACAGCCGTTTGGACAAATTATATGACTTGGAGAAGAAATACCACGCTGACAGCATAGAAGCCCTGATAGTCCAGCGTGACGAACTCAAAAGTAAGCTGACAGGCATCGAGAACAGTGATGAAGCTCTGGAAGAACTCCGTCAACAGCTGCAAGCGCAACACGAAAAGTGTGTGCAAAAAGCACAGGCTTTGACCCGTCTTCGTCAAAAGGCTTCCAAGAACATTGAGCAACAGATGCAACAAAGACTGGTGCCACTCGGCATGCCCAATGTGCGCTTTCAAATCAGCATCACCCAGGACACACTGGGACGTGACGGTCAGGACAATGTCAGCTTCCTGTTTTCAGCCAATACCTCTACCCCATTGCAACCCGTCTCTCAGGTGGCTTCTGGTGGCGAGATTGCCCGTGTCATGCTGTCGTTGAAAGCTATGATCAGTGGTGCCGTCAAGTTGCCTACCATCATTTTCGACGAGATAGACACCGGAGTCAGCGGAAAGATGGCAGAGAAGATGGCAGAGATGATGCAGGAGATGGGGAACCACGAGCGACAAGTCATCTCCATCACCCACCTTCCGCAAATTGCCGCTCTCGGTCTCCACCACTACCGTGTGTCAAAAGAAGAGACGGCAAGCGGAACAACCAGCCACATGCAGGAGCTGACAGCCGACGAGCGCATCCACGAGATAGCTCAAATGCTCAGTGGCAGCGATGTTTCCGAGGCAGCCATCCAGAATGCCAGGGAACTTATGAAACGATAAAAAAACAACATGCTAAAGGAAATACCCATAAGAAAATGGAAAAGAAAAGATTATTGACCATAGTGCTCACCATTGCTATGAGTGCCTTCACGCTTCACGCCCAAAATCCCTCATGGGCCAAAAAAGCCGCCTCTGCGGTGTTTACGCTGAAGACGTTCCGAGCCGACGGCAGTCTGTTGGCCAGCAGCAACGGCTTCTTCACCAATGAGGACGGCATAGCCCTCAGTTGCTTTGCACCCTTTAAGGGAGCAGAGCGTGCTGTCATCATTGATGCCCAAGGGAAAGAGTGGCCTGTAGAGAGTCTGATAGGAGCCAACGAAATGTATGATGTAGCCAAGTTCCAAGTGGCTATAAAAAAGTCCACGGCCTTGCCCCTTGCATCGGCTGCCACCAAGGGAGCCACGGTATGGATGATGCCTTATAGTGCCAAGAAGACCCCTGACTGCCAGCGTGGCACCGTCAGTAGCACAGAGACTTTTCAGGACAAATATCTTTACTATACCCTGTCCGTGCCGGCCAACGAGCAAAACACAGGCTGTCCGGTACTCGACGACAACGGGCAAGTGCTGGGATTACTCCAGCCGTCCACCACAACAAGCACTACCAACTATGCTGTCAGTGCACCTTTCGTCAACGACATACATGCCTCGGCATTCAGTGCCACAGACCCCACACTACGAAGCACAGCCATCGACAAGGCCTTGCCTGACAGTCAGGATGAAGCACTGCTGGCTCTTTACATGAGTGCGTCGGCCATGGATAATGCCAGATATGAAAACTTAGTCGACCGTTTCATCCAGAAGTTTCCTGACTCGGCTGACGGTTATATCAACCGCGCCCGCATACTGACCGCAAAGGGAAGTTTTGAAGCCGCAGACAAAGATATGAAGCAGGCACTGAGCACGGGAGACAAGAAAGACGACGTACATTACCAGTATGCGCAACTCATCTACCAGAAGGAGGTGTACCAAAGCAGCCAGCCCTACCCTGACTGGTCGTTGGATAGGGCTTTGAGCGAGTCGCAAGAGGCTTCACGGTTGAATCCGCAACCCGTCTATCGCCAGCAACAGGCACAAATTCTTTATGCCCAGAAAAAGTACGATGAAGCATACACCATCTACAACGAACTGACGACAGGTCCTCTGCGCAGTGCCGAAATCTTCTATGCTGCAGCACAATGCAAACTCCAGACAGGAGACCGCAACACGATGCTGGCACTGCTTGACAGTGCTGTCAATACCTTTACGAAACCTTATGTCAAGACTGCCGCACCCTTCTTGTTAGCTCGTGCGCAGGCACTCCACGACGCCGGGAAATACCGCCCTGCCGTCAGCGACTATAACGAGTATGAGGCCCTGATGGCAAGCCAGCTGACTGCCGACTTCTACTACCTGCGACACCAAGCCGAGGTGGGAGGACACCTTTATCAGCAGGCCCTTGACGACATCAAACGAGCAACTGAGATGGCACCTCAAGAAGCTCTTTACTGGGCAGAGAAGGCCAGTCTGGAACTACGTGTGGGTATGACTGACGAGGCTCTCAAGACCGCAAAACGGTGCATCAGCACTGACCCCGGCATGAGTGACGGATACCTCTTCCTTGGAGTAGCCCAATGCGTGAAAGGCCAGAAGAGCGAAGGCCTTCAGAACCTTTCCAAAGCAAAAGAGCTTGGCAACAGCCAAGCCCAATCACTCATTGATAAGTATTCCAAGTAGCCCTTCAGAACGGCACCTGCGTGTCACGCTCACCTAAGAATGGCGACTCGCTACCTTCCGGCGGGTTGCCGTTTACTTTACTGCCCAAAATGATGCCACCATTGTCGTCCGCCTCCTGGTGGCCCAAGCGACGGTCCTCAGGGTTTTCAAAACGCGTAAATTCGCCACGGAACGTCAACAGCACATCGCCAGTGGCACCCTTACGATGCTTGGCAATGATAATCTGAGCCATACCGCGCAGGTCGTGCCCGCTGTCGTCCTGATAGATGTGGTAGTATTCCGGGCGGTGTACGAAGAGCACCATGTCGGCATCCTGCTCAATGGCTCCTGACTCACGAAGGTCTGACAATTGGGGGCGCTTGCCTTCAAGCCCCTCACGACTCTCCACGCCACGGTTCAACTGCGACAGGGCCAGAATAGGGATGTCGAGTTCCTTAGCCAGCCCCTTCAACGAGCGCGAGATGGTGGACACCTCCTCTTGACGACTGGAGAAGCGCATGCCGTTGGCATTCATCAGCTGCAAGTAGTCTATCATGATGATTTTGACACCGTGTTCACGCACCAGTCGGCGAGCCTTCGTTCTCAGTTCAAACACCGACAAGCCCGGTGTGTCGTCGACGTAGAGCGGAGCACCTAACAGATTGTTCAAGCGCTTGTCAAGCCGCTCCCATTCATCCGGCTTCAGCTGACCATTGAGAATTTTAGAACCTTGTATCTCACAACAGTTGCTGATGAGTCGGTTCACCAGCTGCACGTTCGACATTTCGAGCGAAAAGAAAGCCATAGGAACCTTATAGTCAGCAGCAATATTCTTTGCCATCGACAAGGCAAATGACGTCTTACCCATGGCTGGGCGCCCGGCAATGATGACTAGGTCAGAGGCTTGCCATCCACTGGTGATGTCGTCCAACTTATGATAGCCCGTTGCCACTCCCGTCAGTCCGTCTTCGTTGGAGTAAGCCTTTTGTATGGCATCCACGGCATTACGGATGACAGGGTTTATCTGGGTGTAGTCTTTCTTCATGTTGCGCTGTCCCAACTCGAAGAGCGCCCCTTCGGCCTCCTGCATCAAGTCGTCTACGTCTACCGTCTCGTCAAAGGCCTTGGTCTCAATGACGCTGGCAAAGGAGATGAGTTGTCGGGCCAGCGACTTCTGCGCAATGATGCGCGCATGATATTCGATGTTGGCCGACGAGGCCACCTGACTGGACAATTCCGTAATATAGCCTGGACCGCCCACGTCCTCCAAGTCACCCTGGCGGGCCAGCTGTTCGGTCACCGTCCATACGTCAACAGGGTTTTCATGCATCGACAGGTCACGGATAGCCGTGTATACTTTCTGATTACGTGGCTCGTAGAAACTTTCCGGCGAAAGAATCTCGCACACAATGGCGTAGGCATCCTTGTCTATCATCAGCGCACCTAACACGGCACGCTCCATGTCCGTAGCCTGTGGTTGCACATGGGCGTAGGCATTGTCGACGGCCATCTGACGACGCTGCCCGTTACGGCGCTGTCCGCCGCTATTGTTGTTTGACTGTTCTGGCATAACTCAATTGTTTTTCGGACTGCAAAGGTACGTAAAAACCTTGATACTTCATGCACTTTTGAGAGAATTAACGCAAATCACACTTTGTTACCCAAAAGTAACAAACACATCATTCTTTGTTTACGTTTTCAATGATTCCCTTAATCACATCACTCATTCTCTCGCTCTTTATCTGTGTACGATAATGCACATTAACACCAGCTTCTTGCATGCACTTGAAGAAAACCTTGGCACAGGCAATCTTCACCTTTTCATCTGGCCGAAGGTCATTTTCTAAACTATTAACATCTTTTGTCTCGACTACAAGATTTAGCTCCTTAGTACCGTCTTCACGCTCTACAATATACATAAAATCCGGACTATAGCTCGAACTCGCAATTGTAGGTATGGCAATACTGCTCCGGGGTATCTTGCCAAATACTGTAACTTTGGCTATACCAACTTGATTGATGATATTGTCTTTCTCCAAAGGAGAGTCATAGGCCACCGTATCATAAAGGTAAGTTCCTAAAGGGTTAATATCCTTTTCTATATTCACTCCTATCAATCCTGCCTTGATGGTTTGGTTTGGCTTGCCGTCATAGGTCAACTTCGTGTCTTTAGGGATAAAGTCGGTCTTCGAATAATTGAACTTGCCCATCAGATTCGTTGTAAACCAGTCGTATATGGCTTGAATGTTCTTGTTAAGCGAGTACTCGCTGAACCACCTCTTCGTATCTTCACCCTCATGCGTTTTTGCGTATTCAGTGGTTGCATGATGAATGATGGAGATAGGTACGGCTGTTGCATTACTTAGCCGGCGAAGATACTCTCCGTATGGGATATGACGGCTAATGACCGGTATTTCGTTAGTGTTATTCACATCCTCCTACCAATTTAAATTTATGCGGTTTCTTCTTACGAATTCATTGAACACAGCTTCTACCACAGGTACAGACACCGAATTTCCAAATTGCTTATATGCCCAAGCATCTGAAGGATGTAGTCTGAATGTGTCTGGAAACCCTTGCAATCTTGCACATTCACGTGGCGTAATATGTCTGGCTCTGTTATGCTGAATCACACCAAGCCGATTGGCATCAGATGAAGTCAAGGTAACAGAAATACTTTCAGGGTCCAAGAATTTGAATACCTCAAAAGACATATTGCCACAAACAGGATTGTATCTTCCCTCACTATTTACCTGAAGATACCGTTTGTCTATCAGCGAAGCAATGACTTCCTCAATGTCTGACGCAGTATAGAACGTCTTGATCTGTTCCAGCGTAAGTTTCTTTCCGTCTTTATCTTTTCCGAATATGGGCTTGCGACGATTAAGTATCAAGGCATTCATAAATCGAATTTCAGCATCAGAACATTTACCCTTCATTCCTAATTCCCAAGAATGAAGTGACTGTCCTCCACGATAGTCAATGAGCCGATAGCCATGAAGAACGCTCAAGTCATCACCTACAACTTCACGAAGCATCTGCTGGAATCTGTCAGAACAATAATACTTCTCATCAACATCTGGCTCCAGCACGTCACCCACACAACATTTCACTTTCTCGCCAAACAATGAAAGTTCAAGAGAATTCTGTTTGTACTTGTGAGAATCAGCTGAACCAAGGTCGGTAGAAAGATCCATTTCAGGAGTTGCCCCCAAGATGCCAACGATATAAAGACGTACACGATTCTGAGGAACACCAAAGTTACTGCTATTCTGTAGCAAGTCGTATGTGCCATAACCTAAACCATGAAGTTTATCCATGATGGTATTGAAAGTGCGTCCTCCATCATGAGTGTAAAGACCACGCACGTTTTCAAGCAAAAAGGCCTTGGGACGATATTTCTCAAGTAGCCGCTCTATTTCAAAGAATAAAGTACCTCTTGTATCGCCAAAGCCCATGCGTTTGCCAGCGTAGGAGAATGGCTGACATGGAAAACCACCAAGCAATAAATCAAATGGCTCCACTTCATCAATCAGCTTCACATCACCACTGGGATGTTCGCCGAAGTTGAGTTGATAGGTTTCACAGGCTTTTTCGTTAATCTCGCTTGAAAGCACACATTTTGACTCTATCCCGTTTTTAGATAGAGCCTGGCTAACTCCCAAGCGGATACCACCTACACCTGCGAACAGATCTATATATTTTATCATCCTATTTTCTCCTTGATAAATTCAATCAGCAAATCAAACTCAGAGGGTGTGTAAGCCACATTGCAATGACTATTGTTGCACATATCATTCATCGCAGCAGGACGTGAAAAATTACCAACTCCATCAATAATATACGCTACAAAACACCTTTTGTTGTTTGTGTTACGGAATCGAGCCTGTGCTTCTCGTGCTTTTCTTTCTGAAACGCTATTTGATGTTTCTTGGAATGACACCTCAATACCAACATATTTCTTATAACGACCATCGTCGTCCTTACGGTCTACTACAATATCGAAGGTGGCATCTTTGTCATCATCTAATTTTACTCCAGGAATTTTCCCATTATTTACTAAGTTATAATTATTCCCCAAACGCTCTCTCATATAGTTTAAGGCATAGACTTGTGCATAATTACCAAGGTCTGTTGCTGTCTTTCCTGCAATAATCCTACTCACTCGGATATAATTCTCTCTAACATATTGCTTAATTTTATCCTCTTCTCCAAGATTTTCATAAGCATTACATTTGTATAGAATCGCACGATTAATTTCTATCGACGATGCAGAACCATAGGTAAGAAGCATAATAAGGTCTTTGCATAATTTTTTATCTTTGCAAGCTACCTGCAGATTCTCTTTAGTATCAATCTGCATTCTTTCATTATCAAGTTTGCCTTTAATGGGTAATACGGAAAATTTGTAAACATACTTTTTACGTCCCAACATATATGTTAGTTCATTGCTGGGGAACAACTCTTTGAAAGTTGTATTAAAACGTTGAAGAGGTTCAGAACCAACGTCTGTTAGAAGAGCCAAATGTTTTAAAAACAGATGGTATTCAAAATCTGAAGCATCAAGCAGGCTGAAAAGTTTGTCTGGCTTATTCCGATCTGCCAATGTCAGCAGAGAAATAAACTTTTCCTGAGAATCCAGCAAATATTGCAAGATACTAACTTTCATAGCCTCATCTCTTACATCCTTAGGCCACCACTTACATCCAACTTTCTCTAAATCCTTTACGGAACGTATATACCTATCGTCGTTCATAATTTGTATTTTTAATGCTTTTAAAGTTCATATACCATATTTCAAGGCGAAGTAGTTTACCACCTCGGGAATATATTTCTTGTAGGAAGGTTGGTTGCTAATACACCAATCTTTAAGCTCGTTTCTGTCCTTAAAACCTTTTATGATAGTAGGAAAGTATGGATCCATAATAAGACTTACTTCTAATTCCAGCGCATCAACAAATTGTCTCGGCGTCAAGATTCCAAGTTTCTTGTGCCGTATCTTTCTGTCCAAATTTATATCTTCGAAGGTCTTCCCGATTTTTTTACCTGTCTTTAAGTCAACAATCATATTAGCATGCCTCCTTTCTATAGTCGTTGAATATTTTACTGCACGTGCTGCCGTCGTTGAAACTGAGAATACGCTCAGCTATCTCCTCTGCAATATTCAGTTTTTCTGCTAATTCTTCTTTCGTGAACTTGAATTTGTCATTGTAGACAAACCCATCCGAACCTGTATTATACGGTGGGTCAATATAGATACATTTCACCTTTCCGGCATACGATTTGGCAAGGTGTTTCAGTGCGTCAAGGTTATCACCACTGATGTATATGTTCTCACTTTTGATGTTTTCTGGCTTACTATTATGTACTTCGTCTGGCACAATAACCATTGTCGACTCCATACCTGTCAGCATCCTGGCATAGCTTTTGCATAGAAAATCAAAGCCCTGATTCTCCTTAACCAAGTCCACTTTGTCTGATATCAAAGACTCGAACTTTGCCATGTCGAACTTCCCCTCACTATTGAAACAGTCAGCAAAGTCTCTGTGCAGGAGTTCCATCACCCCGCTGTTGGGTCTCACTTTTTTGTTGTTCTCGGTTATATTCTTTATCATATCGATTTATGTTTTATCAAAGCGCCTGGTGTCGCTTTTCCAATATGTAGTGTCACTGTCCTGTGGCCGAAGCCTTGCAGACATAGACGATGCAAATATACAAAATCTTTTGCGAAAAGAGTCCTTTCTGAGCGAAAAAGTACAAAAAAAACTATTTCACTTGCAGAATTGAAATTTAACGTTTATTTAGCATCCTATTCGTTTTTATCTTTCTCATTAGCCTCTTCTGCGGTAATTCAAGGTAAAATTGCAGTTTTAGAATTTTATATTAATTTTTAAAGCATTTTACATGAAATTTATCAGCAACAGCATCAAGAATCATCAGCGACGGTGGCAAAAAGAATTAGCGACGGTGGTAAATTTCATGGCTGACGGCTGCAAATTTGATTGGCCGATTTGATAATACGGATGATGTTTTTTACCAAAATGGGGCATAAAATTCGGTACCGCGGGGCATAAAATTCTAATGCGCTGACGTTCAAATAGATAAGAAGGGGATAAATACTGCTTCTGCTAACATGGTGCAGCAGAATGGGGAGAAAGCTGAAAAAAGGTACACTTACTTGGTGAGCAGCTGATCAATGGTCAGCTGACTGTTGGGTTTCATCATACGGCTGACACTGTCTACAAAGACGTTGCTGAAGACGGGACGGCCCATCACCTCGTTGACAATCCACTGGATGCGGCCCATGTGCCTGTCACGCTCTGCCTGGTCATGGGCCAGCCGCTGCGGCAACGGATAGACACTGAGCAGATAGAAAGCCAAGCAGTCTGGCACTATCATGTCGCGCACCATCATGCGCCGCTGCTCGACGGAATAGTGCTTCTGGTAGAAAGGATAGTCTTCTCCGAGATACTTGTCCAGGCTGATACCCAACGTCCCGTTTCCCACTACGATACTTTGGTCAAAGGAACCTATCTGCGTATACACCAGCGGTATCTCCAGCGTCGGCAGTTTCTCTTTCAGTCGTCCGAAGGCATCGCTAAGTGCGGCTTCCAGGTCGGAGATGTCACTGTACTGTTGCTGAACATCGCCAAGCATGTGCTGCAGCGTAGAATCCTCAAAGAAATGCAGGAACTTGACATTGATGTCCGGAGCATTCACCTTGCCCAGCCGCAACATATCTTCAATCAGCGTGCGCGTCTGCATGGGATAGGTCATCTTCATCTGCTGTAAAGCCGAATAGTCGCCTGTTGTGAGATAGAGGTTTTCAACGCGGTCGTAGCGCTCTATACTGATCTGCACGTCTCCTGCATCACGGTTTTTAGGCTTCAGCTGCCACTCGCAACCGACGCAAACCATCATGACAAAAAACAATATGCCGTAGATTTTATTCACTACAATCCTATAAAAACGTTAAAAACCGTTGCAAATTTACTAAAAAATATTTTAAAAACCAAATTTTAACCTAAAAAAGATAAAAAAATCAATATTTTATGGGCTACTTTCAGTTATTTATGTGAAATTTGCAAAAAACATAACTACATTATAATGAAAAAACTTATCTGCTCCCTACTACTCTTGGCAGCCTGCACCATAGCAGCCTCTGCCAGCCAGTCCATCACCGTCAGCGTCAGCAATCCCCAGAATGCCAGCCGTCACGACGTGCCCGTCGTCATTCAGCTCTTTCCCTATGGCGAGGTGCGCTCAGCCCTGGTCACACTCAACGGACAGGAGATTCCCTGCCAGCTGGACGACCTCAATCAAGACGAGACTTTCGACGAGTTGTGCTTTCTGGCCGACTTAGACAAGAAAGAGAATAAGCAATACGTCGTCACCCTTTACGAGAGTGGTGAACCGCGACCCTATCCTGCCCGCGTCTTTGCAGAGATGGTGATGGCCAACACCAAGGACAAGACGCTGAAGAAGCACCAGCAAAACAACTTCATCGAGGCTATCACTGCCCGTGGCGACGCTGCCTACACCTACAACCTGCAACACCATCACGGTGTGGACTTCGAGAGCGAGCTGAACGGCATCCGCATCTACTTCGACGCCCGCCAGACGCTTGACCTCTATGGAAAGTTCAAGAAACAGCTTGAACTGAAGGACACGCAGTTCTACACCACCGACGAGCAGAAAGCCAAAGGCTACGGTGACGACGTGCTTTGGGTGGGGCAGACCTTCGGACTGGGTGCCTTCCGCGGCTGGGACGGCCATCAGCCTACCCTTGTCGAGCCCGTACGCAGCCGCACGCAACGCATCATCAGCTACGGTCCGCTGCGCACCATCGTAGAACTGGTAGACCGCGGCTGGAAGGCTGAAGCCGACAAGGCTCCCGTCAACATGACGCTGCGCTACACTCAGTACGCCGGTCACCGCGACACCGATGTCGACGTTTTCTTCAACAAGGATGTCAGTGACTACAGCTTCTCTACGGGCATCATCAATGTCAAGGGCTCTCAGGAGTTCAGCGACAAACAGGGGTTACGCGCCTGCTGGGGTACCGACTATCCTGCCACCGACACCCTGAAATGGAAGCGCGAGACGGTTGGACTGGCTGTACTGGTGCCCAGAAACAACATCGCCAGCGAAGAACCTGCCAACAAGGACAACTACGCCTATGTGCTAAAGGTGAACGGCAACCACATGGCTTACAAAGTCAACTACACGTCGGCCAACGAACAGTTCGGCTACCACAACGCCAAGGATTGGTTCGACTACCTGACAGCATGGAAGCGCGAGGTGGAACAGCCCGTTGTGGTGAGCATCAAATAACTCAAAACTCCGAATACCGCTTTCGCCCCTTGACATAGTATTGCCAGAGCAACGAGAACATGCGTTGCCCTGGTATTTTTTTTGTCACACGCGAAGCCTGAATGCGGCGACGGTCGTCGTCAAAATCATGATGCCACTGACGGAAGGCACGCCGGGCACGCCAAATGGCCTTGAAGTCGCCCACGTTGCCGTTGACGAGCAGTGTCTCCCATGCGGCTACGTAATCCAGTAGCCACCGCCATCGCATGACGTGCCGCAGCTCGTCGTCAGGCAGACATTTATAGAGCATGGTCAGGTTGTTGCGGAAGTTGAGGAACGTCTTCATAGGGTTCGACTTGGGCAGTGTTCCTCCACCCACATGATAGACCTTCGACTGTGGCAGGCAGTAGACCTTACGGCCACGGATGCAGAGTCGCCAACAAAGGTCTATCTCCTCATTGTGCGCAAAGAAACGTCCGTCCAGTCCGCCACAGTCCCAGTAGTCCTGAGCCCGGATTATGAGGGCTGCACCTGTTGCCCACAGCACTTCCTGAGGCGTGTCGTACTGTCCGTTGTCCTGTTCGACGGTATCGAAAATGCGGCCACGGCAGAAGGGGTATCCGTAGCGGTCGAGAAACCCCCCGCAAGCCCCTGCGTATTCAAAGCTGTCCCTCTGATGTATGGCAAGCAACTTAGGCTGACAGGCCGCCACCTCCAGATGCTTGTCCATGAATGCTATCAGCGGGGTTAGCCAGTGTGGAGTGACCTCTATGTCACTGTTCAGCAGCAGATAGTATTCGGCCTCCACCTGTCGCAAGGCTTTGTTATAGCCTTCGGCGAAACCCCAGTTCTTATCCAGCACAATCACCTTGCATTGTGGGAAATCCCTGCGTAAAAGGCCGAGTGAGTCGTCAGTCGACGCATTGTCGGCCACGTAGACCGTTGCCTCGCCTTGCGAGTATTCAAGCACAGTGGGCAGATATTGAGCCAGCATCTGCTGGCCGTTCCAGTTCAAGATGACGATTGCTACCTTCTCCATTATTCTTGTTTTATTTCCACGCGCAGAGCCGTCTTGTCGTGATTGAAGTCGCCCAGACGGACGCGCATCAGCTGGTTGTCGTATTCTGGACGAGCCATGGATGGCGACAGTTCCACACGCACATAATTTGCCGTGAAACCATGCATAGCCTTGCCACGCGGAGCTTTCTCGAACAACACCTCGGCCTCCGTGCCCACATGGCGGGCGTAGAAAAGGTGCGTCTTGTGTTCCGACAGTTCCAACAGCCGCTGGCTACGCTCACGCTTGTCATGGTCGTTCACCACGTAGGGTATGCTCAATGCAGACGTGCCCGGGCGTTCGCTATAGGGAAACACATGCAGCTGCGTGACGTCTAAGGCACTCAGGAAGTCGTAGGTCTCCTCAAAGCACTCCGGCGTCTCCCCCCGGCATCCCACCATCACGTCGACACCGATGAAGGCATCAGGCGTCAGCGTTTTGATGTGCCGGATCTTGTCTGCAAACAACTGGCGGTCGTAGTGGCGGTGCATCAGCTTCAGCACCTTGTCGCTGCCGCTCTGCAGGGGGATGTGGTAGTGGGGCATGAAGGCCCTGCTATGGGCACAGTAGTCTATCAGCTCGTCGCTTAGCAAGTCGGGTTCCAAGCTGCTGATGCGATAGCGGCTGATGCCTTCCACCCCGTCCAAGGCCCTTACCAGGTCTACGAAGCGTTCCCCCGTCGTCTTGCCGAAGTCGCCGATGTTGACGCCAGTCAGCACAATCTCCTTGCCACCCTCACGCGCAGCCTCTTCTGCCTGCGCCACCAGCGAGGCAATGGTCGGATTACGACTGAAGCCACGGGCGTAAGGTATGGTGCAGTAGGTGCAGAAGTAGTCGCAACCGTCCTGTACCTTCAGGAAGTATCGCGTCCTGTTACCCTTGGAACACGAGGGGGCAAAGGTCTTGATGTCCTTTGTCTTCTGGCAGAACACTCTGCTCTCACCTCTCCTAACCCAGGCATCGCTGAGAAACTGGACAAGGCTGGCCTTCTCGTTAGAACCCAGCACCAGGTCAACACCCTCTATCTTGCTCACCCGCTCAGGGGCCAGTTGGGCATAGCAACCCGTCACCACCACAAAGGCATCAGGGTGCTGGCGCACCAGCCTGTGTATAGCCTGTCGGCACTTATGGTCAGCTACCTCCGTTACCGAACAGGTGTTGATGAGGCAGATGTCGGCCTGCTGGCCTTTCTCCACTGTCTGCACGCCCAGTTCGGCCAGCAACTTCCCGAAAGTCGACGTCTCCGAGAAGTTGAGCTTGCACCCCAGCGTATAGTATGCCGCCCGCTTTCCCTGAAATGCTGATGAGTCTATCATATATATATAATATAGGTGTCTCTGTTACGGGCGCAAAGGTACACAAAAAAACTCATTTAAGCCCTGTTTTTAGCAATTATTCAGATAAGTGTAAGAAATGCACGAAATTTAACATTTCGTAATTAGCTGAATAATAGCGGTTTGCAAAAAAGTTACAAAAAAGTCCAAAAAAAAATCACAAAAAAAGATACAACGTATTGAAAAAATGCCTAACTTTGCAGCGTTTTAATAAACAAATGATTGTTTTACAGATTTAAAAGCTTAGAAAAAAATGAAGAAATTAGTATTTATGTTCGTAGCTGTTGCAGCTATCTCGTTCGCTTCTTGTGGTGGTAACAAGACTCAGCAGGGTGCACCTGTAGATTCTGACTCTATCGCCGTTGTTGACAGCGTTGACACCGTTGCTGCTGACACTGTTGCTGCTGACACCGTCGCTGCTGACAGCGTTAAGTAATCAGTTCGAACAGAAGATTGAGAGAACAGCCGCCAGACTTCCAAGTCTGGCGGTTTTCTTTTTCACACGTTATAGCACTGAAAAATCCCGAGCGTCATGACGCCCGGGATTCATCAGTGTATAATAACTATGATTTGCCTTACAGCGATTATTACTCAGTTACTGCGGGAGCCTCCTCCTCAGCAGGAGCCTCTACGGGAGCCTCCTCAACCACGGGAGCTTCAGCCTCCTCGGCCTTCACCTCCTCAGCGGGAGCATTCTCAGCCACCACCTTGACGGGAATCTCAACAGTCACCTCTTTGTGGAAGTGAACCAGAGCAGTAAAGTCGCCAACGGTCTTGGCATCCTTCATGGTGATAATCTTGCGGTCGATGTCATGACCCAGCTTCTTCAGCTCCTCAGACACCTGATTGATGCCCACCGAACCATAAAGCTGACCCGTGGCACTCACCTTGGCAGCGATGCACAGAGCCACATCCTTGATAGCCTCGGCCTTCTTCTCAGCCTCAGCCTTCAGGGCAGCCAGCTTGTGAGCCTGCTGTTTCAGGTTCTCAGCCAGAATCTTCTTAGCCATGGGGCTGGCGATAACACCCTTTCCCTGAGGAATGAGGTAGTTACGGCCGTAGCCCGACTTCACGTTTACGATATCGTTCTTATATCCCAGACCGATAATGTCTTCTTTCAGTATAATTTCCATATTGCGTCCTCCTCCTTATTATTTCATCATGTCGGTTACGTAAGGCAGCAGGGCAATCTGGCGGGCACGCTTGACAGCCTGAGCCACGCGACGCTGGTACTTCAGCGAAGTGCCGGTGATGCGACGGGGCAGAATCTTGCCTTGCTCGTTCAGGAACTTCTTCAAGAACTCGGGATCCTTGTAGTCAATGTACTTGATGCCGCTTTTCTTGAAACGGCAATACTTCTTCTTCTTCGTGTCGATAGAAGGAGCATTCAGATAACGGATTTCTGATTCCTGTGCCATAGTTTAAGCCTCCTCTTTTTTAGCAAGTTTGTTACGACGCTTCTCAGCATACTCAACGGCATACTTGTCGAGCTTCACAGTCTGGAAACGAATGACCTTCTCGTCGCGGCGGAAGGCAGTCTCCAGCGTCTTAATCACTGACGGCTCAGCCTTAAACTCCAGCAGGCAGTAGAAGCCCGTGGATTTCTTCTCGATAGCATAAGCCATCTTCTTCAGTCCCCAGGCCTCTTCGTTCACAATCTCTGCACCCTTGTCGGTGAGGACTTTCTTGAACTTAGCGACCGTTTCCTTTGTCTGTTCATCAGACAAAACGGGAGTCAAAATGAAAACGGTTTCGTATTGATTCATACTACGTTAAAAAATTTAAAAATGTTGTTTTTGCAATTTGCGGGTGCAAAGGTACGAATAAACAAGCAAAAAAACAAATTTATTTGTGTATTTTTGGATAATTGCTCGTTATTCTCAGCTTTATTTCGTACTTTTGCCTGAAAATTAACGTTTTCATGAAGAAATTAGTGCCTTACGCGGGCTTAATACTTATGGCTACTGGTACGGTGGCACTCATGCTGACACGACTTGAACAGCTGTCGGCCAGCAATCTCCTGCTTGGCTCCGGCCTGCTGCTCATCGTTGCGGGCATACTACTTCACGTGTGGACCATTAAGCGCGAAAGCAAATACTGACTATGGAACTTCTCAAGACCTTTACACGGCTCATCGCCAACGAGCTGCATCTCTCAGAACATGTCGTCGAGAACACGCTGCGGCTGCTCGAAGAGGGGTGCACCATACCGTTCATCTCACGCTACCGCAAGGAGCGTACGGGCGGGCTGGACGAAGTG
The DNA here is from genome assembly GCA_017458125.1 of Prevotella sp. GTDB lineage: Bacteria > Bacteroidota > Bacteroidia > Bacteroidales > Bacteroidaceae > Prevotella. The sequence goes on from JAFTGB010000062.1 coordinate 50,430, forward strand.
CAGATAACGGGCATCAGCAACCGCCGCGAACAACTGTTGGAGATAGCGCGGCGCAAACAGACCATCACCAAGACCATCAGCGAACAGCAGCAGATGACTCCCGAACTGCAACGGCGCATCGACGACTGCTGGGACACGACGGTGCTGGAGGACATCTACCTGCCTTATAAGCCCAAGCGTCGCACACGGGCTCAGGTGGCACGCGAGCAAGGGCTGGAACCGCTGGCCACCCTGCTGCTCATGCAACGCGAACAGCCCGAGCTGGCTGCACGCCGTTTCGTCACCGGTGCCGTGGGCAGTGTTGCCGAAGCTCTGCGCGGCGCACAGGACATCATAGCCGAACAGGTCAGCGAGTCGGAGCGCAACCGCAACACGGTGCGCTCGGCCTTCCGCCGCGAGGCCTTCATACAGTCGAAGGTCGTCAAGGCCAAGAAGGACGACGACGAGGCTCAGAAGTACAGCGACTACTTTGACTGGGAGGAACCCCTGCGCCGGTGCTCCAGCCACCGCTTGCTGGCCATGCGACGCGGTGAGGACGAGGGCTTCCTGCGACTGCACCTGACCATCGACGACCAAGAGGCTGTCAACCGACTCACACGCAACCTCCCCCCTGCCCCACCGCAGGCGACGTCCAAAGCCTGCCGAAGGCTGCTGGAGGAGGCCGTTGCCGACGGCTACAAACGGCTGCTGCTGCCCTCCATCGAGTCCGAGTTCATGAACCAGAGCAAGGAGCGTGCCGACCAGGAAGCTATCCGCGTCTTCGCCGAGAACCTGCGGCAGCTGCTGCTCTCGCCACCCCTCGGTCCGCATCGCGTCATGGGTATCGACCCCGGCTTCCGCACAGGCTGCAAGGTGGTATGCCTCGACGCACAGGGCAACCTGCTTCACCACGAGGCCATCTTCCCGCATCCGCCCGTCAACCACCGCATGCAGGCCACCATGCACCTCACCCAGATGGTTGCCGACTACCACGTCGAAGCCATCGCCATCGGCAACGGCACGGCCAGCCGCGAAACGCGCGAGTTCGTGGAGGACAGCCTCAGCGGCGAGCGTGACATCCCCGTCTTCGTCGTCAGCGAAGACGGCGCCTCCGTCTACTCGGCCTCAAAGGTCGCCCGCGACGAGTTCCCCGACTACGACGTCACCGTGCGCGGAGCCGTCTCCATAGGCCGCCGCCTCATGGATCCGCTGGCTGAGCTGGTCAAGATAGACCCCAAGAGCATCGGCGTGGGACAGTATCAGCACGACGTAGATCAGGCCAAACTCAAGCACCAGCTCGACCAGACCGTGGAGAGCTGCGTCAACCTGGTGGGGGTCAACCTCAACACGGCCTCGCAACACCTGCTGACTTACGTCAGCGGCCTTGGCCCTCAGCTGGCGCAGAACATCATCGACTACAGGCGCGAACATGGTGCCTTCAGCAGCCGCGCACAGCTCAAGAAAGTGCCACGGCTGGGACCTGCTGCCTACCAGCAGTGTGCGGGTTTTCTGCGCATTGCCAACGGTACCAACCCGCTGGACAACAGTGCCGTACATCCCGAGAGCTACCACGTCGTGGAACAGATGGCACGCGACGCACACTGCACCGTCCTGGACCTCATCCAGAACAAGGACATGCGTGCGCAGATAGACATACGGCGCTACGTCACCGACGACATAGGACTGCCTACGCTCACCGACATCATGAACGAACTGGAGAAACCCGGACGCGACCCACGCCAGCAGATAGAGCAGTTCCACTTCGACGACACCGTGGCCACCATCGACGACCTGCACGAAGGCATGGAGCTGCCGGGCATCGTTACCAACATCACCAACTTCGGAGCCTTCGTAGACATCGGCGTCCATCAGGACGGACTCGTACATGTCTCGCAGCTTGCCAACCGTTACGTCAGCGACCCCACGCAGGTGGTTCGTCTCCACCAGCACGTCCGTGTGCGTGTGGTCAGCGTCGACCTGCGCCGTCACCGCATTGCACTTAGCATGAAAGGCGTACAGCAGTAAGCCAAACATGGACAAACACGTCCTGCCTTTATGGGTAGGAATACGAACTAAAATCCCAATATTATATAAAAGGTAGGGGCTAATAGCGGCCGTTTGAAATATTCTTCGTATATTTGCACACATAAATATAACAAGGAGAAGTAACTTTGTCGCTATATTCTAAAACGATAAGCTTATGAGTACACAAATGATGAACAAGGCTATTGCCGACTACTTCAAGACTCAGCCTATCCAGCGTGCATGGCTGTTCGGTTCCTATGCACGAGGCGACGAGTCGCCGCTGAGCGATGTTGACATCCTCGTACAGTATGACGAAGGAGGCATAAGTCTGCTGAAACATGCGGCAATGATTTGTGAGTTGGAGAAAATTCTCGACCGTCCCGTCGACATCGTGCCAGAAAAGATGCTTCGCCCGAGAGTAAGAGAAAGTGTAGACCAAGACAAAAAACTGATTTATGAGAGACCCCGTTAGAGACCGCGACCGTCTGGAACATATTGTTGAGGCAATAGACCGCATCCTCGACAATATCGACTTCAAGTCGAGGGATAAACTTGAAAGTGACAACCTGAGATACTACGGCATAGTGAAGAGCATCGAGATTATAGGCGAAGCGGCCTATAAACTCTCGCGCGCATTCTGCCGCAAATACGCCGAGACTCCCTGGGAGTTTATCGCCAAGATGCGCCATGTGCTGGTACATGACTATTATCAGATAGACCCCGATGCCGTATGGATAGTCATCAAGGAGGATTTGCCGCCCCTTCGCCAGCAAGTCTGCCGCTATCTTTCCGAAACCGACTGGAACGAATGGGAACATAACGAAGTGGTCATTTCCGAGACCGCAGCCCACAAGAGCCTTATCCAGACCGCCGAGCGGATGAAGCGGCGAGGCTACGACACCTATGAGATATGCAAGATTACGGGATTGGGACGGGATGAAATAGAGGCTCTGTAATAGTAGATAGCCGAGGATGAAGGACTGATGAAGAAAGCCGTCAAGTCCTTGAAACGTCTTGCCGCAAAGAAGCAGGCAATGGACGAAACGGAATACATCATGTCGTCACCCGCCATGGTCGATATTCTCAGGCAAGGCGATGACGACATCAAAAACGGA
>JAFTGB010000063.1 GCA_017458125.1 Prevotella sp.
CGAAAACAAAGTAACAAATCGAAAATCGAAAATTCGTAAATCGAAAATCAAAATAAACGAAAACGAAGACGAAAACGAAAACAAAGTAACAAATCGAAAATCGAAAATTCGTAAATCGAAAATCAAAATAAACGAAAACGAAGACGAAAACGAAAACAAAGTAACAAATCGAAAATCGAAAATTCGTAAATCGAAAATCAAAATATTAAGAACATTATGGGAAAGATTATACTGACGGGCGACCGCCCTACCGGTAAGCTCCATCTGGGACACTACATCGGCTCGCTGCGCCGACGCGTGGAACTGCAGAACGCCGGAGACTACGACAAGATGTTTGTCTTCATGGCCGACGTCCAAGCCCTCACCGACAATGCCGACAACCCCGAGAAGATACGCCAGAACATCGTCGAGGTCGCTCTCGACTACCTCTCGGCAGGACTCGACCCCGAGAAGTGCACGCTGTTCATACAGAGCCAGATAACGGAACTGGCCGAGCTGACCACCTATCTGATGAACCTCATCACCGTCAGCCGCGTGCAGCGTAACCCGACGGTGAAGACCGAGATTAAGATGCGCAACTTCGAGGCCAACATCCCGTTAGGCTTCTTCTGCTACCCCGTCAGTCAGGCTGCTGACATCACCCTGTTCAAGGCCACCACGGTGCCTGCCGGTGAGGACCAGGAACCGATGCTTGAGGTGACACGCGAACTGGTGCGTCGCTTCAACCAAACCTACGCCGAGGTGCTGGTGGAGCCCGACATCCTGCTGCCCGAGAACCTGACGGCACGCCGACTGCCGGGTACCGACGGCAAGGAAAAGATGTCGAAGTCGTTAGGCAACTGCATCTATTTGTCCGACGATGCTGACACCGTATGGCAGAAAGTGCGCTCCATGTATACTGACCCGGAGCACATCAACCTCAACGACCCCGGCCATGTGGAGGGCAATGCTGTCTTTACTTATCTCGACGCCTTCTCCAAACCAGAGGACTTCCAGAACTATTGGTCTGAATATCAGAACCTGGACGAGCTGAAGGACCACTACCGCCGTGGCGGTCTGGGCGACATGAAGTGCAAGAAGTTCCTCAACCAGATACTGAACGAGTTCTTGGAGCCCATGCGTCAGCGTCGTCACGAGTTCGAGCAGGACATCCCTGAAATCTACAACATCCTGCGTAAGGGTACCGAGAAGGCTCGCGAGACGGCAGCACAGACCATGGCCGAAGTGCGTAGCGCAATGCAAATCAACTACTTCGACGACCAGGAACTCATCCGCTCTCAGGCTGAGCGTTTCCGCTCCAAGTAATCAAAAAAAAGTTAGTAACCCTTGTTTTGAACCATGTTGCTGTTCAGCTCGATGACGCTGGCAGGAATAGGGTAGACGCTGGTGTGCCCGTCGCTCTCGTCGATGGCGTCAGGACCGTCGTAAAGCGAACGGTACTGGCCGAAGCGTATCAGGTCCTGGCGTCGCCAGCCCTCCCAGCAAAGTTCTAACAGTCGTTCGTCCAGGATGTTCTGCAGGGTGTAGTCCCGTGTCGGCATGTCGACGCGTCTGCGCACCTGGTCGAAATAGTCGTGTCCGTCTTCGCCCAGTCTGAGCATGGCCTCGGCACGCATCAGCAGCACGTCGGCATAGCGGAAGAGCACGATGTCGTTGTCCATCAGCTTGCCGTTGTTGGTGCCGTTCTTATCCACTTCGTACTTATGCATGCGGGCACCGGCCGTCTCGACGTATGGCGAACCGCTGAGGTCCAGCTTCACGGCTTCCGGATGGTAGGCGAGGGGCTGTCCGCTACGGTCTTTAATCTCGTTGAGCGACAGGTCGCTGACCTTGCCATAGTAGTAGTTGTAAGGCAGGCGGTGGTCTCTCTCTTTGGTGCCTATGTATCCGAACACCTCCATGGCGCGCAGGGTGGCGCAGCTTCCGTTTTCGCCAGAGAACCCGAATGCGGCAGCATGGCGCGGATGGTAGGAGCGGAAGAGGTTCTGCTGCTGGTTGTTGTAGATGTACTTATCCATGGGAATGACAAAGATGTTCTCCCGCGAATACTGGTTGTAGACGATGAAGTTGTTGGGGTAGAAGTTTTCCAACTCGTAGCCACTGCGCCTCAGGTCCTCGCAGTAGTCCACGCAACGGCGGTAGTAGTCGGCTTTCTCCTCGCCCGTGTAGACGGCGGCATTGAGCATGAGCTTGGCCAGGACGAAGCAGCACACGGGAGCGGTGATGCGCCCGTAGTAGTCGCCCTCGCGCACACTGTTGTCGTAGCTCAGGTGGCGGCGGGCATGCTCCAGCTCGCTGACACAGAACTGGAACACCTTGGCGCGGCTCTCACGGCGTACCTTGTTCATTGAGACGTCGGAGCTTGTGACGAGGGGCACGTCGCCAAAGAGGTCGATGAGATACCAGTAGTACATGGCGCGCAGGGCGCGCACCTCGGCCTGCCACCGGTCGTAGTCGCTGCCTGCCAGCTCTTGGTATTCGTCCAGTTTCTCTAACGAGTGGTTGCAGAGTGTGACGACCTTGTAGAGGTAGAGCCACGCGTTCTTGGGTATCTCGTGTCCTGCCGTCCACGAGTGGCAGTACATCTGAATCCAGATGCCGCCGTCGAACCAGTCGGTGCCGCGCACGGGCAGCATGGCCTCGTCGCTGCCGAAGGTCTGCAAGTCGTAGACACCGCGGCACGTCCCTTGCAGTCCTTGTCCGTCGGTGTTGCCCCCTATGTAGGTGTATAGTGTGGCTACGGCGTTGCGGAACAGGGCTTTCTTGCTGGTGTATGCCTCTTCCTCGTTTATCTGGTCGCGCGGGTCTTCGTTGAGTGTGCATGCGGCCAGCGTCAGGCAGAGTGCTATGATGGTGAGTATGGTCTTCATAGTTTCAGAATTGAATGCGTAAACCAATGGAGTAGGAACGGTAGACAGGGTAGGTGCGCTTGTCGTCGACGCCTAACGTGGCGTCGACTACCGACGAGTTGATGATGGGCGTCAGCCCGGAGTAGCCGGTGATGGTGCCCAGGTTGTTGACCGAGCACGACAGTCGCAGCTGGTGGACGTACTTGGAGCGTATGGGCACGTTCCAGCCCAGCGTGACGTAGTCGATGTTGACGTAGTCGCCGCTTTCCAGCCAGTAGTCGCTGATGTCCTGGTCTTGGATGTTCATCTCGGGTGCCCCCTTCATGACGTTGTAGTTAGGCAGCGACAGCATGTTCATGTAGGTCAGCGACGTGCCGTTGTATATCTTGTGGCCGAAGGCTCCGTTCACCTGCACCGTGACGTCCCACTGGCGGTAGCGGAAGGCGATGTTGGAACCCATGGTGGCCTTGGGCGTGGCCTGTCCACAGATGTACTTCTCCTTGCTGATGTTATACAGCTTGCCGCCGTTCTCGTTGGTGGTGAAACCTAAGAAGCGCGGCAGGTAGAAGACGCCCAGCGGCTGCCCCACTATCTGGAAGCAGGCGTCGCTGCCCCCGTGGTATCCGGCTCCGCTCATGCCGCTGATGCCTTTGATGTCGGGTGCCGTCAGGTATTGTCCGTTGTACTGTCCGTTCAGTGTCACCAGCTTGTTGCGCTCGAACGACCAGTTCATGCTGATATTCAGCTCCATGTCGTGGCGGCGCAGTGGTGTGATGCCGAAGCCCAGCTCAAAACCGTGGTTGCGCATCTGGCCGAGGTTGGCCAGCAGCGTGTTGTAGGTGAACGGCGGCACGGGCACGTCGTAGCTGTAGAGCATGTCGGTGGTCTTCGACAGGTAGAAGTCGGCCGTCAGCACGATGCGGTTGTCCCAGAAGGCCATGTCCATGCCCACGTTGAAGGTGCGCTTGATTTCCCAGCGCAGGTCGGGGTTGGCATTGCGTATGATGCCCAGGGTGACGGTCGGCGTGTCGTCCACCGAGACGACGCCGTTGGGTTTGACGAGCTGGCGCGACAGGTAGGAGTCGATGCCGCCCAGGTTGCCGCTCTTGCCGTAGCCGGCGCGTAGTTTCAGCTTGCTGAGCCAGTGGCGCGTGGCCTGCATCCACGGCTCGTCGCTGACCACCCACGACCCGCTGACCGACGGGAAGAAGCCCCACCGGTTGTTGGCACCCACCTTGGAGGAGCCGTCGGCACGTGCGCTCAGGTTCAGCGTGTAGCGGTTCTTGTAGTCGTACTGTGCCCTGAACAGTAGCGACGCTAAGTGCGAGTCGATGTAGAAGGAGTTGGTGCCTCCCCAGGGGCGTATGGAGCCTGCCGACAGGTTGTTGTATCCGTAGGCGTCAGTGGTGAAATTGCTCACCGTGGTGTAGAAGCCTTTCTGCTTGTTGCTCTCGGCCTCGGCCAGTGCCATCAGGTTCAGGTGGTGCTGCCCGTAGTCGTGCTTCCAGTTGAGCGAGACGTTGCCTAACCGCGTCTCCGTCTTGCTGTAACGCCGGTATGCCTCGCCGTAGTTCCACACGTAGGTGGGGTAGTAGTGGCCGCTGTGAATGCTGTTGTACGAGAACGAGCCGAAAGCCCTCAGCGTCAGCCCGTAGCCCAGGTTGAGCTTGGCTTTGAGGTGCACGTTGAAGTGTCCGTTGTTGTCGTCGTCCTTGATGTCCAGCAGGGCGTAGGGATTGCTGATCCACAAGGCCTCCGGCACGCCGTCGTAGCCTCCGCTGGCATTGCGGCCTTCGGGGAAGGTGGGGTTGAACGTCGCCGCCGAGTAGAACAGCTTCTGCACGAAGGGGATGTAGTCGTTCTTCTGCAGCGAACCGAAGAAGCCGAGGTCTACCTTCAGCCGGTTGTCGAAGGCATGCTGCGAGATGTCGAGCTTGGCGATGTAGTTGCGCAGGCGCAGGTTCTTGACAACCGTCTGGTGGTCCATGATGCCCACCGAGGCACGGTAGTTCGATGTTGCACTGCCGTCGCCGAAGGCCACGTGGTGGTTGTGCACGACGCCCGTCCTGACTGGTGTCTGGGTGAAGTCGGTGTCGTAGCCCTTGTCCACGATGGCGATGCCGAGTCTGGCTGCCGCCTGCCTGAACTGGCTGGCATTGAGCATGTCCAAGTTCTTGTAGGCATGCTCAATGCCGATGCTGCCGTCATACGAGATGTGGAATTTTCCGCCGTGGCCCTTCTTCGTGGCCACCTCGATGACTCCGGCGGCACCGCGGCTTCCGTACTGTGCCGTCTCCGAGGCATCCTTCAGGATGGTGAAGCTCTCGATGTCGGCAGGATAGATGGTGGAGAGGGTGGCCACGTCGCTCTGCACACCGTCGATGATGACCAGCGGGTCGTTGCCGCCGGTGAGCGACGTGGTGCCGCGCACGCGTACGGCCGAAAGCATGGCCTCCTGGTAGCCGCCGCTCTGTATCAGCACACCGGCCGCCTGTCCGTTCAGTGCGTCTAACGAGTTGGTGATGAGTCCTTTGTTCATGCGCTCTTGCGTCACCTTGTCTATGGCACCCGCCGACGTCTTGCTGCTGGCCTCGCCGTAGCCCACCTTTAGCGACAGCGAGTCGGGCAGCGACTGCGCCGTGGCGTTTGTTGTGGCAATGAGCAGTGATAAGGTTAATAAGTTTTTCCTGATAGCCATTGCGCTGTTTTTTTACATTTGTCCTGCAAAGATACACATTTTTTTGTAAAGTAATATACCTTGCAGTATTTATTTGATTATCACCGCGTTAAAATTTTATGCCTGACGGCATCGAATTTTATGCCCCGCGCCACCAAAAAGTATCACCCGTTTAGGTAAATCGGCTAATCAAATTTGGAGTCGCGGGGCATCAAATTCGCTACCGCCGCCAATGTTTTTTACCACTGCGGCTAATGCCTTTCCATCGTGCCGCTGATAATATCCGTTTGAACCCGCCACGGAGATAGTCATAGAATCTGTGGCATTAGCCTGCATCAGTATTGAGTTGCAAGCAGCAAAGGCATGGATAAATGAGTGAATACTGTTTGAATTTCTTGAAATCTTTTGGCGTTTCAGCCGACTTTTCGTACCTTTGCAGCCGTTTAAGAAAAGATTATATAAACAGAGTAAAAAAATGAAAAAGGTATTTTTAATGCTTGCTGCAGCTATGCTGACAGCTTCAATGAATGCGCAAGAGACAGCAGTGACGGCCAATAAGGCAGGTGACAACTGGTATGTCGGTATCAATGGCGGTGTGTCTACGACCCTCACCAAGCAGACTCAGAACGGAGGTTTCTTCAAGGCTATGGCTCCTACGGTAGGAGTCCGTGTAGGTAAGAACTTTACCACCGTGTTTGGACTGGTTGCTGATGCAGACTTTCATTTCAAGTCCAATAAGAAGTGGGAGGATGACAGCAAGACTTTCATTGAAGACCTGAATGTAGACCTGTTGGGTTCTTTCAACCTGAGCAATGCCTTTGCCGGCTATACTGGCCAGCCCCGCTGCTTCGAAGTCATCGCGCTGGGTGGTTTCGGATGGAGCCATGGCTTCAACCATCAGCCCAAGACCAATGCTATCAATTCACGCATTGCCCTTGACTTTGCGCTGAATTTCGGTAGCGACAAGGAGTGGCAGCTTTATCTGGAGCCCTCGCTGACCTACGCCCTGCACAGTTGGGCAAGAGGCACTGACGCTGCCTTGGCAGCTGTTATGGGCGACTTCAGATTCAACAACTTCGCCTACGACATCAACAAGTCTGTCTTCTCGCTGAAACTTGGTATCAACTACAAGTTCGGCAACAGCAACGGCACTCACAACTACGCTATTGCACCGCTGCGTAATCAGGCCGAGATAGACGGTTTGAATGCCAAGATCAACAGCTTGCGTAAGACCGTTGAGACCAAGGATGCTCAGATTGTTGAGAAGGACGGTCGCATTGAGGAGTTAGAGAACGCTCTTGACGAGTGCAAGAAGAAGCCCGCCATTGTGGTTGAGGAGGTGAAGAAGGAGACCGTCCTTCAGCCCATCGTCATCTTCCGTCAGGGTAAGAGCACCATCGACGCTGCCCAGTATGCCAGCATCGAGATGATTGCCAAGTACATGCGCAACCACAAGGAGTCGAAGGTGCTGGTTCGCGGTTACGCTTCTCCTGAGGGTAATCCCGAGCTGAACCAGAAGCTCTCCGTAGCTCGTGCCGTGTCAGTCATGACTGCACTCATCAACAAGTATAAGATTGCTCCCGAGCGCATCACCATTGAGGGTATGGGTGCTACCGACAAGCTCTCTGAGGAGATTGACTTCAACCGTGTCGCTATGTTCATTGACACGACGAAGTAATCTTACATCCTCAGCAATTAAAGTCCCCGCAGATTTTGTTCTGCGGGGATTTTTTTGTACCTTTGCCGAAAACTAAGACGAAAATCGAAAATCGAAAATTCGTAAATCGAAAATAAAAAAAGACGAAAACAAAGTAATAAATCGAAAATCGTAAATCGAAAATCGAAAATAAAATAAAGATGAAACTGAAAGCGCTATTCGTTTTTTTGCTGTCAGGCCTGTCGGCTTCAGCACAGGAAAGATGTGAAATCAACTTGAAGACGTGGGAGTTTTCCCGTGACCAACAGACGTGGACGAAGGTACAGATACCCCACGACTGGGCTATAGCCGGTCCCTTCGACAAGAAGTGGGACTTGCAGCGTGTGGCCATCACCCAGAATGGCGAGACCGAGGCAACGGAGAAGTCTGGCCGTTCCGGTGCGCTGCCGTGGATAGGCGAGGGCTGGTATCGCTGCACGGTGGACGTTCCCCGTGGCTACGAGGCTGCCGAGCTGGTGTTCGACGGCGCCATGGCTGAGCCTCGCGTGTCTGTCAACGGCCAGGAGGCAGGCTATTGGGCCTATGGCTACAATGCCTTCCGTGTGGATGCCACCCCGTATCTCGCGAACGGCAGAATGGACATCGGCGTGCATCTGCAGAACGTGGAAGAGAGCTCGCGCTGGTATCCCGGTGCCGGGCTGTATCGCCCCGTGAAGCTCGTGCTGACTCAGAAGACGCATATTGATGACTGGTCGCTCTATGTCCGCACGATGACCATTGATGCCGATAAGGCAGTGGTTGAGGCAGAGGCCAAGGTGATTAATGCCGGCAACGACATGGTAGCACTGATGACGCTGGTCGGCCCCGACGGTCAGGAAGTCGGGAGTAAGGACCTGCGCATGGCTGCCGATGGCAAGGTCTATGCCAAGTTCACTGTCAAAGCCCCCAAGCTATGGTCGCCCGAGACACCTTATTTATATATATTAGAGACGAAGGTGCTGAAAGGAGCCCAGAAGCAAGTGCTCGACACCAAGACAGTCAAGACCGGTCTGCGTACCGTCCGTGTCAGCCGTGAGCATGGTTTTCAGCTGAATGGCCAGTCGCGCAAGATTAAGGGAGTCTGTCTGCACCACGACTTAGGTCCCTTGGGTGCTGCCATCAATAAGTCAGCCCTTATCCGCCAGATACTCGCCTTGAAGGAGATGGGCTGCGACGCCATCCGCACCGCCCACAACATGCCGTCGACATGGCAGATGGACATTTGCGACTCCTTAGGCATGATGGTGATGGCCGAAAGTTTCGACATGTGGATTTACCCCAAGTGCAAGAACGGCTATGCCCGCTTCTTCAAGGAGTGGGCCATGAAAGACATCACCAATCTGGTTCTGAACCACCGCAACCATCCCAGCATCGTCATGTGGTCCATCGGCAACGAAATTCCCGAGCAGTGGAGCGAGGAGGGACGCCAGATCAGCATCCTGCTGCAGGGGCTTTGCCACGCCTTAGACCCTACGCGTCCCGTCACGCAAGGTATGGACCGCGCCGAACAGGCATTGAAGAGCGGTTTCGCCCAGGCTATGGACGTGCCGGGCTTTAACTACCGTGTGCATAAGTACGAGAACAATCTCCGCCAGCTGCCGCAAGGCTTCCTGTTAGGTTCCGAGACGGCCTCGACCGTGAGCAGTCGCGGAGTCTATAAGTTTCCCGTCACACCGACCGACAACTCCCAGTTTGCATCCTACTCACCCAATTACGACCCCACGGCACTTCAGAAAGCCGACGGACAGTGCTCCTCGTATGACGTGGAGTGGTGTTCATGGTCGAACCTTCCCGACGACGACTGGCGTTGTCAGGACGACTATGACTGGGTCATCGGCGAGTTCGTGTGGACAGGCTACGACTACTTAGGCGAGCCGACGCCCTACGATGAATATTGGCCGTCGCGCAGCAGCTACTTCGGCATTATGGACTTGGCAGGCTTGCCCAAAGACCGTTACTGGCTCTACCGCTCGAAGTGGAACACCCGTGAGCATACCGTTCACCTGCTGCCCCACTGGACGTGGCCTGGCCGCAAGGGTAAGGTTACCCCCGTCTACTGCTATACTGACGGAGTAGAGGGTGAACTCTTCATCAATGGTAAGAGTCAGGGCCGGGTGCGCAAGAATCCTGCTGAGCGCCTTGACCGCTACCGCCTGCGCTGGAACGATGTGCGCTATGAGCCCGGCGAACTGCGCGTGGTAGCCTACGACGCGCAAGGTCATAAGATAGGTGAGGACGTGCGCCACACTGCCGGCAAACCCGTTGCGCTGGTGGCCAAAGCCGAGACCGCCGCGCCCTACACCGCCGACGGCGAAGCCCTTGTCTATGTCCGTGTCGGCGTGGTCGACAAGCGTGGAATTCCTGTTCCTACCTGTCAGGACGCACTCACCTTCAGCGTCAGCGGCGAGGCTCGTTTCGAGGCCGTCTGCAATGGTGACGCCACGTCGCTTGAGTCCTTCAAGCAGCCACGGATGAAGCTGTTCAACGGCGAACTGGTGGTCGTGCTGCGCACTACGTCAAAGGCCGGGAAGGCCATGCTTACGGTAAAAGACCAGTCAGGACGTCTGAAGCCTGCCGTGCTGACCATCGAAACAAGACACTAAAACTTAGATAGAGATGAAACGCATAACAATTGTACTGTTAGCTGCCTGCATGTGCTCAGCCGTGCAGGCACAGAAGTTCTGGTTAGGTGCCGACATCAGTGGCACCACCGAGTTGGAGGCACGCGGCGGTCAGCTGCGAAATGCTCAGGGAGAGCCGCGCGAGAATACGGCCTTGATGCGCGAGTTGGGCCTCAATGCCGTCCGGTTGCGCGTGTGGGTCAACCCCGTAGAGCATGGCGGTTTCTGTAACAAAGAGGACGTAGTGCGCATGGCACTGCGTGCCAAGGATTGGGGCATGGCCGTGATGATAGACTTTCACTACAGCGACTGGTGGGCCGACCCTGGTCAGCAGAACATTCCCGCAGCATGGAAGTCCATGAGCTACACTCAGATGAAGCAGGCCCTTGCCGACCACACGCGCGACGTGCTTTCGGCCATCCGCGAGGCTGGGGTAGAAGTACGCTGGGTACAGGTCGGCAACGAGACTACGCACGGTTTCCTGTGGCCTGTCGGTCGGGCAGAGGAGAACATGCGGCAGTATGCCGGTCTTACGGCCGCAGGCTATCAGGCCGTCAAGCAGGTTTATCCCAAGGCACAGGTCATCATCCATCTGGACGGAGGTTGCGACCCTGCGCGCTATGACTTCATTTTCGACGGCCTGAAGAAGTACAAGGTGCCTTACGACATGATTGGTCTGAGCGTATATCCCTTCTGGGACATCAAGGCCGGACTGACCAAGACATGGCAGGAGAGTGTGCAGAAGGCTACGCAGAACATCAACCGCATGTGGAAGAAGTACCGCAAACCCATGATGGTCGTCGAGACTGGTGCCGAGGTCAAGAACCCTCAGGAGGGCAAGCAGATTATTGCCGCCATTATCGCTGCTGCCAAGAACGATACCGACGGCCACTGTGGAGGCGTCTTCTACTGGGCTCCCGAACTGGAGCACCACTATCCGCTCGGCGCTTTCGAGGACGGTCGTCCCACCGCCATCATGGAGGCATTCACCGAGGCGGCAGCCCTTCAGACAAAGTAGAATATTCCTTTAAGTTTGGTGGGAGTTGAGGATGTGTCAAAATGTAGCTAACTCCCCTCCTTGGAAAGGAGGGGCGGGGGGTGGTTGATAATTCGCAGGTAAATATAACATATTCGTCGATGAAATCAACCCCTCCTAACCTCCCCTTTCCAAGGGGAGGAATTAATTAGCCC
>JAFTGB010000009.1 GCA_017458125.1 Prevotella sp.
AGCTAACTCCCCTCCTTGGAAAGGAGGGGCTGGGGGTGGTTGATAATTCGCAGGTAAATATAATATATTCGTCGATGAAATCAACCCCTCCTAACCTCCCCTTTCCAAGGGGAGGAATTAATTAGCCCATTTTGACACACCCGCTTTTCTGTATGTTGCAAGGCAAAATCCTAATAAATAAGGATTGTGGTATTTGCGGGACTGTCGTACCTTTGCAAACGCAATGGAAAAGACATGCCGACAGATAACCACTGACGTGACGGTGATAGGTGCAGGACTGACAGGACTGACCACTGCCTATTGGCTCAGTCGCCGTGGCATCGCGGTTCACGTAGTGGAGAAGCGTGACCGGATAGGCGGACAGATACAGACCAACCACAAGAATGAATTTATATTTGAGACGGGACCGACGACGGGTTCCGTCTCTACTGCTGAGGTGGCCGAGCTGATGAACGACCTGGCCGCCACCTCCAACGGTAAGTGCCTGCTGGAAGTTGCTCCGGACTCAGCGAAGCGTCGCCTCATCTGGAAGGGCGACCGCTTCCACGACCTGCCTTCTGGTCCCTTGGGCGGACTGACCACCCCGCTGTTCCGCTTCTCTGACAAGTTGCGCATCCTGGGTGAGCCTTGGCGTAGCAAAGGCACCGACCCGGACGAGTCGGTGGGTTCGCTGGCTTGCAGACGCTTGGGCCGCTCGTTCGTCGACTATGCCGTAGACCCGTTTGTCTCCGGTGTCTATGCGGGCAATCCGGACACGCTCGTCACGCGTTACGCTCTGCCTAAGCTCTACAATCTGGAGCAGCAGTACGGCAGTTTCATCCGTGGTGCCATGGCCAAGATGAAGGAGCCTAAGAGCGACCGCGACCGGCTGGCCACGAAGAAAGTCTTTTCTGCCCGAGGCGGACTGAGCCACATCCCTGAAGCCGAGGCCGACGCCATAGGCCGTGACCATATCACTCTCGCGGCCACCGGCGTACAGGTGCGTCCTGCCGGTGATAACTGGCAGACCACTTTCACCGATGCTGAAGGCACGACTTGCCAGCTGACGAGCCGCCATGTTGTCACAACATGCGGAGCCTACGAGCTGCCAGCCCTGTTGCCCTTTATAGAAGAGGAACGCATGAAAGCCGTCTCCTCGCTGCACTATGCGCCCGTCATGGAAGTGAACGTCGGCATGACCGACACCTACGGTGGCGACTACATCGCCTTTGGCGGTCTGGTGCCCACCGTGGAGCACAAGCCCGTGTTGGGCATCCTCTTTCCCTCGGCCTGCTTTACGGGACGTGCACCGCAGGGTGGGGCACTGTTCTCGTTCTTCCTCGGTGGCGTGCGCCATCCTGACATGCTCGACCTCAGCGACGACAAAGTGCAGCACATCGTAACGGAAAGTCTGCACACCATGCTGAAGTTTCCGCGCGAGGCCCGCCCTGCCTTCATTGACATCTCGCGCCACCAGAAGGCCATTCCGCAATATACTGCCGACAGCGGCCAGCGCTTCGAGGCGGTCAGCGCCATGGAGCGCGACTACCCCGGCCTCACCATTGGCGGCAACCTGCGCGACGGCATCGGCATGGGGCACCGCATCACGCAGGCTGCACTGATAGCCAAATGTATAATAAATAAGAAATAAGAAATAAAAAATAAGAATTAGTAAGGATAATATGAAGAAAACAGTATTGACGGCATTGGCCGTCAGCATGATGATGCCCGCCATGGCCGAACACACGGAGGCTATTGCCGACACATCGCGCGTCTATGACCTTGACGAAGTCGTCGTCGTCTCACAGTCCAAGGAGTACATGAAACTACGTCAGCAGCCGCTCAGTTCGACGGTGCTGACGACCAATGAAATTGGAAGCCTGTCGGTGCGCGACCTGCGCGAGATTTCCGACTTCGTCCCCTCGTTTGTTATGCCTAACTACGGTGCACGCTTCACCTCGTCCATCTACGTGCGAGGCATCGGCTCACGCGTCAACAGCCCGTCGATGGGTATCTACATCGACGACATTCCCCTGATGAACAAGTCGGCCTTCAACAGCCACACATGGCAGCTGGACCGCGTCGACATTCTTCGCGGCCCGCAGGGAACACTCTACGGCATCAATACCGAGGGCGGTCTGGTGCGCCAGTACACCAAGAACCCCATGCGCTATCAGGGCACCGACATCAACTTAGGCATCGGCTCCCGCTTCTACCGCAACGCCGAGGTGGCACACTACCAGAAGCTGAATGAGAAGTTTGCCTTCTCCGTGGCTGCTTTCTACGACGGCACCAACGGTTTCTGGAAGAACGCACTGAACGGCGAGCGTGCCGACGACATGAACGAGGCCGGCGGACGCCTGCGCATGGTCTTCCAGCCTACCCGGAAGCTGTCGTTCGATTGGATGGCCGACTACCAGTTTGTGCGCCAGAAGGCTTACCCCTATGGTGTGCTCGACCCTGTGAGCGGCGACGTGCTCAGCGACCCTAACCAGAACCACCAGAGCAAGTATAAGCGCAACATGCTGAACACGGGTCTGGCCATCAAATACCAGGGACTGGGTTTCGACTTCCATAGCAACACCAGCTATCAGTTCCTCAAAGACAACCTGTTCATGGACAACGACTATTCCGACATCGACTTCGTCAACGTCGACCAGTCGCAGCTCAGCAATGCCCTGACGCAGGAGTTTACCGTGAAGAGTAACAACCAGAGCCGCTGGCACTGGACGATGGGTGTCTTTGGCTCCTACACATGGCTGAAGACCACTGCTCCTAACACCTTTGGTACGGCGTTCAGCAGCATGATGTCGCAGCAGATTGGCGGCATGATATACCAGCAAATGCTCAAGTCCATGGCTGCCCGCATGGGCGAGGAGGCTGCTGCCGCGGCCATCCAGCGTGCCGGCGGTGTCAATATCGGCATGTCGCTGTCCGTGCCTTGCCTCTTCCGTACCCCGCAGTTCAATCTGGGCGTCTTCCATGAGTCCAACATTGACATCACCGACCATCTGACGGCTACGTTAGGTCTGCGCTACGACTACACCCACGCCAAGCTTGACTACGACACGCAGGGCATCTCCGTCCTTGACTTCAACATCATGGGTGCTGCCGCCAAGGCCAGCCTTAACACCGTCTTCGCCCACACCGAGAAGGCCAACTTCAACCAGCTGCTGCCTAAGATAGGGCTGACCTATAAGTTCGACAACGGCAGCAACATCTACGCCCTGGTCACCAAGGGTTATCGTGCTGGTGGATTCAATGTGCAGATGTTTGGCGACATCATCCAGAGCGATGTGCAGACAAGTCTTCAAAGCGTGATGCAGACTGCCATGCAGAGCCACCAGGATGTAATCATCTCAAAGAATACCCACTCCGATGAGGTCTATGCCTCGCTGCTTGAGGGCATCAAGTTCAAGCCCGAGGAGTCGTGGAACTATGAGGTGGGCACGCACCTCAACCTGTTCGACAACCTCATTCATGCCGACCTCTCAGCCTTCTACATGCAGATACGCAACCAACAACTCTCTGTTTTCACCGAGGACTACGGCTACGGTCGCAAGATGGTCAATGCTGGCAAGAGCTACAGCTGCGGCGTCGAGGCCACCCTGCGTGGCAGCGCACTGAGCAACCATCTGTCGTGGTCGGTGGCTTACGGCTACACCCATGCCGCCTTCAAGGAGTACACCACCAAGGCCAGTGCACGCGGCGAGGTGGTTGACTACAAAGACAACAAGGTGCCTTTCGTGCCTGCCCACACCCTGTCGGCCATGGCTGACTACCGCTTCGACTTCAGCGACCAGTTTGTCAAGAGTCTGACCGTGGGTGCCAACTTCAACGCCCAGGGCAAGACGTGGTGGGACGAGGCCAACACTTACTCGCAGAAGTTCTACGGCGTCTTGGGCGCCCACGTGTGTGCTGACTTCGGTGTGTTCAAACTCAATGTCTGGGGACGTAACCTCACCGATACCCGTTACAACACGTTCGCCTTCTCCAGCAAAGCCACAGGTAAGGAGGTATTCATGGCACAGCGTGGAAATCCCTTCCAAGTGGGTGCTGATTTGAGTATTCATTTTTAACTAAAACACGCAAAACAAGTTAAAGACGTTAAAATTAACGTACTTTATTAACTAACGGACTTCTTCATGTCGGGAAAAATATTTAACTTTGCCCCCGATATGAAGAAGTCTACTATTTGGATTATAGCCGTCATCATGGGACTCTCGTTCCTGGCACTGCTTTTTCTCCAGTTCTCCTATGTCGAGGAGATGGTTAAGATGAAGAAGGAGCAGTTCGACGAGAGTGTCAACCACTCGCTTTATCAGGCTGCCCACAACCTGGAGGTCAACGAGACGCTGCGCTATCTGGAGAAAGATGTCAACGAAACCGAGCGACGGGCCTTCCGGCAGGACTCCGTGATGGTCGACGGACTGGGTGGCACCATCAAGCACTCACACCAGTTTGCCGTTGCCGCCGACGACGGGACGGTCTACAGCTCGTTCCAGGTCAAGGCATTCAAGATGAAGCCCTCCTCCGTGCCCAAGGCTATGATACTGCGCAAGGACAAGAACTCGCTGGCAGATGCTGCCAAGTCGATGCAGGAGATAGTGCGCAACCGCTACGTCTACCAGAAAGCCCTGCTTGACGAAGTCGTCTACAGCATTCTCTACACCGCCAGCGACAAGCCCCTGAACGAGCGCATTAACTTCCGCATGCTGGACAACGACATCCGTAACGAGCTGGCCAACAACGGCATCAACATACCCTACCACTTCACCGTCTCCACCAGCGACGGGCGCGAGGTATACCGCTGTCCTGACTACTCGGAGGAAGGCGAGCAGTATTCCTATTCGCAGGTGCTCTTCCGCAACGACCCCCAGTCGAAGATGGGTATTGTCAAGATACATTTCCCCGAGATGAGCAACTACATCTTCTCCTCGGTGCGGTTCATGATACCCAGCATCATCTTCACCATCGTGCTGCTCATCACCTTTATCTTCACCATCGTCGTCATCTTCCGCCAGAAGCGATACTCTGAAATCAAGAACGACTTCATCAACAACATGACGCACGAGCTGAAGACACCCATTGCCTCCATATCGTTAGCCGCACAGATGATGAACGACGACAGCGTACCCAAGACACCACAGATGACACGCCATTTGGGTACGGTCATCAGCGACGAGTCCAAACGGTTGCGCTTCCTCGTGGAAAAGGTGCTCCAGATGTCTATGTTCGACAAGAAGAGCGTCGTCTTCAAAAAGAAAGAGCTCGACCTTAACGAGATGGTGGAGCAGATAGCCCAGACCTTCAGCCTGCGCGTGGAGCATACCGGCGGCAAGATATACACGGAGATAGAAGCTGTCGACTCTGCTATCTACGTCGACGAGGTACATTTCCAGAACGCCATCACCAACCTTATGGACAATGCCGTCAAGTACCGCAAGCAGGACGAGCCCCTCAACATCTACATACGTACTTGGAACGACCACGACCGACTCTGCCTCTCCATACGCGATACCGGGCAGGGCATCAAGCGCGAGAACCTGCGTAAGATATTCGACAAGTTCTACCGTGTCCACACCGGCAACAAGCACGACGTCAAGGGCTTCGGCCTTGGTCTGGCCTACGTCAAGAAGGTCGTCGACCTCCATCAGGGCGACATCAAGGCCGAAAGCGAGTTGGGTAAAGGTACCAAGTTCACCATTTCACTGCCAGTGCTGAGAGATGAGAACTGAGAAGTGAGAACTGAGAAGTGAGAGGTATGATTACTCTGGTGGCGAAGACGAAAACGAAGACGAAGAACTGTTCTCTTGCTTCTTGCCTCTTGCTTCTAATAAATAGTAAAATAGTCAAATAGTATAATAGTCAAATAGTAAAATTATTTATTAGGTTATGGACGAAAAACTGAAAATTCTTCTTTGCGAAGACGACGAGAACCTGGGAATGCTGTTGCGTGAATACCTGGCCGCCAAAGGCTACATGGCTGAGCTCTGCCCCGACGGCGACGCCGGCTATAAGGCATTCCTCAAAACCAAGTTCGACATTTGCGTGCTCGACGTGATGATGCCCAAGAAAGACGGCTTCACGCTGGCACAGGAAATCCGTCAGGCCAACCCCGACATCCCCATCATCTTCCTTACTGCCAAGACGCTCAAGGAGGACATCCTCGAAGGTTTCAAGATCGGTGCCGACGACTACATCACGAAACCCTTCAGCATGGAGGAGCTCGTCTTCCGCGTAGAAGCCATCCTGCGCCGTGTTCGTGGCAAGAAAAACCGCGAAAGCTCCGTATACCACATCGGAAAGTTCACCTTCGACACCCAGAAGCAGCTGCTCATCATCGGCGAGAAGCAGACCAAGCTCACTACCAAGGAGAACGAGCTGCTGGCGCTGCTCTGTTCGCACGCCAACGAGATACTGCAGCGCGACTTCGCCCTGAAGACCATTTGGATTGACGACAACTACTTCAACGCCCGTTCCATGGACGTCTACATCACCAAGCTGCGCAAACACCTCAAAGACGACTCGCAGATTGAAATCATCAACATCCACGGCAAGGGCTACAAGCTCATCACGCCGGAGGAAGACTAAAAGATGAGAAGTGAGAAATGAGAAGTGAGAGTTGAGAGATATGAAATGCTACTCAACTCTCACTTTTTTCATTTTAAATAACAAAACATCAGCGGTTCGATAGAAATGTATCAGCCGCAGTGGTAAAAAACATTGGCGGCGGTGGCGAATTTGATGCCCCGCGGTTCCAAATTTGATTATCCGATTTACCAAAACGGGTGATACTTTTTGGTGCCGCGGGGCATCAAATTCGGTGCCGCCGGGCATCAAATTCCAAACTCTTGATTATCAATACGGAACGGGCGCCTATTTGTTTAGCCTGCAAGCCGCAGCCAGCAGTGATAGAATAGACAGTTTCTCGGAGTAGGCATAGTACCGGTTTCAAAAACAGCACTGAATATTTGGTGGTAAAAAAATAATTAACTAACTTTGCAGCATACACCTATTTATATATTATGGAATTCAAGGATTTAGTACAGGTGCGCCGTTCGCACCGTAAGTTTACGGAAGAGGAGATTGACGGCGAGGCCGTGAAATTGATATTGCGTGCCGGGCTGATGTCGCCGACATCGAAGGGCCAGCGTGCGTGGCAGTTTGTGGTGGTTGACGATAAGACGGACTTGGAGAAACTGTCCGACGCCAAGGACATGGGCGGACAGTTTCTGAAGGGTGCTCCGTTGGCCATCGTCGTGTTGGGCGACCCCATGCAGAACGACTGCTGGGTGGAGGACGGCTCGATAGCCGCCATTTCAATGCAGTATCAGGCCGAGGCCCTTGGGCTGGGGTCATGCTGGATACAGATGCGCGGCCGTGGCCTGTCGGACGGCACGAGTGCCGACACCGTCATTCAGGGTGTGCTCGACATACCCGAGAACCTGTCGTGCCTCTGCATTGTGGCCATCGGTCATAAGGCTGACGAGCGCAAACCCCAGAACGAGGACAAACTGAAGTGGGAGAACGTTCACTTGAATAAGTTCTGATGCGCACGGTACTGGTAGGTGCTGGCCGTCTGGCCACCAACTTAGGTCGTGCGCTGCGCGATGCCGGTCATGACGTCATGTGCGTGTATAGCCGCACCCAGGCGTCGGCCGAGGCACTGGCAACCCTGTTGGGCTGCCGTAGCACGACCAGCATAGCCGAACTGCCCGCCGAGGCCGACCTCTTCATCGTCAGCGTCAAGGACGACGCGCTGGCGGGGCTCATACCGCAACTCGTCGAGGGTAGGGAAGGGCAGGTGTTTGTCCACACGGCGGGCTCCATGTCCATGTCGCTGTTTGAGGGGTATGCCACCCGTTACGGCGTGTTCTACCCCATGCAGTCGTTCTCAAAAGAACGTCTTGTGGACTTCAGGAGCATCCCGCTGTTTTTGGAGGCCAGCGACGCGGCCACGCTGAACCTGCTGAAAACGCTGGCGGCCACGCTGAGCGACAGCACGTATGTGTTAAGTAGTGACGAGCGCCAGTACCTGCACTTGGCGGCGGTCTTCGCCTGCAACTTCGTCAACCACTGTTATGCCCGCTCAGCCGAGGTGCTGGAGCGTCATGGCATCCCCTTCGACGTCATGCTGCCCCTGATAGACGAGACGGCGCGTAAGGTGCACCATTTGCATCCCCGCATGGCCCAGACGGGGCCCGCCGTTCGCTACGACGAGGGCGTCCTCAGCAAGCAACGTCAGCTGTTGGCCGACAACTCCTTAGCGCAAGCCATATACGACCTGATGTCGCGTAGCATTCATGAGGTTAGTGGTTAGAGTAATCATGATTCTCAATTCTTAAAGGGTGATTAATTACGACTTACAAAAGATTCGCGCCATAGTGTTTGACTTGGATGGCGTACTCTCGGCAGAGACTATTACGTTAGGAACCGACGGGGTGCCCTGCCGCACGGTGAATATCAAGGACGGCTATGCCATACAGTTGGCCATGAAGATGGGGCTGCGCATAGCCATCATCTCCGGTTGCCGCATTGAAGCCGTCAGGCACCGCTATGAGGGGCTTGGCATGGTGGACATCTACTTGGGTGCCGCAGTCAAGGTGCGGGTTTACGAGGAGTTCATCGCGCGGTATGGTCTGCACGACGACGAGGTGATGTTCATGGGTGACGACATTCCCGACCTTGAGGTGATGCGCCGCGTGGGGTGTCCCGTGTGTCCTCACAATGCCTGTGCTGAAGTGCGGGAGGCCAGCCTCTACGTAAGCAGTTATGACGGTGGCTACGGCTGTGGTCGAGACGTCATCGAACAGACGTTGAAGGCTCAGGGCAAGTGGCTGAGCGACGAGCGCGCTTTCGGATGGTAATTCCTTTTTCAAATGAGAAATCATGAAGCATATCATATTGGCGAGTAATTCGCCGAGGAGAAAAGAGCTGCTGGCGGGCCTCGACGTGGACTTCGAGGTGCGCGTGCTGGACGGTATAGACGAGAGCTATCCCGCAGAACTGCCCGTGGAGGACATTGCCGAGTATATCTCGCGTAAGAAAGCCGTAGCCTACCGTGAGACCATGGGCGATGACGAGCTGGTCATCACGGCAGACACCGTGGTCGTGCTGGGTCGTCAGGTGATGGGGAAACCTAAGGACGACGCCGACGCCTGCCGTATGTTGCGACTGCTGAGCGGACAGGTGCACCAGGTCATTACCGGTGTGACACTGACCACCCGCGAACGGCAGCGTAGTTTCTCGGTGAAGACCGACGTCACCTTCAAGGCGCTGTCGGAACAGGAAATCAACTATTATGTCTCCCGTTACCATCCTTTAGACAAGGCCGGTGCCTACGGCATACAGGAATGGATAGGTCATATAGGAGTCACGGGACTGAACGGCAGTTACTATAATGTGATGGGGTTACCCGTTCAACGCATCTACGAAGTGTTAAAAAGTGAATATTTGTGGAACAAATAGTGTTAATTTAGGCTTAAATATCATTTTTTCGTGAATAAATAGCAAAAAAGTTTTGGTGGTTGTTTTTTTATTCGTACCTTTGCACTCGCACACAACTAGTAATTTTAATCTATATTATCATTTTCCTCGGAGGGAAACTGCCTGTGAAGGTTGTTTCCCTTTTTAGTGTTCTATTTTGTGTCTCCACGCCTGACGATGAAGAAGCCGAGACGATGCGAGATGCCCTTGCGGTTCAGCGACTTCAACTCGTAGATGCCCTCCGGTATAGCGGTGATGCTGATGCGTGGACGGTTCGGGCAGGTGTGGATGATGGCACCCTGCAGCGTGCTGACAGCCAGATAGTCAGCATCGGTAGTCATGGTGAGGTCGAGCCACTTGCCGTCGTTGGCCAGCATGGCCGAAGCGCGTTCTGCCGACTGTTGTCCGCCCTGTGCCGCAAACACGGGCATACTCTCGTTGCCGTAGCGGTCAAGAGCCGTGACGGCATAGTGCAGGAGCCGCTTGCCGTTCTTCCGCTTTAGCGTGAGCTGCTGTTCCCGCTTGCGTGTGGCTATCAGGTTGGCAGGATTGCTGATGTCCACCTTCTCGTCGGTAGAGGCATAGACGTTGTAAAGCAGGTATGGTGCGTCGCTGTAGTCGCGCGCTCCATGCCACGACAGGTTGTCGCCTGACGGCGTATGCTCCACATTGAGGACGGTGGGCGAAGTGGGTGGCACGATGTTTGCCCATGTCATGGGCGGGATGAGTGCGGGCATGCGGTCGAACAGTCCGACATAGTCATAAACACCCTTCACATTATCAAGCAGGAATTTGGCACGGAAAAAGCAATGACCCATTCCAACCTGACGGGTAACGTTCAGTTGCCTTTTGACCTCGTTCAGCGGCCAGTTGCCCTCGCGGGGATGTAGCATGTAGACACCAAGTCCCGAGGCAATGGTATGTCCGCAGCTCTGTTCCTGCCAGTCGATTGCAAAAGGATAGAAGTTGTTGCCCTTGAAGTACATCATGGGGTAGAGCTGATCCATGAGACCCTGTCTGAGCCATCCTTGTGCGTCCTGCGCCACTTGTCTGTTGGCATTCCATCCACGCGAGCTGTAACGGCTAAGGTCGTCATATTTCCCTATGGGCGAACAGCTTAGCTTGACCCATGGCTTGTAAAGCTTTACCTTCTGGTGGATGCGTTGCACGATGCGTGTTATGTTGTCTTTGCGCTTGGCACCCTTCCACGTCTCAGGATAGCGAATGTAGTCAAGGTGTATGCCGTCCACGTCGTAGCGTCGTGTTATCTCTTCGCAGATGTCGGCAATATAGTCAGCAGTCTGTGCTGACTCTGGGTTCATGTAGCCCTCGTCACCTATCTTCTTAATGAGCGAAGGGAAACGGCGGCGCAACTGTTGGCACCCGAAGGTCTGCCATTTGCCTACGGGTATGGTGACCACCCAAGCATGCAGCTCCATGCCGCGCCGGTGACACTCGTCGATGGCAAACTGTAAGGGGTCGTAGCCTGGTGACTGTCCCGGTTTGCCTGACATGCAGCCGTCCCAGGGTTCGATGTTCGAGGGGTAGATGGTAGTGGCGCGGACACGCGTCTGCAACAGTACGGTGTTAATGCCGGCCGACTTCATTCGGTCCAGCATCAGGCACAGCTCCTGCTTCTGCCTTTCAGCCCCCATGCCGTCATGGGCGTAGGTCGAAGGCCAGTCTATTCCGCCTATGGTAGTGAGCCATACGGCACGCAATTCGTATTTAGGCTGGGCCTGAGGGGTTGCTAAAAGGAAGCAGAATAATGTGCAAAATAATGTTAATCGTTTCATTTGGGTTGCAAAGTTAATTGTTTTTCAGCAAAAAAGTGTACCTTTGCACTATCTTTTTAATTTGTTTACGCAAAAATGATATCATTTGTACTGAGCCTTGTGGCTTTATTTATCGGTTATATGTTATATGGCCGCTTTGTGGAAAGGGTGTTCGGTCCAGATGACCGCGTGACCCCTGCAGTCAGGAAGGCAGACGGACTTGACTACATCGTGCTTCCTAACTGGAAGATTTTCATGATCCAGTTTCTCAACATTGCGGGTACTGGTCCTATTTTCGGTGCCATTATGGGAGCCAAGTTCGGTCCTGTGTCCTACTTGTGGATAGTGTTAGGCTGCATCTTTGCCGGTGCTACCCATGACTATCTGTCAGGCATGCTCTCCATGCGCAACGACGGTGCCGGACTGCCCGAGCTGATAGGCAAGTATTTAGGCAAGACCACCAAGACGGTGATGCTGGTGTTCACAGTGCTGTTGCTTATCATGGTAGGCACGGTGTTTGTCTACTCTCCGGCCGAAATACTTCACTCCATAGGAGGCGACACCATGATGTGGGTGGTCATCATCTTCATCTACTACATCATAGCCACCTTACTGCCCATTGATAAGATTATCGGCAAGGTGTACCCGCTGTTTGCCTTCTCGCTGCTGTTCATGGCGGGAGCGCTTATGGTGGTGCTCTTTGCCAAGTGGCCCCAGTTGCCCGAGTTGTGGACACACCTTTATAATATGGGTGCCGAAGTCCAGCCCGAGAAGTGGACAGACAGCATCTTCCCCGCCTTGTTTATTACCATTGCCTGTGGTGCCATATCGGGTTTCCATGCTACTCAGACTCCGTTGATGGCCCGTTGTGTGAAGTCTGAGTACAAGGGCCGTCCCCTTTTCTATGGAGCTATGATAACGGAAGGTGTAGTGGCCCTCATCTGGGCTACCGTGTCGGCTTGGTTCTTCTATGGCAGTCCAACTCCTGGCTACGAGCTGATAGCTGGTGCAGACAAGGGATTCTACACCTCTGCTCCCGCCGTGGTCAACCTTGTGTGCAACGACTGGCTGGGTGTAGTCGGCGCAGTCTTGGCCATGCTGGGCGTGGTGGCAGCACCCATCACTTCGGGTGACACTGCGTTACGCTCAGCTCGTCTGATTGTGGCCGAGTGGCTAAAACTGGACCAGCGTCCCATCCTAAAGCGTTTCTACATCTGCATACCTTTGTTCTCAAGCAGCATCCTGCTGTTAATATGGCAGATTCAGAACCCGGACGGTTTCAACACCATCTGGCAGTATTTCGGATGGTCCAATCAAGCACTCTCTGTCTTCACTCTGTGGACGTTGACTGTATATCTGGTACGCGAGCGCAAACCCTTCATCATAACCCTCATTCCAGCTTTGTTTATGACCACCGTCTGCTCGACATTCATCTTTGTCTCTAAGCAGGCTCTTCATCTGCCTGAGAACGTGGGACTTTGCCTTGGAGGACTGTGCTTCTTGGTGGCTTGTGCGTGGTTCGCACTGTGGTATCGCAAATATCAACAAACCCTCAAATAGATAATGACTATGAAAAAGATTGCATTGATTATTGTCGCGCTGGTGATGACTGTTACCGCCAACGCACAGTTTGAACAAGGAAAGGCTTATATAGAGGCATCGCTGACAAGCCTCGATATCAGCAGTCAAGCCAAGAAGTTTCACTTCGGTCTGAATGCCCGAGCCGGCTACTTGTTCATGGATAACGTGATGGCCGTGGGCGAAGTGGGCTACAACCACTTGCAAGACAGCAACGACGTCTTTAGCGTTGGTGCCGGTGCACGTTATTATATCATTCAGAACGGCCTCTATTTAGGTGCCATGCTCAAGTTCCACCATAACGCCGAGAAGGAGAACGACTTCATGCCCAATATTCATCTGGGCTATGCCTTCTTCCTAAGCCGCACCATTACCATTGAGCCAGAGCTGTACTTTGATTTCTCGACAAAGCGTTTTGAGAACTCGCGCTACGGATTAGGCGTAGGCTTTGGTATTTACCTTTAAAGCTGACAGGATTATGCTGAGTGTAGAAGAACTGGTAGACCGGCTGATAGACCTGTCGTTTGCCGAGGACATCGGCGACGGTGACCATACCACCCTTTGCTGCATCCCCGAGGATGCCATGGGCAAGAGCCATCTGCTGATTAAGGAAGACGGCATCCTGGCCGGCGTGGAAGTGGCCAAAGAAGTGTTCCGCCGCTTCGACCCGGACATGCAGGTGGAGGTGCTGATGCAAGATGGTGCGCATGTGAAGAAGGGCGACATCGCAATGATAGTCAGTGGGCGTGTGCGTTCGCTGTTGCAGACGGAGCGCCTGATGCTGAACATCATGCAGCGTATGAGCGGCATAGCCACCATGACCGACAAGTACGTCCAGCGGCTGAAGGGCACCAAGACCCGAGTGCTTGACACCCGCAAGACCACCCCCGGCATGCGCATGCTGGAAAAGCAGGCTGTCAAGATTGGCGGCGGCTGCAACCACCGCATCGGTCTGTTTGACATGATACTGCTCAAGGACAACCATGTCGACTTCGCAGGTGGTATCGTCAATGCCATAGAGCGTTGTCATGCGTACCTTAAAGCCAAAGGGCTCGACCTGAAGATAGAAATCGAAGTACGCTCGTTCGACGAGTTGCAACAGGTGCTTGACCATGGTGGTGTCGACCGCATTATGCTGGACAACTTCAGTGTACCCGACACCAAGAAGGCCGTTGACATTATTGCAGGCCGTTACGAGACGGAGTCGAGCGGAGGCATCACCTTCGATACCATTCGCGACTATGCCGAGCAAGGAGTCGACTTCATCTCTGTCGGTGCCTTGACCCATTCGGTAAAAGGTCTTGACATGAGTTTCAAGGCATGTTGAGACTTCTGACCTTCCTTTTTACCCTTTACTTGCTGACAGGCTGTGGCGACGACGATGCCCAGTCTGTCAGCAATAGTGCTATCGAATACCATTCACCCGTAGACTACGATATCGTGTTGGCAGGCAATTTCGGCGAGCCTCGCCCATGGCATTTCCATGGCGGTATAGACGTCAAGACCGGCAACCAGGAAGGGAAGCAGATTTTTTCCATTGCCGACGGCTATGTGTCGCGCCTGACGGTCAACAAGTATGGCTTCGGCAATGCAGTCTATGTCACACATCCTGACGGCAATACAAGTGTCTACTGTCATTTGAAACGTTTTGCAGATGTCTACGAGGCCTTGTTTGAGCGCACAGGATGGCGTGACACCTTTGACTTCCGCTTTTCGCCTGACCAGCTGCCCGTCCGTGGAGGTGACCTTATAGCCCTTAGCGGCAATACCGGACACTCAACGGGGCCGCACCTGCATCTGGAAGTTCACGACACCAAGACGTGGGTGATGCGTGACCCGATGGAGATGTTGGGACGCTTCATTGCCGACACCGTGGCTCCGCAGGCCCACTCTTTCATGGCCATTCCATTGAAGAGCGAAGGACTCTTCAATGGTGGAACGTCCAAGCAGACCTTCGGTTTCGGACAGCCCGACACTAAGAAACAGCACACCACATGGACACTGTCGCGTGAGTTTACGGCGTGGGGGAGGGTAGGCTTTGCCCTGTGGGCCGACGACTATAGCGAGGCTACCTACAACCACTATGGCATCCGTCATACCCGCTTCTTGGTCGACGGGCGCGAGGTGTTCCGATCCGATGTTGACGGCATCCCCGTCAGTTGCCAACCAGAGGTCAACCAATGGGGAGACTATCAGCACTGGCGACGGACCCGCATCTGGTATATGAAGTCGTATCGTGAAAAAGATATGCGACTGCCCATCCTGCATACAGACTTCAACCAGGGCATCGTAAACTTCTGCGAAGAGCGTGACTACCACCTTACTTATATATTACGCGACTATCAAGGCAACGAGTCGCGCTACGACTTTACCGTACGTGGGGTGAAAGACAACCGTGTGACGCTGTCCGACCGCCGTTCCATGCTCAACGATTACCAGCTTTTCAATCAGTGTCTATGGCCGTTGCACGAGCGAAGAAAATAGGCATTTCCCTTTGTTCTTTCAATTATTCTTAGTATCTTTGCACCGCTTTTGGCATGGAATGGAGTGAGAAGCTCCAACTGTCCCGCAGCTGTAAGCAGTCGTTGACGGAGCAAACAATGATGTCACTGATATTGTTGGGAAGACGTTTGCACCTGGACTGTAAGTCAGAATACTTGCCTTCTGCATGATGAGAAACCAACTGGTCTCTGGGGTTAGGCTGTGTTGGTCAAGGGTAATTATGAGAAGATTATTATTGGCTCTTTCCATTCTGATGAATGTCGCCGCAGCGTGGGCGCAGCAGAAGAAGACAGGAATGCTGGACTCCGTGCAGCATATCCATGAGATTGTCGTCGTCTCCAAGCCGGCCATGCGCGAGGTGGTACCCAGCCAGAAACTGAACGGTGCCTTACTGGAACAGTTGCAGTCCCACTCGGTAGCCGATGCGCTGCGCTATTTCTCGGGCATCCAACTGAAGGACTATGGCGGCGTGGGCGGCATCAAGACGGTGAATATACGTTCCATGGGTACCCACCACTTGGGTATCTCGTATGACGGTGTAGCTTTGGGCAATGCCCAGAACGGACAGATTGACCTCGGGCAGTTCTCACTTGACAACG
Organism: Prevotella sp.; assembly: GCA_017458125.1. Taxonomy (GTDB): domain Bacteria; phylum Bacteroidota; class Bacteroidia; order Bacteroidales; family Bacteroidaceae; genus Prevotella. The sequence goes on from JAFTGB010000009.1 coordinate 15,923, forward strand.
TGGAAGAAATCACGCTCTATAACGGTCAGAAGAGTGCCATATTCCAACCGGCCAGTGATTTTGGCCATGCAGGCTCTATCTACATACGTACCCGTACACCCGACTTCAGCGATGGAAAGAGTAGCCACCTGAGATTGAAGACTCAATACGGAGCCAGCGACATGTTCCGCTTCTCAACACTCTGGGAGCAACGCCTGTCGCAGCGGGTCAGCATGGCGTTAAGTGCCGGATTCCTGACAGCCAGCGGAAAATACAAGTTCCACTACAAGCGCAACTACCCGGACGGGACGACTGCTTGGGACACCACAGCCGTGCGTCAGAACGGTGATATTCATGCAGAGCGAGTGGAAGCCAACATGTACGGACAGCTTCTGCAGGGACGATGGCAATTGAAAGGCTATCTCTACAATTCGTCACGCGGCATACCGGGAGCCATCGTCAACAATGTTTGGCGACGAGGCGAGCGACAGTCGGACCTGAACACCTTTGTCCAGGCCGACTTCGACAAGAACATCGGTGAGCGCTTCAGCACGCGATGGTTGCTGAAATATGCCTATTATAATACGCATTACGTCAATAAGGACACCACACAACTGCCCGTCGACAACCGCTACAAGCAACAGGAATTCTACCTGTCGACAGCCAACGTACTGGAAATCCTGCCCAACTGGAGCGCCTCGCTCAGCTATGACCTCAAATGGAACAAGCTGAATGCTGACACTTATAATTTCGCTTATCCCACGCGGCTGTCTAACCTGGTCAGCGTAGCCACGGCCATTGACTACAAGCACCTGAAGGCCCAAGGCTCACTGCTGGCGACATTCATCAGCGACCATGTGCAGCGAGGACGCGACGCAAGCATCAGCAAGCTGACGCCAGCACTGTTCATAAATGTATATCCCTTCAAGCGGAACTTCTTTTCCATCAGGGCATACGTGAAGAAAAGTTTCAGAATGCCTACCTTCAACGATTTATACTATACTGAGCTGGGCAATGCCAACCTGAGTCCGGAGAGCGCCTTGCAGTATGATTTGGGCTGTGCGCTCAACCGCCATTTCACCCATGGCTGGTTGCGACATGTAGCTCTTCACTTTGATGCTTACTACAATACGGTACATGACAAGATAGTAGCCTATCCGAAAGGGCAACAATTCCGGTGGACGATGCTGAACTTGGGGAAGGTGCATATTAAAGGAGTTGATGTGGAGGCCGAGGCAGACATCATGGTCGGAAAGCTGATGGTGACCACTCGTGCCCAATACACTTATCAGGACGCACGCGACGTGACAGACCCTGCCACGTCCTACTACAAGCACCAGATACCTTATATCCCCTGGCATAGCGGATCGGCCATTATCGGACTAACCTATAAGTCGTGGAACTTCAACTATAGTTTCATCTATGCCGGTGAGCGCTATGACGAGCAGGAGAATATACTTTATAACCATGTGGAACCGTGGTACACCAGCGACCTGAGCCTGATGTACCGTTTCCGTAAATGGCATGTCCGCTGGTGTGCCCAAATTGAGTTGAACAACGTCTTCGGACAGGATTACGAGGTTATCACAAACTACCCTATGCCAGGACGCAATTGTACCATTACCCTAAGTGCTGAAATATGAAACAGATTATAATCTGCCTATTGACAATAGCCTTGATAGTATCCTGCCGACAGGAAGAGAAGGTGGTGCCTGCTCAGGAAATAGACACGGGCGGAGAAGTGGTGAAAAGCAGTATCACAGGCATGTACCTGCTTAACGAAGGGAATATGGGGTCCAATAAGAGTACACTTGACTTCCTGGACTTGTCGGAGCAGTACGAGACGGTTCATTACTTCCGTAACATTTATTCGGAACGCAATCCGACAACGGTCATGTCGTTAGGCGATGTGGGTAATGATATCAAGATATACGGTTCGAGGTTGTGGATGGTCATCAACTGTTCCAACAAGGTGGAGGTGGCTCGTGCCAAGGATGCTGTCAGGATAGGGCAGGTGAACATTCCCAACTGTCGCTATCTGGCTTTCCACGACCGTTATGCCTACGTCAGCTCCTATGTGGGGCCTGTGGCTGTTATGGGCGACACACCCTTGGGAAGGGTCTACAAGGTAGACACGCTGTCGTTGCAGAAAGTAGACTCTGTAGTCGTGGGGTATCAGCCCGAGGAGATGGCTATTGTCGGCAACAGGCTCTATGTGGCTAACAGCGGTGGCTATCGCGTGCCCGACTATGACAATACGATAAGTGTCATCGACCTGTCTACCATGGAAGAGGTGGATAAAATCGTTGTGGCCAAAAACCTGCACCGGCTCAAGGCCGACCGTTATGGGCAGTTGTGGGTGACCGCTCGTGGAGACTATGCCTCAGAGTCTGCCCGCATTTTCTGGCTTAGTGCCAATGCCAGTGGAGCGATGCAACTGGCCGGAGCTCTGAATGTGTCGGTCAGCGACCTGTGCATTGTCGACGATCAGCTCTACTTCTATGGCAATCAGTGGAACGACTTGGACGCTACCAGCCAGTTGACCTACGGTATTATCAACGTGCGCACCCACGACCAAGAGGCTACGACACTGTTTGACGCGCCAGAAATCAGTGGCATCCGTATGCCTTACGGTATCATAGTCAATCCAGTCAACAAGGACTTCTACTTGATGGATGCCAAAAACTACGTCTCCAGTGGTGAACTGCTGCACTTCCGTGCCGACGGCACATTCGACTGGAAGGTGTGGACGGGTGACATTCCTGCTCATGCCGCGTTCTTGTGGGCTCCTGACGGACAAGACACAGACAAAATTCCATTACAATAAACTCTAATTAAATTCATCAAAATGAAAACAGCAAAATTATTCGGTTTGGCAGCCCTTGTATGTGGCTTTGCAATGACCTTCTCTTCATGTAGCAACGATGACGGTGACAGTACGAAGACCTACGTCATCTCGTTCGAGAAGCAGGATGTCAACAAAGATGGTTTCTGGTGTGGAAGCACCACTGGTACATCAAAGACTTTTGATGACGGTTACGGTGGAACGACCACCCAGTACACCTGTACCTATTCGGAGACTCCCCTTACCCTCACCACCAATTATTCCATATCGAGTTACGGTAACGACTTCTGGTCAGGGTTTGCTGTTTCCAGTCGTATGGAAACCACGTTCGATGCTAAGACGCTGACTCCTGACCAGTATAATAATATAGTTGGCAAGGCTCACTCAGGTAACAAGTTCCTTGTTGTGCAGAGACCTTACAATGGCGAGTCATTGGTCATCAATGAAGCCAAGGGTGCCATTGTCAAGGGCCTGTGGTACGTTAACAGTGCGTACACCACGAATTCTATTGTCAATGGTGACAGCTACTCTGGTGGTCCGTTTGTTGCCGACGACTGGTTGAAGTGCACCATTACGGGTAAAAAGGTTGACGGTACTACGGCTACTGTCGATATTGACCTGGCCAAGGGCACAAGTTATGTAAAAGAGTGGACTCGTGTAGACCTGAGTTCATTGGGTAAGGTGATCGAGTTGTCGTTCTACTTCACAGGCTCACGTACTGGGGACTTTGGACTAAACACACCTGCCTACTTCTGCATTGACGATGTGGAACTGGTGATTGAGAAGTAACAGTACGATGCGTCTCATCCTTTTGTTGCTAACAGCGCTATTGCTGTCCTCTTGTGGCGGGCATACTACCCGCCAGCAGGAGGATGGCGACACGTTGTGTCTAAAGTACTCAGCACTGCTCACCATAGTCCGTCACACCGACTACACCAAGGTGGATATTAAAGACCCGTGGAAGTCCGGCAGGATACTCCACACCTACGTATTGGTGCCGCGTGGTAACAGTCTGCCCGATAACCTTCCTCATGGTACGGTAGTTCGGACACCCGTGCAACGTGCTGCTGTCTTTACCACTGTTCACTGTTCGTTGCTCACCATGCTTGAATGCAGTGATGCCATTGTCGCAGTAGCCGACTTGAAGTATATTAAAATCCCCGACATACATGAACGGGTGAGACAAGGTAAGGTAGCCGACTGTGGCGGAGGCTTGAACCCGGTAGTGGAGAAAATCATGGATGTTCGTCCAGAGGTTATCATGCTTTCTCCCTTTGAAAATTCTGGGGGCTATGGAAAGGTGGAGGATATAGGTATTCCCCTGATAGAGTGTGCCGAATACATGGAGAATACCCCTCTTGGTCGTGCTGAATGGATGAAGTTCTACGGCCTTCTGACGGGCAGGGAGCAGCAGACGGACAGCTTGTTTGCCATCGTTGACAGCAGCTACCACGCCTTGAAGGAGCAAAGCCGTAGGGTAGGGACAGGACGTTCGGTACTGGTCGACAAAATGGTAGGCTCTGTATGGTATGTCCCTGGTGGGCGTAGCACGATAGGACAGATGATAACTGATGCTGGCGGACGCTATCCGTGGGCTTCCGATGAACATAGCGGCTCACTCTCACTGCCCTTTGAAACTGTACTTGAACAAGGAGGCGAAGCCGATGTCTGGCTTTATCGCTATAGCGGTGACCACCAGACAACCCGTCGTGAGTTGCTTAGCGAGCACCGTGGCTACGACCAGTTGCGTGCCTACCGTCAGAAACAGGTTTATGCGTGCAACGTCGAACTGACACCATTCTACGAGGAGACGCCTTTCCGCCCCGATTACCTGTTGTCAGACTTTATACGTATTCTGCACCCTGAGTTGACCAGTCTGTCACCCCTGCGCTATTATCAGAAAGTGGATGAATAAAGGAACGCTATATTGCATCGCATTGTCATTGCTTGTGGCCGTGCTCTTCGTACTGAACATCTTTGTAGGTTCGGTTTCCATTCCTGTTGACGATGTAGTGAGCATACTCCTCGGCCATGGTGAGGACATCAAACCCTCGTGGAGCTATATAGTGCTTCAGTCACGACTGCCGCAAGCCGTTACGGCCACACTGGCCGGAGGTGCCTTGGCTGTCAGTGGTCTGATGTTGCAGACTGCTTTCCGCAACCCTTTGGCAGGCCCCAGCATCTTTGGCATCAATAGTGGAGCAGGACTTGGGGTGGCACTGGTCATGCTGCTTCTGGGTGGCAGTCTGTCGGCTGGCTCCGTCAGCATTTCTGGTTTTGCTGCCGTACTTGCTGCCGCTTTTGTCGGTGCCATGGCTGTCATGGCTGCTATCTTTTTCTTTTCAACCGTGGTACGTAACAACGTGATGCTGCTTATCATCGGCATCATGATAGGTTATATAGCCAATTCTGTCATATCATTGCTGAACTTTTTTGCTACCGACGAGGGCGTGCGCTCTTATATGGTGTGGGGCATGGGTAGTTTCGGAGGGGTGTCTGTCGACATGATGCCTTGGTTCGTTTCGGTGACAGTATTAGGACTGGCAGGTTCTGTGTTGCTTATCAAACCATTGAACGCCTTGCTGTTGGGCGACCGCTATGCTGCCAACTTGGGTGTTAATATTGTCCGTACTCGCAACTGGCTATTGGTGGTCACTGGCGTGCTGACGGCCATCGTCACTGCTTTCTGTGGTCCTGTGGCCTTCATCGGACTGGCAGTCCCCCATATAGCCCGTCTGCTTTTGACTACTGACAATCACCGCTCGCTGTTGCCTGCCACCATTCTCTGCGGCAGTGTCGTGGCCCTGTTGTGCAATCTCATTTGCTTTCTGCCGGGCGAGTCAGGTGTCATTCCCCTGAATGCCGTCACGCCCATCATGGGTGCACCGGTCATCATTTACGTCATAGCCAAAGGGCGTAACTAAACTCCTAACGAAAGTGAAATTTTTACTAAATCCTTGCAGGGTTTAGAATTTTATTGTATCTTTGCACGACTTGAAACTTTAAGGCAGAGATTATTCATTTTTAATTATAATAATTTATACACAAAAATTATGAGCCAAAAAAGAGTTTATACCTTTGGTAATGGAAAAGCTGAAGGTAACGCAAAGATGCGTGAGGAGCTTGGAGGCAAGGGTGCCAATCTTGCCGAAATGAACCTGATTGGTGTTCCCGTTCCCCCAGGTTTTACCATCACTACTGACTGCTGCAACGAATACTATCAAGTCGGGCAAGAGAAGATTATGGAACTTCTCAACGACGACGTGATGGCAGCTGTCAAGCACATTGAGAATCTCATGAACTCCAAGTTCGGCGACAAGGAAAACCCACTACTTGTGTCTGTCCGTTCTGGTGCCCGTGCCTCTATGCCGGGTATGATGGACACCATCCTGAACTTGGGTCTGAATGACGAGGTGGCTGAAGGTATGGTGAAGAAGACCAACAATCCCCACTTCGTATATGATAGCTACCGACGTTTCGTGCAGATGTACGGCGATGTGGTATTAGAGATGAAACCCGTCAACAAGACTGATATCGACCCGTTTGAGGAAATCATCGAACAGGTGAAGGCCGAACGCGGTGTGAAGCTGGACAAGGATTTGAGCGTAGACGAGCTGAAGAAACTGGTAAAGCTGTTTAAGGCCGCCATCAAGGAACGTACTGGCAAGGAGTTCCCCAGCGACCCCATCGAACAGCTCTGGGGAGCCATCTGCGCCGTGTTCCGCAGCTGGATGAACGAGCGTGCCATCCTCTATCGTAAGATGGAAGGTATACCTGACGAGTGGGGTACTGCCGTCAGCGTCATGGCCATGGTGTTTGGTAACATGGGCGACACCTCTGCTACTGGTGTATGCTTCAGCCGTGATGCCGCCAACGGTGAGAACCTGTTCAACGGAGAGTATCTGGTTAACGCTCAGGGTGAGGATGTCGTAGCTGGTATCCGTACTCCACAACAGATTACTAAGATTGGCTCTCAGCGCTGGGCTGAGCGCGCTGGTATAAGCGAGGAAGAGCGCATTGCCAAGTATCCTTCTATGGAGGAGGCAATGCCTGAGATTTATCAGCAGCTGAACGGCATTCAGGAGAAACTGGAGGAGCACTACCGCGACATGCAGGACATGGAGTTCACCGTTCAGGAGGGTAAACTGTGGTTTCTGCAGACACGTAATGGCAAGCGCACAGGTGCCGCCATGGTCAAGATAGCCATAGACCTGCTGCACGAAGGCAAAATCGACGAGAAGACTGCCATCATGCGTTGCGAGCCTCAGAAACTTGACGAGCTGCTGCACCCTGTATTCGACAAGAAGGCTCTCTCTACGGCTAAGGTCATCGCTCAGGGACTGCCCGCCAGCCCTGGTGCTGCCTGCGGTCAGATTGTGTTCCACGCTGACGACGCACAGGAATGGCACAAGGACGGCCATAAGGTTGTACTCGTACGTATCGAGACCTCACCTGAAGACCTCGCTGGCATGTCGGCTGCAGAGGGTATCCTGACTGCACGTGGCGGTATGACTTCTCACGCTGCAGTGGTTGCCCGTGGTATGGGTAAGTGCTGCGTTTCGGGTGTCGGTTCACTTAACGTCAGTTACAAGGATAAGACTGTTGAAATCGACGGCATAGTATATAAAGAAGGTGACTATATCTCTCTGAATGGTTCTACCGGTCAGGTATATGCCGGTGAAGTGACCACCAAGGCCGCCGAGCTCTCTGGCGACTTCAAGGAGCTGATGGATCTCTGCGACAAGTACACCAAGCTACAGGTTCGCACTAATGCCGACACTCCGCGCGACGCCCAGCTGGCTCGCGACTTCGGTGCCAAGGGTATCGGTCTGACCCGTACGGAGCACATGTTCTTCGAAGACAAGAAGATTATCGCTATGCGCGAGATGATTCTGGCCAGCGATGCTGCCGGACGTGAGAAGGCTCTCGCCAAGCTGTTGCCCTACCAGAAAGCTGACTTCAAGGGTATACTGGAGGCTATGGATGGTCTGCCCGTGAACATCCGTCTGCTTGATCCCCCTCTCCACGAGTTCGTACCCCACGATCTGGCTGGTCAGGAGACCATGGCCAAGGAAATGGGTGTCTCGGTAGAGGACATCAAGCGCCGCGTAGACTCGCTGGCCGAGAACAACCCGATGCTCGGTCACCGTGGTTGCCGTCTGGGTATAACCTTCCCTGAAATCACCGCCATGCAGACCAAGGCCATTCTTGGTGCTGCCTGCGAACTGAAGAAAGAAGGCAAGACCCCGATGCCCGAAATCATGGTACCGCTGATAGGTACACTCTACGAGCTGAAGCAGCAGAAGGAGGTCATCCAGCAGGCTGCAAAGGAAACCTTCGCAGAGTATGGAATAGAGGTTGAGTTTGAGATTGGCACGATGATTGAGATTCCGCGTGCAGCTCTCACCGCCGACCGTATCGCTACAGAGGCTCAGTACTTCTCGTTCGGCACCAACGACCTGACGCAGATGACCTTTGGCTATAGCCGTGACGATATCGCCAGCTTCCTGCCCGTCTATCTTGACAAGAAGATTCTGAAGGTAGACCCGTTCCAGGTGCTCGACCAAAAGGGTGTCGGCAAGCTCATCAAGTATGCCGTGAAGAGTGGTCGCGAAGTTCGTCCCGATCTCCGCTGCGGTATCTGCGGTGAACATGGTGGCGAACCAAGCTCTGTAAAGTTCTGCGCTAAGATTGGCATGAACTACGCCAGCTGCTCTCCCTTCCGCGTGCCCATCGCTCGTTTAGCCGCCGCGCAGGCAGCCGTAGAGGAGTGATATTCAATTTATTGAAAATCAAATAATTAATTACGAGAGGTTAAGGTGCTACGTCAACACTTTAACCTCTCGTTTTTTCTATAATAAGCCTATAAAAATAGCCGCTATTCCGTGTGCCAATCGCAAATAAATCAAGGACTCTATGGCTCAGCTAAAGGGAATCTTTGACAAGAAATTCTTCATTTTCAGTCTGATCAAAAATTTCGGTTAATCCACGTGGTTACGCAGTTGCCCCCCTATTGCCTGATGGTATTCTAGGAGTTTGTTCTGATAGTCGGTGAAGGCATCGGTGCGGCGGTCGAGGGCCTGTTGATAGAGAAGCTGGGCTTCGAGGAGGTCGGACATCTTTGAGGTGCCGGCGCGATAGTAGTTGCTATTCAGACGGAGGTTCTCTTCAGCTTGTTTTATGCTGCGCTGGGAGAGCAGGAACTGCTGGTAGCTCTCCTCGACACCATTCCAGGCGCTTTGCATACGGATTGTCAGCAGCTGGGCATTGTTCTCCAACTGTTCGACAGCCTTCTGGTGCTCAATCTGGCGTCGCTTGATGGCGTGTGAGCCGCCCCACCAGTCGGAGATGGGTACGCTGACGGTGGCGAACACCATACCAAACGTATGGTTATTGTCCAGCAGATTATGGTAGTTGTAACCCACACCTATAGCAACTGATGGAAGGTTCTGACCAACGGCCAGTTTCTTTTGTAGATTAGCGGCTTCCACCTGTTTGCCAAGCAGCTGATATTCAGCAGTTCCCAATAATGCCTGACGATGGTCCTGCTTGGTAGCCAGCGGTGAAATAACGTCAGTCTGATAGGATATGACGAACGACGTATCGCGCAGACCGCAATACTGCGACAACAACAGGCGGACAATAGAAATGCCGTTCTTCAGTTTCAGCCGTTGGCTCTCAATGTCGTTCTGACGCAGTTGCACCTGCAACAGGTCGTTAGGCATGACTAAACCAGCCTTAACAGCCATATCTACATCGTTGTAGATGCTAGCTAACAGGGTATCAACAGCCCCGATGGTCTTCATTTTCTCCTGCATCGAGGCTAACTGCCAAAAATATTGTTCAGCAGTCTTCTCCACTTCATTTTCCGACAGCTGCAACTGTAAGCGACTCACCTCCTCGCCCACTTTAGCGAGTTTGTTACCGTTGATAATCTGACCACCGGCAAAGACAGGCTGCACAGCCATGAGTGAGCCGATGGTGCCGTTCTTCATCATCGAGATGCTGACGGGGTTACCCAAAGCAGCCAATGCCTCTGGAGGTAATGACTGAGCCAAAGCAGCCCCCAGTTCGGGAGATATGTTCTCCGAGGGCTTCAACGTGGTTTGTGCCATACCTTTATTGGCATTGAACCAAAGACCAGTACCGCTCACATTGGGGAAATACTTAGTAAACGCCTCCTTGCGCTGCTGCTTGGCAACATCGATGTTGTATTTTGCACTGCGTATAGTGATATTGTTATGCAGGGCAGAATCCTTTATCTGCTCCAATGTGTAGGTCTGTGCTGAGGCTGAGAGTGCACAGCCCAAAGCTATCAGTAATAATATCTTTTTCATAATTACTTTGTAGAAACTTTCCAATAAATAACGGGGAGCATAGTAACCACCATGATAAGTGAGCCGATACCACCTGCGAAGATGGTGACACCAACTGGCATCCAGAAAGAACTCTGGGCAATAATCATCGGCACCACACCAACGGCAGTAGTTGCTGTGGTAAGGAAGATAGGCACCATACGTCGCTTACCAGCCTCGTAAGCAGCTAAACGGACGGCTTGGTTGTAGGCCTTGCGGTCCACCGTCCAGTCACCATGCTCTGCAACATATTTCTTAATCAGGTCGATGGCATGCTCAAAGATGAGAATCTCGTTACGCATAATCATTCCCATCAGGGTGATGAGTCCGAAGATAGAGGTCAGACCTAAGGCACGATTCATCAGTCCCAGACCGATGAGTGCGCCAGGCGTCATCAATGCCAAAGCAGCCATGCAGACCGTGGTCACACCATATTTCTTGAAGTTGAACAAGATGAAGAAGAACACGATAATCATCGCAATGGTAATACCCCCGATAATCTGCGGCATAGCCTCGTCGCCGTATTCAATCTCTCCACCCACCTCAGGACGTACACCTTGTGGCAACCGGATTTCCTCCTGCATGATGCGGGCTATCTCTTTTTCTACAGGCGCGGTATAGACACCTTGGGCAAACTGGGCTGTCACCGTGATGCAGCGCTCGCCGCCACGATGCATGATGCGGCTCTCGCTCCACTTGGGAGCGACTTTCGCAATCTGTCGCAGAGGCACTGTTGAAATGGTGCTGTGCAGACCTCCCGATACCATCGACATCGGCGATGCAATGCCCAAATTGGCCACATCCGAGAAGGTCATATCGGTATTGTCCTTCACTACAATAGGCAATTCGTAGTTGCCTTCCCAGATCTGTCCTACGCGCAGGTCGCTTGATGTGGCACTCAGCGCCAGTTGGGCGGTAGTACGCGTAATACCTAATTGGGCAGAGGCAACAGGATCGAGTTCGACGTTGATGATGGGATAAGGCTGCAGATAGTCGGTATGCACCCACTCCAGTTCCGGCATCTGGCGCATCCGCTCCATCAGTCGTTCAGCCACCACATGCAGCGAGTCGAGGTTGTCGCCGTAGAAGCGGTATTCCAGTTCGCTCACCTCCAGATAGTCCAGTCGTTTGAACTTTACATAGGCATTGGGGAACGCCTCGCTCAGTTGTGGCTGATACTGAGCCAGGAGGTCGAGTGTGGCCTTGTCGCTCTGGGTATTCACGATGAACTGTGCATAGTTGTTGCCAGCCATCTGTGGGGCGTATGCATCCATGAACCGAGGCGACGAACAGCCGATGAAAGCAGTGATGCCGGTGATACGTTCATCCTTCTCAAGCACATGCTGTACGGAATCGGCTATCATCTCCGTCTCAGCCAGTCCCTTGCCATCGGGCAGATATATCTCCACAGCAAACTGGTCACGGTCAGCGTATGGGAAGAGGCGGATCTTCAGCGTGGGGGCTATCAGTGTTGAAAGCAGGATGACAGCGATGCCGCCACCGATTGTAAGCCACGGGTTGGCAAAAGTCCAGTCTAACACTTTGTTATAAGTATTCTGCACCCATTTGGTGATGGCGTTTCCATTCGTACTTACTTGATCCGGCTTGATGATACGTGTTTCCAAGAACGGAATAACGGTAACCGCCAATACCAGCGACACCATCAGGTTGATGGTAATCGTCACGGGGAAATCCTTCATGGCATCGTTGAACATACCCTTCAAGGTGAGGAGGAAAGGATAGAAGATGGCACAGATGCAGATAGTAGCCAGCATCATTGGCATGAAGTACTGACGTGCCGACTCGATGGCGGCATCATGAGGTTTTAAGCCTTTACCCAGATATTCCAGATATCCATCGATCACTACAATCGAGTTATCAACAATCATTCCCAATACCACAATCAGCGCTGCCAGTGTGATGATGTTCAGTTCGATGCCCATCATATACATCACCGCCACACTGACAAAGGTACTCAACGGAATGGTGGCGGCTGCCACAATGGCCGAGCGGATGGGGAACAGCACCATCATCACCAGGATAATGATCGCCATCGAGATGAGCAGGTCGCGCAGGAAGTCGCTCACACTCATAGCTACCACCTTGGGCTTGTCAGCTATGCGGGTCACGTTCACATCCTCGGGCAGTTCGTTCTCGCGGAAATCGTCCAGCACCTGATCTACCTCCTGACCGTACTGCACCACGTTATTACCCGGTGTCATCTCCATCGACAGCAATACACAGGGATGCCCGTCCTGCTCGATACGACTCGAGTTGGGTTCATACTCGCGTACCACACGGGCTACATCGCGAACACGAGCCACCTTGCCCGTTACAGGGTCGGAGAAGATAATCTGGTTGGCTATCTCCTCTTCGCTGTGCTCCTGAGCCTCCACATGGATGGGCACCTGCTGGTCGTCATCACTGATACTGCCACTCATGGTGGTAATGCCCTGAGCCTGCAAGCGCGAGAAGAGCATCTGCTGACCGATGCCATAGGCCTGCAGGCGCTGGCGGTCTATATAAAGACTGATCTGCTCTTTCTGCTCTCCGAAAAGCTTTACATTCGCTACCGAGGGGATGCGACGCAGGCGGTCGCTCAAATCATCGCTGTATTGTTTCAACTCGCGGTAGCTGCGTTGGTCGCTCTCGATGGCGATGAGCAGAGCCGAGGTGTTTCCAAAATCATCGTTCACCACGATGGCCAGCACACCACTGGGCAACTGCGCCTTAAAGCCATTCAGACCGTGTTTTATCTTCGACCACACCTCGTCCTTGTTGTTCACGTCATCGTTCAGTTTCACCATCACGATACACATGCCGTTCTGACTCTGCGTAGTGGTCTTCTTGCGATTCACCTCGCCAAAGGTAAACAGATAGCGCTCCAGAGGGCGGGCCACCTGCTGCTCAACCTCTTCTGATGTAGCACCTGGATATACCGCCACTACCACACCTTGTCGGATGGTGGCATGTGGAAATTCGTCCTTCGGCATGACATACATGCCATAGATGCCCATCACAAACAAGATGCCGACGATGAGCAATGATATTGAGTAATGCTCCAACGGCCATCGGAGCCAATTAGTCCTATTTCCCATATTAATACGCCACTTTGATTCCTTCACTCAGTTTCTGATACCCCTCGGTGACAACGCGGTCACCGATGTTCAGACCGTTAATGATGCAAATGTAATTGCCCCGCGTCTGACCAGTCGTCACCGTCGTGCGATGAGCCGTGCTGTCCTTGGCTACTGTCCACACGAACTTGCTGCCATCCGTCTTCTTCTGTACGGTCGTCACGGGAATCATTTTGCTGCCAACAGCCTGAGAACCTTCTGCAGCAAACCGCACATTGGCTACCATCCCCGGCAGCAGCTTGCGATGGCCGTTCGATACATTGATTCTGATATCGTACGTATGCGTGAGCGCGTCGGCCTGTACCCCTTTCTCTATCAGGCCTCCCTGATAACTGCCATTGATCGCTTCCACGAAAATATTCGTAGGTGTATGGGCATTGATACCGCCGACTTCAGCTTCTGGAACTGCCACTTTTACCTTTACTGATGAGATGTCAAGGATACTCACAACGGCCTGTGAGGGTAAGGCTGTCTCGCCCGCACCAATCAGCTTCTTACCGATGACGCCACCGACAGGCGCTATCAAACGACAATCAGCGAGATTCTTCTTGGCTACTTCCAGCTGCGATTGGGCCTGAGCCACCTTGCTCTGTATCTCTACCCATTGCACCTCAGGCAGCGAGCCGTTGTCGTGCAACATCTTGTAGCGTGCTAATGCATCATTGGCCTGCGTCATCTGCGCCTGGGCACCACTCAGCAGGTTGCGGGCCTGTGTGTCATCCATCTCAGCCAGTAGCTGACCTTTGCCTACTGTCTGGCCTTCACGCACCAATACACGCTTAACTACCCCCATCCCTGTAAAACTAACTGCGGTAGCCTCGCTTTCTTCCACCATACCTACATACGTCTGAGCATTATCCACCATACTGGGTGATACTACCTGTGTTTTCACTCTCGTCGGAGCCTTCATGCTCGATTTTGCCCCTTGCTGTTGGCAAGAACTGCCCAGTAAAATGACTGATAGCAGTATCAAATAATCCATTTTCATTCTCATATTGTTTTTATTCTGGCTGCAAAAGTAATCTAAAATCGGCTATCATTTATGTATAATTTCACCTCATATATTGTCAATTTGGCGTTATGGTGTCAAAATAAACAATATTGATACCACATAAGACATTGAATATGGAAATATTTATATACTTTTGCAACATGAAGCAGCATGAAGAAGTAACATTTCAGACATTAGCTAACAATGAGGACATCCAGATTGGCTATTCTGACAACGACATTGTGGTTGTTGACAGTATTCAGCAGTTTACCGAAATCAGTACAGCCCATGTGGCTATGAATGCAATCGTCATCTGCACCAACGGCAAGGTACAGGCTCAGATGAATGGAACACAAGTGGAACTTCACAAAAATCAGGTGGCCATCGTCCCCCAGAACATCACGGTGACCGATGTAATGATTAGCCCTGACTTCAACCTGAAGGCCATGTTCCTTACCAATCGCATTCTTCAAAGTTTTCTGCGCGAGAAAATGAATATATGGAACGAAATGATGTATATTCATCGTCAGCATATCGTGACGATGGACGAGGATGAGATACTCTTCTATACCCACTTCTACGACATGCTGACGCTGACCATAACCAAAGAGGATGACTATCCATTAAAAACCGATGTTATCCAGTCGCTCTTGCGCTCGGCTATCCTCGGACTATGCGGTCGGATGAAACAGATGTTATCGTCAGAAAAAAAACTGGATGACTCTGCCACTTTGCTAGATAATGAGAAAAAGACGTCAAAGGTCCACTTCCAGCATTTCCTTGATTTGCTACACTCCAACAATGTGAAACGTCACACGGTTGAAGCTTATGCCAGCGAACTATGTATATCGCCCAAATACCTCACGGTCCTCTGCAAGAAAAACTCTGGCAAGACCGCCTACGAGTGGATTACGGAGCAGGTGCTGGAGGACATCCGCTACTACCTGCGCCAAACCGATCTGAGTATCAAACAAATCTGCGACCGCCTCGCTTTCCCCAATCCCTCCTTTTTTGGAAAATACGTCAAGGACCATTTCGGCATGACACCACTTGAATTCAGAAATAGCTAAAAAGTAAAATAACATCCAGCGTGACAAGATCGTCTGCAAGGCGTTTTCTGATGGAAACAAACTGAAATCGTTCAAAAAGAATTGGATTTAACACATTCGCTTGAAAAAATGCGTCAAAATATATAATATTCGTTAGAAAAAGTGCGATAAAACGATAGTTATTTGTTGGAAAAAATGTATCTTTGCAGCACGAAATTGTTCTAAAATATGCTGAAATAGAAAATATATGTGCGATATTGGCTTGCTCGTGGAGATGCTTGGAGAGAGAACACGCGCAGACATTCTTGAACCACCCAGAGAAGTATCATGTCAAACAGATTGTAAAATTCGGCGATTACAATAAGGCAGGGATGGGCATTTGTTAACTCTCTCTCCCCAGCTATATGCAGTTCCTGCTGAATTGCAACCAGAAGAATTCGTGCTTGAACCGATAGATATTGATAAAAAAAATATATATATGAGAATTATCACAACAGTCATCGCACTGCTAATGGCAGTGGCGAGTATAAATGCCCAAGAGAATATGAAAGAGAATGTAAATTTTAATGTATGGCCGAAAGGCGAACTGAATACTGCTTACGCAAAGTATTTCATCGGTAACAGTTATCTGGCTCCGCTTGATGCCGAGAGCGGCGGCCCCGTGAACGTCACCTTCGAGCCGCGATGCCGCAACAACTGGCATATCCACCACAAGTCGGTGCAGGTGCTGGTCTGCGTGGCTGGTCACGGCTGGTACGTAGAAGAGGGTAAGGAGCCTGTAGCACTTCACCCTGGCGTAGTTGTAGCCATCCCTGCCGAAGCAAAACACTGGCACGGGGCTGCCAAAGACTCGTGGATGCAACACCTGACGTATATGACGAAAGTGGAGGCCGACGCCTCAAACGAGTGGTTAGAGCCTGTTACGGATGCAGAGTACGACAAGCTGCCCGCCAGCAGTGCGTTGCTCAGCGTGACCGATGCCGAATACATTGAGCGCTTTGAAGCCTTTGCATACGGCGAGGTAGTGGAGCAGGTGAAAGCCCAGCTTGACGACCGCACGCGCTATATCTGCTATATAGCTACACTTTTAGGCTGTCAGGGCATAGACGAATACCGTGAACTGCTGCCTGAAGCATTAGACAAGGGCGTATCACCTGTTGAAGTGAAGGAAATCGTTTATCAGGCTACGGCTTATTTAGGCATGGGGCGCGTCCGTCCGTTCCTAACGGCTACCAATGATATCCTGTCCATTCGTGGAATCACCCTCCCTTTGGCTTCGCAGCAGACCACCACGAAGGAAACCCGTCGTGAGGCTGGCACCGAGGCGCAAGTCGGCTGTTTCGGCGACGGTATGCTTGACTTTTGGAAGTCGGGACCAGAGGATAGTCGACACATCAACAAATGGCTGGCCGATAACTGCTTTGGCGACTATTATACCCGCACGGGCCTTGATCTGAAGATGCGTGAGCTGATTACGTTCTGTTTCCTTGCAGCTCAAGGCGGGTGCGAAACTCAGTTAAAGGGTCACATTGCTGGTAACTATCACGTAGGTAACGACAAGGACATGCTCATTGCCGTTATCTCCTCCAATCTTCCCTTCATCGGCTATCCCCGTACGCTTAATGCGCTGAACTGCATCCGTAGCGTGGAGTCTGACAAATAATAGTCAGTCGTCGCATTCGGTCAGAATATGCTCTTTCAGCACTAAGGCAACCATACTGACAGCGTTTTTCACACCGAACTTAGCCAGCAATCGCTTCCGATACCATTTCACGGTCTCGGTGCTGAGGTGCAGGCGGTCGGCAATCTCAGGATTGGAGCAGCCCTTGCAGACATAGTGGAGAATACGCTGTTCCGGCTTGGTAAGGCGGACGGCCTTGATGTCCGACTGACGGATGACGTCTTCAACTGGAGGACTGATGTAGCTCAGTCCTTTCCATACTTGTTCTATGGCAGTGATGAGTTCGTCGATGGGAGCGCTTTTCAGCACATAGCCATGAACGCCGCTGTCCAGCATCCGCCGTATAACGCTATATTCGTCGTGGATGGTGACGGCGACCATCCTGACTTTCGGATATTTACTCGCTACCCACTGGCAGAAGTCTGTGCCGTCACCGTCGGGCATCGAGATGTCAAGCAGCAGCACGTCCGGACAGCGTTGCGTCATAGCCAACCGGCAATCATTGAGCGTGGTGAAACAGCGACTGACGTGAACGGTTTCGCTACGGTTGACGGCATCCGTCAGCCCTTCGTTGAACATCGTGTGGTCGTCCACGATATACACATCTATCTTATATTTCATAATGGCAATGTGAGGTTGATTTCTGTTCCTCCGTTTTCGCTTGTGACAATTCGCAGCGTCCCGTGGTAAGTCTGCGTGCGCTCGCGAATGTTCTGCAATCCTATTCCCTCGCCCTCGGCCATTCCTTTGCCGTTGTCGCTGACGGTGAGTGTCACTTCATGCGCTGTTTGCATCAGTTGGATGTCAATATGGGTAGCCTCGGCATACTTCATGGCATTGTTCACCAGTTCGTAGGCACAACGGTAGAGTGTCAGTTCCTGTTCTTTGTTGAGGCGGATATCACCGTAAGTCTGGAAATCTGCACCAGGGACGGAACGTGCAAAGTCGTGAAGGGCTGATGCCAGTCCTCCTCGCAACAACTCCTCGGGCATCAGGTGGTGCGAGACGCGGCGCAGTTCTTCAATTGTAGCATCCAATAGCTTCAGGTATTCACTCCCCCCTCCAGTCGGAGATGGGGTGGGGGTGAGGCTCTTCAGCCGCAACAACGACAGCATTCCGCCCAGCGAGTCGTGCAGTTCACGAGCCAGAATATGCCGCTCTTTCGCCTCCGTCTCTAATGCTACCTTGGCGGCCAGCAGTGCTTTCTGCCGACGGTGGGCCAACTGGAAATAGACCATCAGGGCAATGGCTGCCGCCAATAGTGCTACGGCCAACCCCAACAGCCATCGCCAGTGACGTTGCTCACTGGCCAGTTGTGCTATCTGCGCCTCTTTCTTTTCTGTTTCGTAGAGCACCTCCATCTGTGAGAGTCCGCTCTGATAGTGGTCGGTGGCATAGCGGTTCATCAGTTCGTATGCCTTGTTCATATACTCGCGCGCCTTAATCTTGTCTCCTAATTCGGTATATATCTCCGCCAGCAACATATAGCCGCTCTTGTCGGCAATGGTTGCCGTAGAGTCGGGGTGGATGCTCTTCATTCCATAATCCAGCGCCTCTTGCCACCGCCGCTCAGCCATAGCTACCTCGCAGGCCGCCATGTATAGTTCGCTGACATCGTCGAACATGATTTCCTTGGGAATATTCTCCAGTGCTTGTTTCACACACGCCTTGGCCTTCGCCACGTCTTTATGACCCTCCATAAGCAGAATGCGGGCTTTCAGCGATAGTGTATAAACAAACGCTGTGGGGTCTTCCTTGCGGTGCGCCTCGTAGTAGGATAGTGCCATGTCTGCCGCTTGAAGGGCTTTGTCATAGTTGCCCGTTTGGTAGTAAACGCCTGCAAGTCCCTTTCTGGGCATCGTTATCATCAGCGAGTCGCCCGATGTCTCTGCCTTGCCGATGGCTTTCAGGTAGTTGCGTTCTGCCTCGTCGTAGTTGCCCATCTGACCGTATAGTTCACCTATATTATAATAGAGCACCACCAGACTCTCCCGCCAGTCATATTTCTCGAAGATGGGCAGTGCCAGCTGGTAGTAGTGGATGGCCAGATGAGCCTTGTCCTGCATGTTATAGACATTGCCCAAACTGCCGTAGATGACGGAGCGTGCATCGTCGATGGTCTTCGTGTCATAGCGACTCTGTGTGGCCATGGTGTCAATGATGCCTAATGCGTGTTGATACAGACCGATGGCCTCGTCATACTCCTCGCGTCCATAGTGCATCTGTGCAAAATGCCGTATCACGTTCTGCCGCACGTACAAGCCGTCCTGCTGATAGCTCAGGGCCAGCGCCTTACGTCCGTAGTATTCGGCTTTCTCGCCGTCGTAGGGCAGCCAGCCACGCATCAGTTCGTCGTAGGCACGCAGCAGGTCGTCGCCCTTGGGCGGCTGGTTGCTCTTCAACGCCGCTTCCAAGGAGTCTATACGGGCATTGCGGTGGTCGTTGTAGGCGTGAGCTGACAGACAAGCAAACAGGTAAATCGTCAGATACAAATATCTCATAACAGCCACAAAGTTACACATTTTCCTCCATTTTCTCCACCCTATGGGGTGGAATTTCGCGCCGTCAGCTGTATTTCCCCCCTTTGGGGTAGCAGGAAACAGAAATAAATGGCGTAACTTTGAGCCAATATTCACAATATTCATTCATTTAAACGTTTTAGATTATGAGTAGAATTTTACTTTCATTGGCAGCCTTCGTGCTCTCGCTGACGAGCGCACAGGCCAGTGTGGTGATTAACGAGACGAATTTCCCCGACGAGGCGTTGCGTGGCTATGCATCGCAGTACGACGAGGATGGCAACGGCACGCTGAGCGACGCGGAACTGGCTACGATTACTAGCATCAATGCCGGCGGCATCCTGAACCTGAAGGGTGCCGAGCACTTCACGAACCTGGAGGAGCTCCACCTCTGGGGCTATTCGGAAGAGCAAAGCATCCGGGAGATTGACCCCAGCGTGTTTCCCAAGCTCTATCGTTTCACCTTGCAGGAATGTCATGGTGTTACGGCCTTGGACTTCAGCAGGAACACGATGTTTGAGCAAATAGAACTGTCGCACTGCCCCAACGTCCACGCCCTCTCGTTGCCAGCCAGCGTGAAAGAAATCAATCTGAACGGCACACCAAAGCTGACGGCGCTCGACGTCAGCCAGCTGACTAACCTGACGGGATTATGGCTGCAGCATACGGGCATCACCGACCTCGACTTCTCGAACCATCCCGCCATCCAGCTCGTCAGCATTCAGGGCGAAGAGGATGCTGTTGACCAGATGAACTCGCTGAACCTTCAGAACTGTGCGACCTTGGAGAATGTCGATGTCCGCTACACCACCATCAAGTCGCTCTCGATGAAGCACCTGCCCATCGTCCGCACGCTGATGATGCTGAACAACGACATCACCACCATCACCATCGACGACTGCGAGGAGTTCAACGACATCATCTGCGACCACAATGTTTTAGGCACGCTCAGCCTGACGAACAACCCACAGCTCAGAGCCGTCAACTGCGAGGACAACCGCCTGCAGGTGCTCATTGCCGACAACTGCCCCGTGCTCGGCCGGGTGCAAGCTTTCAACAACCGGCTGATGTGGCTCGACCTGAAAGACGTGGTGAAAGGCAATGTGGACGAAAGCACCCTGAAGCTCGACAACCAGCAGCCCACCGTGCAAGCAGTAAAACTGTCGCCTACGGAGACGGGATTGCGCGTACATGACCGCTTAGATGTCAGCCGCGTGCTGAACCTGCGTGCCAAGGGCACCAGCCAGACTCCCAAGGAGATATTCGTAGATGGCATCCGCTACTTTGTCTTTTACGATAATGGCCCCGATACGCCCAACCTCGTCGGCTCTGACTGCGGCTACAAGTACGACACCCAGTGGCCCTATCCGTGGCAGGAGGGCAACACAAAGGACAACCGCCTGCCCATCACGTTGAACGTGACGAGTTGGACGAAGCACCAGGCCTTCCTGACGCTTTCGCAAAATCATATAGAGGGACGCTATGGCGAGCCAGCCCCTGCGACCCCCACCGTAACCCGCTCGCAGGACTACGACGGCAAGATTACTTTCTCGTCGAGCGATGAGCGCATCGTCAAAGTGAACGCCGAGACGGGCGAGCTGACCGTCGTGGGTGAAGGTAGCGCCACCATCAGCATCAGCGGTGCAGAGACAGACTACCGTCTGGCTCCCGTCACCAAGACCTACACCGTTTTCATAGACAAGGCCACTGGTATCATCAACACCCGCGCCGATGCAGCCGGCACAGGCATGACCTACGACCTGAACGGACGGAAGGTAAACCTGCCGACAGTTTGCAAAGGGGTATATGTTGTGGATGGAAAGAAAGTGATGAAGAAATAGACTTGCCCAGCACGACAGGCGTATTCTGACCATCAGAAAAAAAATTCCCACCATGGGAATTTTTGTCATCAGCATCAGAAAGTAAGAAGCACTTTTGAAGAATGAAGTTTGATGTTTGAAATTTATGATCACTTCATTTCCACATTCCTCATTCCACATTTCATATCTGTATAGTTGAATGATTTTTTACCCTACACCCACAACACCCACGACACTGAAGTCCAGTGTTGTGGGTGTTGTGGGTGTAGGGTGTTTTTTTTATTAACCAATCCCCTTCGGCTTACGCCGCTTCCCCGTTTGACGGGGACGCTCAAATGTTTCACATATAGCACATACAACTTTCCTGTATGTAACATCTTTCTGATTTTACACTTTACTGTATGTAACATTTACCTGCTACTTCTTGGTTTACTACGCATCATTTGAGCATAACTATTAGTGTGCTGATGGTAGCCAGCATATTCCTCAACACTGGTTTGAACTGGCAAAGGAACACTGGACGCATGCTTATCGATCAACTGGAACAATATGTAGTTGTTGGATGTGTCGCGGTGAGTTATATGACTACCGCACTATGGTGACACAGAAATTCGCTGTAAAAGGTTGGCCATGTCAGTAGATGTTTGTATCTTTGCACAATGAATCAAACTCATTGACATGTACGATCAGGCTCGAGGTGATATTCTCTTTGTTATATTGTATTCAGTGGTGATGGCTATGGCCCTGCTGTCAGGTTGCTATCTGCTGTTCAGCAAGACAAACGCCTTTGTTCCTGACATCACGCCGCCACGCCGTCTGCGCCGGTGGACAGGCGTGTTCTTAGCCTCCGTTGCTGTGAATCAAGTATGGTGCATGCGGCTGTTTTTCCTTTCCTCAAACGAGGATATTATGATGGCTGACCTTGTAGGCGGGCTGATTCAGAGCGTGACGATTCTTCCTGTTGCAATCGTCGTATTGCTTGCCATGCTTCAAGACCGCAGGCGTCCGTTATGGCCTTTTGCCATGATGATAGCACCTGCTGTGTCGGGTATGGCAGCCTGTGTTGTCAGTCGTAGCGATGCGCTCTACCCAGTGATTTACGCATATGACCTGCCGCTGATCATAGCGATTATTACATATATGGTGCGCGCATCAAGACAATATGGACGCTGGCTGCGCGATAACTATGCCGACTTGGAGCACAAAGAGATATGGCGCAGCTTAATAGTACTGGCCATCATACTGTTGGCGTTCATCGTCAATGAGTTTTGCGACAAAGCTCCGGTTTATGAATACGCCATGCTGGGTGTCACCGCCACACTTATCTGCTACCTCCTGTGGCGAGTGGAAACATTAAGCGACCTGAGCACTCCTGTTAATGATGTGGAAGAGGACGGAGACTGCAAACTCCCTCCAACTGACTGCCAACTCACTCCGGCAGAAGACGATGACCTGCCACTATCCTTCCGCAATACCATTGAGCGACTGTTGAAGCAGAATTGCGAGGAGCCGCAACTCTATCTGCAGCACGACATCTCCATCACGCAACTCGCCAAGCAGATTGGCACCAACCGTACCTACCTCAGCAAGTATTTTGCCTTGCTGGGTATCACCTACAATTCATACATCAACGGTCTACGTATCCGGCACTTCATCAAAATCTGCCATGAGGCAACCGCCAGCCATCAGCCTATGACAACCAAGCAACTGGCCTATCAGAGCGGGTTCCGCAGCTATAGCACGTTCAATGCTGCCTTCAAACAGAGTATGGGTATGACTGCAACAGAGTGGATGCACAGCATGGCAGGGTGAGAACGGAGCTGCCTTCCGAAGGGCAAGTGCTTTGAAATCGTAAAAATCTGCTTCTAAATAAACAAATCTTACCGGCTATTGACCTTGACTTATTGTGATTTCAGAAGTGTTTGGCTATCTTTGTAATCTGAAATCCAGCAGGCCAAGGCTTTTATATATTGTTTAATCAATGTCATATATTTAATCATGGTAAATTTGAAAATTTGGATGCTTGCCGCCATCCTGACTTGCGGCACGACAATGGTGATCACATCATGCACCAGCAAGGACGACAACCCAGTTCCTGCGCCCCCCGGAGATGAGATAGTAACAGCCATCGACTACAGCGACGAGGACAACTGGATGTACCTGTCCGAAGCAACAAAGGACGTGGATGTGTTTTATGTCTATCCGACCGAGTATGTAGACGACTCCGAGGGCGCACCCATATTCGCCGCCATCGACGAGCCGGCCATGCGCCTGCCGGCCATGCGAACCTCTCTTGTGCAGGCAACAGCTTTTGAGGATGTCGCCAATGTCTACGCTCCTTTCTACAGGCAGTGCAACATGGCCGCCCTGGCCAAGATGTCTATGGAAGACCGTGAAGCAGCCTTCACCTCTGTTCCAAAGTCAGATGTGTTTGCTGCCATCGACTACTATTTTGAGCACCTCAATGGCGGACGCCCCTTCATCCTTGCAGGACACTCGCAGGGCTCCATCATGCAGAGCTTTGTGCTTGCAGAGTACATGAAGGCGCATCCAGAGTATCTGAAGCGCATGATTGCTGCCTACGTAATTGGTTTTTCCATCACCGAGGATTATCTCAAAGACAACCCGCACCTGAAGTTTGCAGAGAGGGCCGACGACACTGGCGTCATCATATCGTACAATACCGAGGCGGCCGGCAACGAGAACAACATCGTTGTACTGCCAGGTGCCATCAGCATCAATCCTATCAACTGGAAGCGCGATGAGACCTACGCCTCGGCAGAGGAAAGCCTGGGCGGCTACATCTTCAACGAGGAGACAGGACTGCCTGAGGACTATCCCCATGCAGCAGATGCCAAGATTGACTTGAAGAGGGGCGTTATCATCACAACAACGAAGGCCGTTGCCCCTGAGACCTTCCCCCTCTTCGGATCTGGCAGTTTCCATGAGAACGACTATCCGCTCTACTACTATAACATCAAAGCCAATGCAGCCACGAGGGTTGCAGCTTATAAGAATAAGACAAAACAATGAAATTCCGAAATAATAAAAAACGCTCTGTTCTCAGAATAATTTACCCCAGTTCGGGATAAGAAGCTACTTTTCAGAAACAATACTCAGTCACCTGAAGCCACAGCAGGGGGGCGGTCTGAGCGTTACCAACATCGTGCGATAGATGTGATGCTGGCTGCCAAGTTGGCGCTGACGTATGGCACGTATCATCTGGCGATGCTTCACAGGCAGTTGGCCATGAGCGAGGAGTAGACAATCTGTACTACTCCGTCTATGCCGATGCGCTATTGTGGTATCAACAGAGTAGGATTGACTACGATACGTTCTGCCTGGAGTTTCTGGAAGCAAGGTGGTGGAGGCATACAAGAAAACAATGTTGTAAATGATCCCTTTGGGCTTTTGGATGAACTTATAAATCATAACAAAGGAGCACCCGACATTCGGATGCTCCTTTGATATAGATAGGATAGGGGATAGCCCTAAACTATTTTCGTGGGGATTTAGTCTTCCCAATTCTCCTGCGTCTTGCGGACGTAGGTCTTGTAGCGCAACTGGGCCATCTTCTGGGCCTCGGCGAAGAGTTCCTCGGCCTCGTTAGGATAAGCCTTCTTCACTGACAGGTAGCGAACCTCGCCCAGCAGGAAGTCGTGGAAGTTAGCCCAGTTCGGCTCCTTAGAGTCGAGGCTGAACGGATTCTTGCCTTCCTCGGCCAAAGCGGGATTGTAGCGCCACAGGTGCCAGTAGCCGCACTCCACAGCCTTCTTCTCCTCGGCCTGGCTCTTACCCATACCGCCCTTGGCCTTCAAGCCGTGGTTGATACAGGGAGCGTAAG
>JAFTGB010000064.1 GCA_017458125.1 Prevotella sp.
CAACAGCTATGGTGGAAGGAATCAACAACAAGATCAAGGTGATGAAGCGTGAGGCTTATGGCTTCACAGACGACCGCTACTTCAAACTTCGTCTGCTGGCCCTGCACGATGCCGGTATCACGCCATTCCTATGAAGAACCGTTTCAGCTGTTTGTACAGCTTCACGCACTCAGCCTGCAAATCCCTGTTTCCTACATACGCACGGAAGGCAGCCTTCACCTTCTCATATCTTTCCGTATTATCATCAAATGCCTTTTGATCAAGGATGTACGTAAACGGTCCTCTATCTCTCAAATCCGTCAGGAAGGGAGCACAGAAAGGCACGTAGGCGTCCATCTCGTTGGGATAGTAATAGGCATAGTGGGCGGTCGTCATACCATTCTTGCTGACACCGGTAGCCACCCACTTGCTGCTCTTCGCGATGATGCCACTCTGCTTGATGGCTGTGACGATGGCATGCAAGTCGTCCGAATGCTGCTTGGCTGTCAGGTAGTTCCATTTGTTAGTGTATCCCTCAGGCAGCGACCAGCCGTGATAGCGGTACTCCACCTGCAGGCAGTTGGCGTTCAGCACCGACACGAGTGTAGGCTCGCCGGCATAGTCCAAACGGTTATGATCTCCTTCTATGGCATAGCCCTCAGTATGCAGCACGGTGGGGCGGTCCTTGCCGGCCACGGTGAGCACACACTGTTGCTTATACCAGCCCTTTGAGGGACTGTTGTGGTCGATGTCCTGCTTGTAGTTAAAGTAATAGGCAGTCTTTTCGATAGATTTATTTTTGTAGTAGTCGTAAGCGGTTGAAAGTTTAAATGGTTTCACGTCGGTCACCTTGTCAATAGCCTTCAGGGCGTCGACGATGCTCTGGTCAAAGTCGGTAGTGGCTGGCACCTTGGTCAGGAACTCGTTCTCAGGCATTGTCATACCTTCTCCCACCTCTATCGTGTAGCTGTCATCGCCGGTAGATGGTTTAATGATTTCTTTGTCGTTGTCTTTGTCGTCACTGTCGCTGCATGAGGTCAGCGTCATTCCAAGACCGCAGGTAAGGATGGCGGTCAGCATCCACAGATTTTTCTTTTTCATTTTTAATAGTTTATATATACGGGTGGCAAAGGTAATGCTTTTATTTGAAACGCCCAAATCTGATACTCACAAATTAGCGGCTTGTTTTATTGATGGGGTAGGGTGCGTTAATCATCCAAAATAATTTTGCCATGTCTGCATTATTTCGTATTTTTGCACTGCTTTTACACAATTTATAAAGACGATGAAAACAATGTTTAGAATGATGAGCCGGTTGATGGCTGTCGCAGTATGCTGCATGATGTTGCTGACGGCTTGTGTTGAGGATGACAATTCTTCCAATTCTCCAGTTCCTGAGCCGCAAACGGCAGAGAAGAATTACGTGGAGCGGTGGGTGCCCGTAGTAGACCCGAAGGGCGAGGCGCAAGGCACGGTCATGCTGCGCTTCTACGACGACATGCCGAGTGTGGCCTACATCAACGTCAGCCACTTCCAGACCATGATGTATCCGGGCACGGCCATCCAGACGCAGGCTCTGGGCGAGGGGCGCTACCAACTGACCAGCCCTTGCGGTACGGCTGTCGTCAATACGGACAAGGACACCTTCGATAGCGACGACTACGAGGCCTTCACCAACATGATGGGCATGGTGCAGCCGGGCATGCCCAACGTCAGCCTCGACGGACTGCCACTGGTGCGCTGGAAATCGATGGAGGCTACCCCGCAGAAGGTACACCTCACGCTCGACTACGGTAAGTTTGGCATCGACATCAGGGTTGACGGCAACGACGTCTACTTCCCGCTGGCCACGATAGCCGACCTCTATACCGACATCTACATGCATACAGCCGACTATAACGGACAGCAGGTGATGGTGGCGCCGATGGGAGCGGAGGAACTGGGAGACGGCTACCCCAAATTCTTCATCGCACCCATCCTGAAGGAGACGCGCACGAAAGACATGGCCACTTTTGCCTACAACAACCTGTGCTTCACGCTGACGAACTTCTTCGGATACCCCGGGCGCACACTGCTTGAGAAAAAAGGTCTGAAGGAGAAAGGACTCGACCAGGCGCTGAAGGACTATGGCCAGGCAGGCGAGATGACGCGCCAACTGCTGCTCTCCACCAATATGTATGACTACATCGCCGGCACCAATACGCTGGGCTGTCTGCTCAATGACGGCGGACACACCGATACCGGCATTGACCACACCAGCCAAATGGACTCATCGACGGACTTCTACAAGACGATGGGAAACACCGTCAAGGCCAAACTCGAGGAGTTCTACGGCTACTGTCCCGAATATGCCGCTGTGAAAAAGGTGGACGAGGACATCGAAGCACTAAGCAGTAAACTCATCCAGGCCCGCATTGCGAAGATAGGCAGGGGCGTCACTTACTACAAGGAGGGCAATACGGCCTACTGCCTGTTCAATGTATTCATCTGCGACTTCGCGGCATGGCGCAAATTCTACAAGGGAGAAGGCCCCAAACCTACCGTCGATAGCCATCCCAACGACTGGCTCGCCGTACTGCTTGACGCACTGGAGCGGGCCGCGAAAGACCCTGAGGTCAAGAACTTCGTGCTCGACCTCTCAACCAACGGCGGCGGGTCGGAGGACATTGTGATGGTCATCACCTCGCTGATGTGCAACAAGGCCGAGGCTTACAATGAGAACTCGCTGCTCGGACAGAAACAGAAAATCTACTACGAGGTAGACCGCAATCTGGACGGCAAGTTCGACGAGAAGGACGCCGAGGTGAAGTACGACCTCAACTTCGCCCTGCTCGTCAGTGCCTGCAGTTTCTCGTGCGGCAACATGCTGCCCGCACTGATGAAGGACTTCGGCATCCCCCTGATCGGCCAGAAGACAGGCGGAGGGGCCTGCTGCGTGCTCTATAACCCGTCGGCCGATGGATACGCCTACCGCTATTCGTCACACCGCAGCCGACTCATGAACCAGAAAGGCGAGAACGTCGACCCGGGAGTGGAGCCTGACCTGAAGTTAGAGACGCCTGAGGAGTTCTTCGACTTCCAGAAGATAACGCAATTCATTGAGAGGTTTTATAGCAGCAAATAGCTTGTAGCGACACAAAATAATCCAGCACACACGGGACGCCCCGTGTGTGCTGGATTTGTCATTTTAAATGTTTTGCTGTTTTATAAAAGAGTGATTTTTGCGCTGCGTGCCCTTCTAAAAAGCGTCGTAGGTGGAATTCTCGTCGATTTCATTGGGACCGGCTGTACCTGCTTTGTTTCCAGACCAGCGGAGATTGGTCTCAGAGCTGCAGAGAATGCCGCGGTTCTGAATGTTGAACACCTTGATGGCGGGTGTTGTGTACGTTTTCTTCTTCATGTTCTTGTTATTTGATTACTTTCTTGCCTTTGTAAATGTAAATGCCCTTGTCGGGATGCTCAGTACGTTGTCCGTTCAGGTTGTAGTACGCGTCATCTTCGGCGGCCTTGCGCTGTACGCTGCGGATGTCCGTCGAATAGTCGTCGCCGATGGTGAACGTCAGCTCACGGGCATAACCCACCTTGTTGACAGAGATGTATGCCCGGTAGGGTGGAATCTTGTCCTTGCCCTTGTAGATGAAGAAACCTATCTCGCCTTTCGAGTTCCTTCCTAATGTCAGGCAGCCGCCGTCGTTGGCGTCCGACTGATACACCTGCATGCCATTCCTGTCGATGCCGTCCAGCAGGTTCTCATACATGGGTATGGAGGTGAAGACGGTGGACGATTTGGAGGGAGAGAGGATGTGTTTGGTGACGGGCTTGGTGGACTTGATGACCACGGGCGTCAGCATGCGCACCTTGTTGCTGATGCGGCGCAGCACCAGCGTTGCCGATGTCTCCGAGGTTTTTTCCTTATCCACGATGTAGGGGGTCATGTAGTCGGGCAGTTCCGTGTCGAATCCGCAGTACAGCGTGGCCCAGTAGTTGCCCTCGCTGTCCTTGGCGTCCTTGCTGATGTCCAGATAGATAAAGCTTTCCAGGTCCTTGCCGGTCCAATACTCCGATGCCAGGTATTTGCTCAGCAGGGTACCCTTGCCCCTGTGGTCCACCATGCCGGCACGGCGGGCGGAGTAGGCACGGGCTTCCAGTTCGTCGTCGGACAAATCCTGGGTGCCGTCCTCAATCAGGAATAACAGTTGTTTGCCGTCGGCGGCGGTGAAGGCGTTCTCTTCAAGCTCCACCACCGTCTCGTAGTCGTAGTCGGCGGCATTGATGATGACCGTGTCTACCTCCGCCATCTTATAGACGGCATTGCTGCCTATAGTCTTTACGTTGTCCGTAATTTCAATGCTGGTGTTCTTCCGGCCGTTGGGGTAGCTCAGCAGCGTCTCCTGGCTCATGTCATAGAGCACGCCGTCTGTTGCGGTAAACTTCTGGTGGTCTGTCTCGACGTAATAGTTCTCAAGTCCTGAGTTGTAGAAAGCCTGTCCAGACACCGTGCCGACACTGACGGGAATGGTGAACGACTCCATGCTGGTGTTGCCCTTGAAGTCATCGTCGCTCAGCTCGGTAATCTTGTTGGAGAAGTCGAGCGTCCGCAGTTTTTCTTTGTTTTGGAATGAGGTCCCCAGGTCGCTGATGCCTGCGAAGTAGTGGAACTCAGGGAACGCGCTAATCAGGTCTCCGTCGTTGTCGTTGGGGTTACTGTCGTTCTTGTTCATGTCGGTCTGGAAGTCGTCCAGCGACACGCCCTTCAACTCACTGAGCGACACTTCTCCATCGCCGTCGTTATCGTAGTGAGCCACGCAGAAGTTCTTAGCCTCCTCGTCCGTAAACACGATGCCCGTCTTAATGGACTCCGCAGTGGTGAGCGGTGTCACCATGCGGGCACCGTCCATGCTGCGCACCAGCAGCAGCGACTTGCTTGCCGTTTTTGGTTCCAGCACACGGATGTCCAGGTCAACAGCTACGTCACTGGTTGTTGTCGTCCACGTGGCACGACTGGGTACGAAGTCAAAAATCTGGCTCATATTGTTCAACCCGTTCTCCGAAGTGGTATAGATGGGCAGGGAAATCAGTCTGCCGAAGGCAGTGCCTGCAAAACTCTTCAGCATGGGGAAGCGTCCTTTCTGGGAAGTCCACTTCTCGTAGCCGTCACCCGTGAAGAAGGTGCCGTCGGTCATCTCGGCAACCGGCTTGGCACACTTGTCGTATGACATGTAGCCGGCAGGAGTGTAGCAATCCATATCCTTATAGTCGCTTTCATGTAGATAAATCGAATGTATCGCCTGGCTGTTATTAAGCATCAGGACATGCTTGAATGTAGGATTAGTTGACTCAGCAGTAAAGAGTCCGAAAATGGTGGGGGAACCAATTGTATAGACAGACACTACGCAGTCTTCGACAGTGGCATTTCCACACTTTTCGGCCAGACTGCCCATCATAACATATCCCTCGTCTAACTGGTACAGTCCGTCGAACAGACAGTTACGGATAACAGCATCGTCACCAATCGACCAAGCGAGGAAACCGCCCAACGCGTCAATTTTATATAGGGTCCTCACGGCACAGCTGGTGAAAGCAACATTCTCTATGGAAGCGTTGTTCCCAATCGTGCCTAACAGCGAACTGGCTGGAGAGGCATACAGCCCATGTATGGCATGGCTGTCACCGTCGAGGTGAGCATTCCAGCTTGCATTTTTTGCCTCATCCCATGCCACACCTGTATCACTGATGGCACCATTTTCAGTTATCAGGTTCTGGTTGAACCAGATGTCGTTCTTCAGTTTGTAGTATTCGCCAGCTTTGTTGCTGTTGAATACTTTTATCAGCTGGCGGGCATTATGGACGATGTACGGACTCTCTTTCGTACCATCGCCGGCATCAAGGGTCTTTGCAATCTTCTTGTCCCATTGCTTGATGGTGTTAACCATCAGAAAGAACTGTTTGCTGATTTTGTCGGACGACGTGATGGTCAGCACCACCCCTCCCTGTGTATCCTCCTTAGGAGTAGCCGTCTCATTAGTAACCGTCAGCAGGTTCTGGTCGGATGGCAGTGAGAACGTAGCCCTCTTCATCGTAGTCACGTTGCCAACAGTCTCCATGTCCTGTGTCTTCGGGGTCAGCGACAGCGGTGCATCCAGGTGGTGTGTCACCAGACCGTTATGAATGCCTGCCGGCACGGAGGCAAGCCAGGCATAGGCAGGAAACAGTTTCGGGGTTTGCAGTGCGGATAATTTGTCGTCATAATTATTATATTCATGCACTATAGAAACAGCGCGCTTGATGACTTCGTCGCGCATAGACCAATTGTCTGCCGAACTGTTGGTGATGTTCGAACTGCTCACCTGAAGGCATGGATAGAACCCCTCGTTATACTTCCACTCGCTGCCGCCATTGTAGGAAAACTGGTGTCCTGTACTATACAGCCTTGCCTTCCAGTCCAGATAGATGTTGATATCGGAATTAAACTGCGCTTTACTATTTTCACCGCAGGTCAGCTCAGAGAAAGAGAGATACACATCGCGGTCATTCCAGTCGTCATAAAGGTTCTGGTCGCAATAACTTGCAGCGTCATTATTATCGTTCGGCCACAAAGGCGCATTGGTGGCATTGCCGTCATTTGTTCTCAGCGTGCCTAAGAACAGACAGTTGACGGGCTGATAGCCTGATTCGTCTATTTTCCCCACGATGCCGTATCCCTTACCACTAAATATATAACCGCTATATACGCAGTTGGCTATCGTCGAAGACTGCTTAGAGTTATAAGTAAAACGGTTCCAGCCTACGATGCCGCCAGCAGTATAGCTGGTCTTCATGCTGACGAGACTGACACAGTCCATGATGGTCTGTTCGTTGTGACCTGCAATACCGCCAATCAGCGTGCCATCGCTGGAAGGTGCCGTGCAAGCAATGTTTCCCGACGAGGCACATGCAACGATATTGCATCCGTCATTATAGCCACAGATGCCACCGCAGACCACAGAGTTACCATCAAAGGAACTCAGTGACATAGTTACGTCAGCCGTACAGTCGAAGAGGTACGACACCTTAGGTGATGTGCTGGTGTTGCCGTCATAGTCTTCGGTAATAAAACGGTTCTCAATATATCCGGCGATGCCTCCCACAAATCCACAATTCTTAACATCGATATATGGTTTGGCGTGACACTGGTAAATGCTTGCCGGTGCCTCCACGTTTCCTACTATACCGCCGATGTTGTTGTTGAAATGGTAGTGAAGAGTGCTCTCCGCCATTCCTGTTATCGAGCCTGCGATGTCACAGCTCCAGATGGCTCCAGGGTAACTGGCAATCAGTTTTGACCAGTCGGTGCCTATAGATCCGCACAGCAGTCCGATATGGAAAACGCTGTGCCAGTTGGACTCTGTCTGGTTGATTGTCACTTGGGCATCGGTCATGTTCAGGTTGTGGATAACCCCTTTCACAAAGCCGAAGAGTCCATAACAGTATTTTTCACCGTACAGTTCCGTGATGTCGCCAATGGTCATTCCCATCTTGGTGATGGTATGCCCGTCGCCGTCGAAACAGCCGGCAAACCAGGCATTCTCCCTGACACCAATGGGATACCAGACGGCTCCGTCCAAGTCAAGGTCATTGGCAAGTTTGAAGTATTTGCCTCTAAGGTCGTAGCCATTGTTGGTGCCTTGGTTGTTTTCCCACTCGAAACCACCGTTGACGATGTCCGCCAGTCGGCACAGGTCCCATACCGTACTGATCAGATAAGGGTTAGTCTTGTTGCCACCGCCACTGAAAGCATTCTCCACCAGAGTGCCACGGGCGGCAAGTTCGCCATTCGCTATCTTGGCAAGATATTGCTGGTGCCAAGTGTTGTCACCGCTGATACCGTAATCAGCATAAGCATGCAGGGGCAGCAGTGCCAGCAGGCACAGCCCTAACTTCATCATTGTTTTCACCTTATTATATATATATGTATTCATCTTGTATCTTACTTCTGAACTCTAAAACATGAACTTAACGATTTCCTGGCCGGTGCTGAGCATGTAGACGCCATGCCGGCTGATGGGAATGAAGAGACGGCTGTCAGGATGCTCCATCAGGTAGACAGGCATGCCCTCGGCATCGAAGACGCGCAGGAAGTCATTGCTCTCCAGTCCGCTCACCCAGACGCCCTTTTCGTCCTGTTCAACGTTGACCTTGCGTAGCTTCTCGTCTTTCTTGACTACGGGCAGCAGTGTCACGTTGTCCAGCTCAGAGGGCAGCAGGTGTACGATGCGCAGGTTGTTCCACCACGAGATGTTGTCGACCACGGCGTCGGTGATGTCGTCCTCGTCGCCCAGGGCCTCCAGCACACGGTCGTTGTAGACGCGGGCACGGAGTTCCACTTCCGCCTCTTCCTCCAGTCCGTCCACCGTCAGCTCCACGTATGCCTTGCGCTTGCCGCCAATCAGGCCGAAGTCGCCGGCCTTCAGCAGTGCCTCGGCGGTACTGGTGATGGGCACGTCGGCCACGTGGTTGGGGTAGAGACCAACGTGTACCGTCTCGTTGTCGCTCAGTCCGTTGTTGTCGGTCAGTTCCAGGTATAGCTTGTTCTCCGAACCCTCTATGGTCTGGCTCAGCAGTTCCACCTCAACGTCAGAGAAGCCTGCGGCAAACTTTTTGACCTCCTCCTCCGACTTGACGGCACGGCGCAGGGGAGCACCGCGCCGGCTGGCCTTGACGATGGCATACGAGTCGGTGAAGCTTGCCAACACGTCGTGTGCCCGCAGCAGTCCGTTGAAGTTCTCAGGCAGCACATAGTCCACAACCAGCGTCTGGCTGGTGTAGGGGGCGATGAAGACATTCTCGAAAATGAACTCCTGGTCGTTGATGAGTCCTGCAAGGAAGTCGATGGGCGTAAAGCCTGTGTTGTAGACCGTCAGGTTGACGGGCATGATGCCGTCTTCAATGACGGGGTCGTCCGGGTAGTCGATGGTGTATCTGAACTCATCGAAGAACTCCACCTGGTCCCTCATCAGGTAGGTGCTGAAGTCGCGCTCGTCGGTAAGCGTATAGAGCACCGTCACCTTCTGGTCTTCCAGCAGCACGTCATAGTTAGACATATAGGTGCTGTCGGCTGTACATCCCAGCGTGATATACGGCGTGGCTGTCATGTTCTCGCGGAGGAAGATGCGCGAGCAGTTCAGCATGACCTGCGTGCTGTCGGTGACGATGGGGTCGCCCTTGCGCCTGATGACGCGGTCGTTGCACTTCCATACCACCGCAAAGTCCTCGGGCCGCTCGTTGTTTTTGTCGGCGACAATCTTGACGCTCATGGGGTTGTAGCGTGCAATGGCCAGCTCGGTGCCGTAGTTCTTGTAGCGTCCCATCATGTCAATCTGCTTGACGTAGATGTCACAGTTGGCGCTGTCCACCTGGTTGAGGATGGCTATCATGGGCATGGCCCCCACCTGGTCGAGCGAGAACTGTACCGGGTTCAGCTTCTCCTTGCCCACATAGCGCACAGGCTGGAATGCCGGTTTGCAGTAGTAGCGCAGCTCTAAGCTGTCCTCCCCGCTGGGCAGCATGGTGAGGGCAACGAGCACGGTGTCGTTGCGCATCAGCACCTGGTAGTCCGTCAGCACGTCATCCTTGCTCACCGCCAGTATGCTCTCGGGTTCGCTCCACTTCCCTTCGTCGAGTACCGACAGCACGAGGTTGCCTTCAAAGGCACGTATGCCGCTGGCCACCATGTTGGCCTTGTTCTGCAGGTTTTCCTCCTCGGTGGCACCCTCCACCTCGTAGGGAGGCAGCGAGTAGGTGCCGCGCTTCCAGACGCAGACGGCATTGTCCTCTACGCCCAGCTCAGTGCTTTCTCCATCTTCAGTCCATGTGTTGATGGCTGCCACGGGACCGTTGTCGTTCAGGTCCGGGTTGTAGGCTATCACCATGTGCTTCCTTTCGGGTGTAAACTCCGAGCAGAGGTCGGCCGCAATCTGCATCTTGCGGCTCACCTCTATTTCCTTGTCAGGATCCGGCTCGCCCAGAATGAGCGAGTTGTCCATGGCTTCCGTCATCTCCTCGTAGACCACCAGCTCCGAAGCACCCTCTTTGGCCACGCTATGGTTCTGCACGTAGCGGCCTTCTGTCGACATGGGGATGCCGTCGTCCTTGTCCATCTTGTCGTCCGTCGTAGGGGCGTCATACTCCGTCATCCGGTCGTCGTTCAGGTCGTTGGCGTTGCCGTTGTTCACCATCACGAAGTTGTCCCAGCTCATAAAGTAAGGATAAGCCTTGAAACCCAGTCCGTCCATGACGCACTTGCCAATGGGGAAAATCGGCATTTCAGGAGCACGCAGCGTCTGCAGGCTGGGCGCTTTCTTCTGATCTTTCTTTTCCTCTGACCAGTCGTTCTTGTAGTTGGGGTAGAGGGGTATCGTCGGATTGGTCTTGTCGTCAGGATAAGCA
>JAFTGB010000003.1 GCA_017458125.1 Prevotella sp.
GCGCAGGCCGAATCCGTGATACATAAAGCTGACGTCCATACTTCTTATTCTTTATAGTTTGGTCACTACAAAGATAATGGATTGTCAGCTTTTCCATGTCATTTTTCGAAACAAGATCAAGGTGATGAAGCGTGAGGCTTATGGCTTCACAGACGACCGCTACTTCAAACTTCGTCTGCTGGCCCTGCACGATGCCGGTATCACGCCATTCCTATGAAGAACCGCTGAAACCTGAAGAGGCGTCATCATCGGATGAAGAGGTACGCATAAGTTTGTTGCTTGACTTGTTCGGTAATTATTATCCCAAAATGTCTTATGTGACATACGAGCGGTGGGAGCCCATGATACCCCAGACTGGCGACAAAGCCGAGAAATTCCTTGATTTCATTCTGGCCAATGACAAAACAAAATACAATGGGGAAACACAAGGAGAGTACGACCGCCGTATGTACTATGTCAAAGACTTAGAGCCGGCATCCTACTCCAGCGAGACATCTTCCAACCTTGCACGCAGAGGTGCATCCGCTGTCACACGTGATGACCCCTATTATGTTCAGGTATGCATAGAACTGGGCAGTTATGGATATGTTACGACATGGGTAGATGACCTGTTGACTGCCGAGGAAAAGAAAAAAATTCTGGACTCGGGGTTCAATCCCTCTACGTATGGTGTGACCTACGACAACGGCAAGTTCATCAAGGAGTTCTTTGAAGGTATGAAGAAGTCTACTTGCCACATGAAGTTTGTCTATGGCATGCAGGACCCCTGGACTGGCGGGCAGATCCCTGACGACAAAATGGGTCCGAACAGCTCTAAGCTCTTCATCTCGCACGGCAAGCATGACGACTTCATTTACCAGTGGAACGCATCGGAGAGAAACGACCTTTTCCAGTGGCTCGCTGGTCTGGGCTTCGACCTGTAAAACAAACTAAACAAGACGTACAAGAAAAAAAGGAGGACACCCGCTGTGGATGTCCTCCTTCTTTTTGCTTTCACCTTACTGTCACTTGGCTGCTGTTCCCAGATAGGTGTTCAGTGCACTGATAATGGCCTGCTTCGAGACCTCGGTGTAGGACTCACGGTCTAAGAAGCTGTGGTTGTGCGTGGCGATAGGGTCGATAATCATTTTCGTCATAGGGTTCTGCTGGATGGCCGCATCGTCCGGACGTGCACCCGTCCAAGGGTCGTTCTTGGCATAGACGAAGATGATGGGCTGCGTGTTCTCCGTATATACCCACTGGCGGAAGCTGCGCATCAGCGTGCCCTTGTCCTGCGGATAGAGCGACTGGTACTTGTACTGCGGGCATAAGATGAAAATGACACTCTGTATCTGCTGGGCAGTCAGGAAGGTGCCGTCGGCTAACGAATAGTCCAAGTCGGCATAGCCCAGCTCCTTGAAGGCGTGAATCTCATAGGGCACCGCCGAATCGTAGCGCAGCTCATTGAGATATTCCCATAAACGCTTATAATTGTTGTTGCTGCTTCTGGTAATGGACTGTTCTTCCTTTCCGCTTTTCAAGGTGGAGACGGAGTCCGCGAGCGCGTCGAGGCTCAAGCTGATGAAGTTGGTCAAGTTTTCCAGCTCATCCTCGTCGGTGGCAGCCTTCACAGGGTCAGGCACCAGTGTGGCCCAGTCGGAGAACGGCACATACGAGAAGAATCTGAAAAAACTGTCGGAAATATGATTATAGACCAGTGCCGTGAGGTCCTTGGTCAGGTTTCCGGTGCTGTTGGGACTGTAGTTGTTATACTGTTCAAGTATCTTCCTGTAGCTTCCTGTAGCGACAAGACCGACGGTCTGGATACAGGCATTGCGCACCGTCTTGTTGGTGCAGATGGCATTGTAGAACTGCTTGATGCGCTTGGCGGCTACGGCCTCGTCCGAGCCTTCCGGATAACCGGAACCGCACACCTGAGTCAGGTATATGCCGGGACTGGAGTCCATGCAGCTGAAGACACCGTTCTCTGTGGTGCCGGGCATGAAGGGAGCGCAGAAGGGCACAAAGACGTCAATGTCTTTCCAGCCGTTCAAGTCGCTATAGTAAGCATAGAGGGCACTGGTGATACCGTCCTTGCTGGTGCCGGTGCTGACCCACTTGCCAGTCTTGAAGAAATGCTGCCTGAGCGCCTGCACAATGTTGTGCAGGTCGTGCGACTGCTGCTCAGCGTCTAAGAAGGTGTAGTCCAGGTCGCCCAGGGCTCCGGGCAGGGATAGTCCAAAGTAGCGGTGCTCCACCTTGACCAAGTTGGCTTTGAGGTGTTTGCGCAGGTCTACATCGAAAAACTTATCGTCCGAGGTGGGCATGGCGTAGCCGTGGGTGTAGAGCACGACATCTTGGTCGTAGTCCACGAACTTCATGGATACTTGCTGCTTGTAGGTGCCGTTCTCGGGGTGATGATGGTCGATGGGCTGAACAAAGTAGAAGGAATAGATGCTGTCCTTATCGTCGTTGGAGAATTGCAGCTCTACGTCGGTGATGCCCTCAACGGCGCTGAGGGCCTGGATAACCTCGTTGGCATCGTCCGTTGACTGCTCTTTTACGGGCGTAATGTCCGTCATGCTGTTGTCCTTCGCACAGCCGGTGAGCAGCAGTGCCGTCATGGCCACTGCTCCCAGCAGGTGTTGTATCTTGATGTGTTTCATAACTGTCGTTTCTTTTATCTGTGTGTTCGGTGTTTATACTACTTGCCCGTGCGGATGAATTCCAGGGCACGGTCAAACTGGCTGTCATTGCCCGTGGCCTTAAACTGCTCCTCGTTGAAATCGACCTCGATGTCGGGGGTCACGCCAATGCCGTCGAGGGGCTTCTTGTCGATGTCGAAGATGCACTCGGTGGGCAGATAGACGTAGACGGGAGTCACGCCGCTCACGCCGATGTGGCCGGCGTAGTAGTCAGAAAAGTTGTTGTTGTCGTTCAGGGCGCACAGTCCGCCAAAGGTGCGCTTGCCGATGAGTGTGGCGTTCTTGGTCACCTTGGCGCTGAGCGATGTCATCTCGGCCATGCTCACCGAGAAGCCGTTGGCCATGACGACGATGGGCTTGTCGTCAATGATTTCGTGCTCGTTCTCCATGGTGAAGCTCATCTTGGGCATCAGCGGCGTATAGTCGTAGCGGCCTACGCCACGCTTGTAGCGCGCCCAGCCATACTGCAGGTCGCCGGCGGGCATAAGTGCGCCAAAGACGAAGCGCGCATCGTTAAGCATGCCGCCGGGATTGCTGCGCACGTCAATGATGACACCGTTGAGCTGTCCGCTCTTGTGCAGCTTCTGGATGTTGTCAAACCATGCGTTCCATATCATCTGCACATGGTCGCGTATCTCTTTCTCATAGTCTGTGGCGTCGGGGAACATATCGTTGAAATACGCGTCTAACAGATAAGTCGACAGGCCGAACATGCTGAAGTTCAGGTAGGCAATGTTGTCAGTGGTCAGCGCATACTGGATACGTATGCCGTAGTCGACGAACGCGGTATTGACGGGCTCCAGGAAGGGCACGTTCAGGTAGGCATACTGCGTAACGATGGTGTTGTACTCGTTGATCATGGCCTTAGTGACATCCTTTTTAAACAGCTTCTCCAATGCGTCCACCAGGCCGCTGAGGCCCACCATTTCCTTGAGCTCTCCGTCGGTGAGCCCGGACAGGTTCTCCAACTCTTTGAGGCGAGTCTTGGCCCAGTCCAGACCGAGGCCCTTTTCCAGCGCAACACGTCTGAGCAGGCCTACAACCGTGCAGTCGTACGTCTGATAGTGTCTCAGCTGATTGTTCATGTAATAGGCTCTAAGGTCGGGCGAGAAGCCTTGGGCCACCTTATGGTCGTCGCGCTCCTCAAAACGAAGCATGCCCGGCGACACGCGGACATTATTCTTGGTCTGATGATTCGTAAACGTGACGCTCATGTGACCGTCGTGCAGCGGGGCCACCATCTCGGTCATCAGTTCCTTCAGCACAGAGTCGCTAACCTCGGTGCCGGGCTCGTCGAGGGCCTCAAACTTCGGCAGGTACTTCTCGTACACCTCGTCCCAGTCCAGTCCGCACTCTTTCTCATAGTCCCACAGCGTGTAGTTCTGGTTCATAGCCTTCCAGAACACGCGGAACTTGCCGGCATAGCTGCTTCTTGCCTCTGCCCACGACTGGTTGTCGTCAAAAGCATAGGCCACCATGGGGTCGGCATCCTCATGGCACGATGTAGCCACGAGTGTCAGGAGCAAGGCTCCCAAAATCATTATCTTGTTCTTCTTCATTGTCTTTTGTCTATTATCCGTTATCGATTATCGTTGCGTCAAGACCGCTTAGAAACAGTACCAGAAACCGGCCTGCAGGGCCAGCGTGGAGTTGTAGCGGGGGTCTTTCACGTGCATATAGTCTTTCTGCTGGCTCACGCAACTGTAGTAGTAGCGCAGCTCGACCTGAGCAGCCCAGTGCTTGGCGAAACGGTACTCAAGACCGAGACCGCCCAGGAAGCCGAAGTCGAGGCGCTGGTCGCGCTCGCTGTTGAAATTGATGTCCTCGCTGAACTCATAGACCCTGTCGGTAAACGTGTTGGTCTCAAAGCCCTCGCGGCCGCTGGTGAGCCAGTAGCCGCCATAGATGCCGGCGTTGCAGAAGCCGCGCAACTTCTGTCCGCCGAAGCTGAACGAAGCCATGACGGGCAGCTGCAAGTAGTTGTTGACATACTTATAGTCCATCATCTGGTTCACCTGGCGGTGGTGGCGGTAGTTCTTCTGCGTCCAGTCGAGCTCGGCACGCACTCCTAACCAGTCGTTGACGTCATACTGGCCCATGACGCCGAGGGTAACACCCCAGCGGTCGTCGTACACATAGTCCGTCTGATAGTGTTTGTCGATGATGAAGTGATTGTAGTCAG
This sequence comes from Prevotella sp., assembly GCA_017458125.1. Lineage (GTDB taxonomy): Bacteria > Bacteroidota > Bacteroidia > Bacteroidales > Bacteroidaceae > Prevotella. The sequence goes on from JAFTGB010000003.1 coordinate 4,867, forward strand.
CACCACCGTTGACACCCACGCGCCACTGGGCAAAGGCCAGCGAAGGCAGCATGAGCGCCAGAATTGTGAATAACTTTTTCATCTTGTGTAGCTAATGTTATCTGTTAATGATTATTTTCGGGCGGCAAAATTACAAAAAAATTTGCTACGATGCAAGAGCTTCTTAAAAAATGTTTCGCGCAGGGGCATAATGACGCCATAGATGACACCACAGACAAGTGGAACGCATCGGGGAGAAACGCCCCACTCTCTAAAAGTAACGAAGTCCGCCGGCCTTTCGTCAATTTTAACACACAAACACCCCATTTTTTACAAAAATTTTGTACCTTAGCAGCAAATTTCTACGAATTATGCCCCGCAGAGAGTTAAATATAGCAAACGCAGCGAAAAGAATGGCCGATTTTCTTGGTCATTCCGATAATTTGATTACTCTCTCAGGCGCTAACCGCCAGTCCACCTTTATGTTATCGTTAAAAAATAACTTGGTACAATTCATATGTCATCAGTTGCATTTGACAAGATAGTTCCATTTTGGCAGAATTTCGTTCTTGACGATATGCCTGTCACACTCACTCTCAAAGAGCGGGTTGCGTTCTTTCTTTGTCTCATATATGTTTCTGTTGATAGTCGTAAATACAGCGAGTCCCGTCTTGGTAGTTGTCTTGGCAGCCATATCGCTGGCCTCCTCGATGGTGTTGAAGACGGCTCCGCTCCATACTCTGGAAATCTGCGAGAAGAGCATGTGCTCAATAGGGTTCCACTTGGAGCAGTAAGGCGGATAATGGGCAATCCTGATATTAACGCCCAGCCTTTTGGCCAATTGTACAAGCCACCATTTGAACTGCCAACTCCTTGCATTATTCGAGCCACCTCCATCACAGAGTATGAGGATGGTCTTTGCACTTGGATATATATGCCTGATGTGCTGTTCCCACTGTTCTGAGAAGCATTCACAGGCAAACTCGGCAGTGTCGTGGCTCACTCCAAAGGTCATGTAACCCGTGTTCCTCATGACATCGTAGATGCCATAAGGCACCATTTTGCCATTGGAGAACGTGGAATAGTCGTGGTCGTTAACCTTTACTGGCTCGGTAGTGTATGCTGTGCTGTTGTCCCGTCTGTACGGACCAAGCAATTCCTTTTTCTTAGTGTCAATGCTGAATATGGGAATGCCGTGCTCCTGACAGTATTTTCGCAGCCGTTTTATATTCTTGAACTGTTCGTCGCGCAGCTTGCAATCTGCCATGGGCAGAGTCTTTACGGGCTTGCGCTTGATGTACCCTTCAGCTTCTATAATCTGCCTGACGGTATAGAGGCTTATCTCTATATGGTACTGCTCGGAGAATATCGACTTAATCTGCGAGGGTGTCAGCCGGAGCCACTTCGTGTTGGCATCCTGCGGAAGCCCGGCTATGTCGAACGCTACAATTTCGCGGAAGATGGTGATATACTCGGGATGCTTGGAGAGTGTACTCTTCCTGCCTCCTCCCTGCTTACGGACTCTGCCCACTTCAAGATGCTCTCCCGCCAGATGCTCATGACGGCCTCTATAGACGGTGTTACTGGATATATCAAGGACACTGCAGACAAGGCTGACACCATGCCTGCCAAGCCTATCTGCTATGATAGCGACGAACTGCCTCGTCTGTCTCTCGTTTGCGTCTCTAAGGTACTCCATTTCCTTGTCTGTTACTATATCTGCTGGATTATTCGTGACCTGCATAACTGCCTGAAACTCAGCTATAAATGTACGAATTTTAGCGGATTTAAGAATATAAAGTGTTAATAATCAATAAGTTATAAATAAAATTTGTATAGAATATGACAAATGACTTAAAGTCCAAATTTCGTGTATCACATATCGTTTCAAGAGAACGGAAATCGTACCAAGTTATTTTTTAACGATTACTTAATTTCCGTCGTTATAAATATCCTATTCGTCGGATAAAAGCAGCCGAAATTGAATCGTTTGGAATCCTTTTTCTCTTGAGACTACATTTTGACACGCCCTCAGTTTATTTGTTTCAGTAATCAGCATATTTTACACAAAAGGGACGGTTCGTTTTGTGTACGCATCGAAAAAACAAAAGAGGATGTGCCCATTTGAAGGGAACACATCCTCTCGTTATTGCCAATGTGATGAACTACAAGTTTTAGAAGAACAAGTAGCGGTTGTCCTTGACGTCAGCCTTCAGGTAGAGCTCGTTCATGAAACGACCGGCAGCCTGCATGGCCTGCTGCTGAAGCTGCTGAGCCTGCTGCTTGGCATCGAACTTGACACCGGCACGCTCCTTGCGGTTGATGACCTGGAACAGGTAAGCACCGGCATTACCCTTGATGACGCTGCTGCTGAACTGACCAGCCTTGGCTGAAGCCACAGCACCACTCAGCACGGGCTCGGAAGCACCGGCAGCCTGCACGAAGACAGGGGCAGTGAAGGTAATCTGACGAACGGTGTCGACGACGGCACCCTTGGCCTTGGCTGCTGCCATGTCCTTGACACCAGCCAACTGCTGGGCAGCCTTGTCGAACTTCTTGTCGCGAATGACTTCCTGACGCACCTGCTCCTCAACGTCAGCCAGGTCGCGGTAGCCCTGAGGATGCACCTTGGTGAGGGCGCAGACCAGCAGATGGTCGTTGTTGCCACACTCATAGAGGGGAGAGACATCGCCAGCCTCGCTATCGAAAATCCACTTCATCGTCTCGCGGGTGGCACGCAGGCCAGCCACGTTGTGTTCGGAATTCATAATGTCCTTACGCTCCTGAACCTTATAGCCGAACTTGGCAGCGTTCTTCTCCAAATCCTCCAGCGTCTTGTTCTCGCTGACATACTGGCTGAACTTGTTATAAGCCTGCGAATAGGTGTCCTTCGAGAAGTCGATGGTGTGCTTCACCACTGCAACGTCGTACTTGTCAACCATGTTCTTGCGGGCAGTAACCTGCAGAATGATGTTGCCCTGCGACAGTTGCAGGTTCTTGCTCTCACCGGCACCGAGGGTAAGGAGGGTGCTGATGTACTGCTTGGTGTCTGCATCGAGTGAATTGGAACGCTCGTACATGGCTGAAGTCAGCCACTGCTTGGCACCGGTCTGGCTGTACTTTTTGGCAATAACCTCGAAGTCAGCACCACCCTGCAGGGCGGCATAGATGCTGTCAGCACGCTTGTGGCTGGCATCGGCAGACTCGGCCATGACCTGAATCATGCGGTACTCAACAGAGTCGGGCTGCTGGGTCTTGCCGATATACTTAACGACATTCAGCGTGTTGTCGTACTTCGTCTCAAAGGGAGCGGACACCTGACCGACCTGCATAGAGTCAATCTTGGTGGCGACATCGCCGGCAAGAGCCGCACGAGTGACGGCGAAACCAGCGTAAGGAATCTGAGACTGGGCTTTGCGCACCACCTCAGCGACGGCCTGGCCGGCCTCAAACTGCTGCTTGGCCTCCTGCATGGTCTTCATGAGGGCTGCACGGTCGGCGGCAGAAGCAACCACCTGGAAGTCGACGTACTTGATGTCGCGTGACTCAACGTACTGCTTATACATCTCCTTACGCTCATTGTACTTAGCCTTGAGGTCGGCATCGCTCACCTGCACCTCAGTGTCCTTGATGGAGGTGTAGGGCACGGTGGCCAACAGGATGTCGCTCTCAATGTTCTGAGCGTCGAAGGCCATCTTAGCTGAAACGGGGTTGCTGATGAGGCACTGGCCAAGAAGAATCTGATACTTCTGGGCAAGGGTCTGCTGACGGATATTCTTCTCAATGAATTTCCAGTAGTCGTAGATGCGCTTGTACTGCTCGGACACCTCGGCAGAGCCTGCGGTCTGCTGAGCCTTCTTATAGTCAGCCAGGAACTTGGTGAGCTGAGCCACCTCGAAACGGCCGGACTGCTGATTGAAGAACGGAGTCTGAGCCAGCATGGGGTTGGTGCCAGTCTTGAGGATGTTCTGCATCTCCTCGTCGGTGACGGTGAGACCCAGCTTCTCGGCTTCCCGCTCCAGAATAGTGTTGTTGACAAAGGTCTGCCATACCTGGTCCTTCACCTGGTTGAGCTCCTCCTCAGAGAAGTTGTCGCGACCCTGCGACATTTTGAGGACACTCTCGTACTCATCGACGAGAGTCTGGAAATCCTGTACGGAAATTTTCTTACCTAACACTTCGCCTACTTGCTGACGACGCTCGTTGCTGGTTGCTTCGCACGAGCGGAACATCTCTTCGGCAATGAATGCAAACAGGGCCAGACCAATCACCGTAGCAAGTACCGGCCCCCAGCTTCTGATTTTTCCAATTGCTGCCATTGTAATGTTTAATATTTGATTTTGTTTCTTATTTTCACATTCAGCCTGCAAAATTACTAAATTTCATGCAAACATCGGCAAATTTTCAGAAAAAAATGCCTTATTCCACGATTTTCAGCCTTACCAGTTCAATTTTCGTCATGGTATTTTTGACGATTTTGAACTCAAAACGTCCCACGCTCACCACCTCGTTCAGTTTGGGGAACGACTGGTACTCGTGCAGGATGAGTCCGCCGACGGTCTTATAGTCATCGCTCTCCGGCAGGTTGAGGTCAAAGAGCTCATTGACTTTCTCTATCTCCAGGCGTGCCGACAGCATGTACTCACCGTCAGCAAGCTGTTTGGCCACATATTTCTGGCTGTCGTGTTCGTCCTCGATGTCGCCGGTTATCTCCTCTACGATGTCTTCCAACGACACGATGCCGCTGGTGCCTCCGAACTCGTCGACGACAACTCCCAGCGACTTCTTCTGCTGCAAGAAGATGTGCATCAGTTTGCGTGCCGCCATCGTCTCCGGCACATACGGCATCTGCTGAATATGACGCTCTATGCTGGTCACGTGCTTGAAGAGTTCCGAGGAGTGTATGTAGCCGATGATGTGGTCTATATCACCACGATAGACGATAATCTTGGAGTGTCCGCTCTCGATGAACTTCGACTTGAGCTGCTCGACGGTGCAGTCTTCCACGTCGACAGCCTCTATCTCCGTGCGAGGCACCATGCAGTCGCGCACCTTGGTGTCTGCAAAGTCGAGTGCATTATGAAACATCTCCACCTCGTCCTCTATCTGGGCGTCGTCAGTGGCATTGTCGATGCTTGACTGAACCAGATAGTCCAGGTCAGTCTTCGTAAACTCTCGCTCCTCAGTCTCGTTGGGCATACGGACGCCGAAAAGTCGCAAAAGTCCGCGCGAGAGAAGCGTGGAAAAACGGGAAATGGGATACAACACCACATAGCAGACGTAGGCAGGAATGGCAAAGAAGGTGAGCATTCCGTTCGGGTTTGAACGGAAAATAGTCTTTGGCAGGAACTCACCAGTAAAAAGCACTACGATGGTCGACAGCAGGGTGTCGCAGGTGACCCGTGCACCGTCGCCGAGGCTGGAAAACAACGTGGCATCGAAGATTCGTGCAAACAAGATGCCATAGACGACCAGTGCTATATTGTTGCCCACCAACATAGTGGAAATAAAGTTGTTAGGATGATTATAGAACACCGTTAACGCTCGCTGCGAAAGACCGTTTTTCTCGCGGTCCATCTCTGCACGCAAACGGTTGCTCGAAACAAAGGCTATCTCCATGCCGGAAAAGAAGGCGGAGAACACCATCGTGATGAGTAGTCCTATGATTAGAGGGGTCATGGCGTGTTGTAATTGGGTTTCTGCGTAGCAGCATGACGCGTGGCGGCCTGACGCTGGGGCGGTGCCGGCTGCGTGGAGTCTGCAGGTGTCGTTGCATTCTGGTCGGACTCCATGTCTTCTGCCTGGAAGGAGCCCACGCTGTTGGTCACCTGATAATGGGTCATGTGCTCGTCACTACGGAAATACGTGCCCTGAAGGGTACGCTCAGGGGTCACCACTTTGGAGAACTTATGGGAATAGAACTCATGGCGGATGCCGTCCCAAAACAGTTCCTCGCTGTCAAACACCAGACCGTTGACGTTGCGAATGTGCACGCGGCCACGCAACTCCCAGAGTTTCTGCTGCTCATAATACCATGCCGTGTCGGCGTTGATGTAGCCCTCGACATGGAACTGCTCGTCGAACTGTTCCAGAAAGATGCCTTTCTCAAACGTCCAGCGAGGCGGCTGCTTGACGGTATTGACATCCCAGCGTTCCGTCACTATCTTGTATTTGATGACGCCAGAGTCGCTGATAAGCGTATTGACGCCGTAACTGGTCATCATAGAAACGGAGTCACGGTCGTTGATGGCAGGAGCGGTATGCACCTTCTGCTCTTCACACGCGCCGAGGAACAGCAAGGAGGACAGGGTGGATATGGCAATCAGTCTACCTTCCATTTTGCAAACCAACGCTCATTGAATGTCAGGCCGATATTGATGCGGAAGGTGTTTTCCGTAATGAGGTTGTCAGCTGACGTACGTACCCACTGGGCACTGATGTTGAGTGACGTACGGTTGTTCCACGTATTGATGATAGGTATGCCGAAACCTGCACTGACGCTCAACTCCTTTGGTCCTTCAAGGTTGCCTATATTATAATAAGGTGTAGCATAGGAGGCGCCTATACGGTAGTGGATATGCTTGAAGAAACCGCGACTCAGCGGATTGGGGTCAGGCACCCAGTCGGCACCCACTGCCACCTTGTGGCGGTCTTTCAAGAGACCACTGGCCAACTGGTATTTGTTGGTTTCCTCGTTGACCTGGGGATAGTCCAACTTTCCCCAACGCTGCATGGAGTAGTCGACACCGACGGTCAGGCTCTGCTTATGCGTCAGCGAAAGACCGGCGCCAAAGGTGTAAGGAAGGCTGAGCGCATTGGCAATAGTGTCGTTAGTCGATGTCGTCACGCCGGTGTTGCTGTTGGTGTTTCGCACTGCCAGCACAGCATCGCCGTGCATGGTGTGGCCTATGCCGGCGACGACGCCGAAGGTCAGACGGTCGTCTTTTCCAAGTTTCGTCACCACCTGTGCACCTAAGTCCAGCTTCCAACTGTTGACGTTGATAGAGTAGTTGCGGGTCAGCGAGTTAGCATAGCTGTCGGCAAACACACCGCTGACGGTCTTGCTGTACTTACCCCACAGGTAGGAGACATTGGCTCCTAAGGAGAAACCGTTGAAGACTTCCCAGCCCAAGCCAATGAAAGCCTGACTGAAACCGCCGCTGCCGCTGTAGGTGTTGGTATAGGTGCTCTCAGAGACTTTTCCACTCTCTGAGCCGATGGTCTGCTTGTTGTAATAGTTGTAGCCGATATTGGAATAGGGAATGACGCCGAAACTGGCTCCCAGACGGGGCAGCACACGGAACAAAGCCACGGCATAGTCGAAGTCGGCCGTCTTGCGGTTTACCCTCTTCGTCTCCTCCTTGAAACTGGTCAGTTGTCCGGAAACGCCCAGGTCGAACACCATCGTCAGCGAGTCCACGGCAGAATAGGAGGCAGGGTTGAGCACATTAGGGTGCTTGCTGTCGCGCAAGCCTATGCCCAAACCGCCCATGGCACGTCCCAGTCCCTGCGACTGGTCTGCCAGAACACCTAAGCCAAACTGGCTGTAGGGCGAGAGCGTGCTGCTGACTTGTGCCGTCGCGGAGATGGCTACAAAGCCTGCTAAAAGGCTCCCAAATATTCGTTTCTTCATTGAGTCTTGTTTAAACAATTCGATTTCGGCTTGCAAAATTATTGAAAAAAAACGAAATAAAAGCACGATAACTGGAAAATATAGGTTAATTTTGCATCGTGAAACATTTAAAAACCGTTTTTAGGACTATTTTAGCCCTCTCTGTTTGCATAACAATGACACTTCCTGTCTATGCGAACAAGGCTTTCAATACTGAAGACTACGACTCGGTGGAGGTGAGCCTGCTGACCTGTCAGCCGCACGACGAGGTTTACAGCCTTTACGGCCATACGGCCATACGCTGGCACGACATGCATCAGGGCGGCAGCGACATTGCCTTCAACTACGGCGTCTTCGACTTCAACAGACCTCACTTCGTCATGAGGTTTGTTTTTGGACTTACCGACTACGAGCTGGGAGCCTACCCCTACCGCCTGTTTCTGGAAGAATACCGCCATTTTGGCAGCATGGTGACCGAACAGGTGCTCAACCTGACTAACGAAGAAAAGCAACGGCTGCACCGGGCGCTGGCTGAAAACCTGATGGAGCAGAACAAAGTCTATCGCTACAACTACTTCTACAGCAACTGCACCACCAAGGCCCGCGACATCATAGAACGATGCGTGAACGGAGACGTGGTATATACTGAGAATAAGGAATATACGCCCACGTATCGCGAGATGGTTCACGAGATGGTGTGCAACAACCCGTGGTCCCGCTGGGGCAACGACCTCCTGTTAGGTGTCAAGGCCGACATGAAGACCGTTAGACATCAACAGGAATTTCTGCCCAAAAACCTGATGTACGACTTTGACCGTGCGCAAATCAACGCCAATGGCATCCGCCGTCCACTGGTGAAGGAGCGCCGTATGGCCGTTCCCGCTGGCGTGCAAATCATCCAAAGCGGTTTTCCGCTGTCGCCCCTTGCCTGTGCCGCCATACTGGCAGTCATCGGCCTTGTCGTCTTCATTGCCGAATGGCGGCTGAAGCGCAGCTTCCTCCTTTGGGACATCCTGCTCATGCTCGCCACGGGCACCATCGGCATTGTACTGACGCTGATGATTTTCTCGCAGCATCCTACCGTCAGCCTCAACCTCCAGATACTTCTGTTCAATCCGCTGCCGTGGTTCTTCTTGTGGCCGGTCATCAAGGGACGGGGAAGAAGCTACTGGCTGACCACTGGCATTCTGACAGCACTGTTCTTTCTGGGCGCCTTGGTTCAGACCTACGCCGAAGGTATTTGGAGTTTGGCATTGTGTTTGCTGTTTCAAACCTGTATTCATTTGAGAAAGTCTCCTGACTATGCGAAATAGACATCTATACATCACCCTCCTGACGCTGCTGGGTTTCAGTGCCGAGGCTGTAGCGCAAGCGCTGGCCCAGACACCGCAGCTGGTAGTCACCATCACCATAGACCAGCTGCGTACCGACTACATGGAGGCATACGCCCCACTCTACCAGTCGGCCGGTCTGAAGCGTCTGCTGAACGAGGGCATGGTGTTTCCCAACGGCTCCTGCGACTTCACGCCCGTAGACCGCGCCTCGGCCACAGCCTCCATGGCTACAGGCTCCACGCCCTACTACAACGGCATCCCCGGACTGGTATGGCTGAACCGCAGCACGCTGCGCCCGCAAAACATAGCCGAAGACCCTAAGGACGGGCATGCGCCACTGCAGTTAGCCACCTCGACCATCAGCGACGAGCTGAAGATAGCTACTGGCGGACAGGGCAAGGTGTTTGCCTTCGCTACCGATGCCGAGCGTGCCATACTCTCTGCCGGCCATGCGGCCGACGGCGCCGTATGGGTCTCGGGCTCAAAGTGGAACATCGCTCCCTACTATACTCCCGAAAACCAATGGCTCAGCTGGTACACCCGGCAATACAAGCCTGTGGAAGACATCAACAAGAGCGTGACGGAGATAGCCATCAAGTGCGTGGAACAGTCGGGCATCACCCAAAACGAGAAGCCCAGCATGCTTTTCGTGTCGTACACCGTCAACCCCGACGAGATGAGCTACAAGATGCTGGACTACTACATAGCATTACTGGTGGGAGGCATACAGCACAAAATGCCCAAGGACCGTGTACTTTTCGTCCTGACAGGCACCGGCGTCACCACAAAGGACAGCGAGGGCGAAAACGCAAGCTACCGCATCCCCACGGGCAAGTTCTACATCAATCGCACCGCCAACCTGCTGAACATGTACTTAGGTGCCATACACGGTGCCGCCCAATATGTGGAGACCAGCTTCCAGAACCAGATATTCCTGAACCGCAAGCTCATCGACAAGAAGAACCTTAACATGGGCGACCTGCTCAGGCAGGCACAGGAATTCCTGCTACAGATAGCCGGCGTGCGCAACGTCTACACCTCGAACCAGCTGATGACCAGCGACAGCCAGATGTTGCAGCGCATACGCAACGGCTTCAACGTCGAGAAGTCCGGCGACCTGCTCATCGACGTCGCTCCCGGCTGGGAACTCATCAACGAGGACATGCAGACGACGTCAACGTCGCGCATCAACAGCATCCCCTTCCCCATCATCTTCTTTGGTGCAGGCATCAAGGCCGGACGCGTGCTGACACCCGTCACCGTTGACCGCATAGCACCCACCGTGGCACGCGCCATACGCATCCGTGCGCCCAATGCCTGTTCGGCCGAGCCACTGTTCTAAAGGCCATTTTATCCGTCTTTTATGCTGAATTACGAAAAATTCTTCGTAATTTTGCAGCCGCTTATTATTTAATAAGGTAATAAATCGAAAATAGTAAATAGAAAATAGTAAATACACAAGATGAATTTCAACAAAATCCTACGCTCGCTGTTCGGCGACAAAGCTTCGCGAGACAACAAACTCATCCGTCCCTTCGTAGAGAAGGTAAAGGAAGTATATCCCGAAATGCAGAAGCTCACCAACGACGAGCTCCGCCAGCGTACCAAGCAAATACAACGTCAAGTGCAGGACTCCGCCAACAAGCAAAAGGAGGAGATAGAGAAACTGAAGGCCACCATCGAGGACACGCCCATTGACGAGCGTGCCGACATCTTCGCCCAGATAGACAAGCTGGAGAAGGAAGTGCTCGAAGTCTATGAGGACGCCCTCAACGACGTCATGGCCGAGGTGTTCGCCATCGTCAAGGAGACGGCCCGTCGCTTTGCCGAGAACGAGGAGACCGTCGTCACCGCTACTGACTTCGACCGCGAACTGGCCGCCGACCCCCGCAAAGACTTCATCACCATTGACGGCGACAAGGCCATCTACCACAACCACTGGACAGCCGGCGGCAACGACTTGAAGTGGGAGATGGTGCACTACGACGTACAGTTGTTTGGCGGTGTCGTGCTGCACCAGGGTAAGATAGCCGAGATGGCCACGGGTGAGGGTAAGACCCTCGTGGCCACCCTGCCCGTGTTCCTCAATGCCCTCACCGGCAATGGTGTCCACGTCGTGACGGTGAACGACTATCTGGCCAAGCGTGACTCGGAGTGGATGGGTCCGCTCTATATGTTCCACGGCCTGAGCGTCGACTGCATCGACAAGCACCAGCCCAACTCGCCGGAGCGCCGCAAGGCCTATCAGGCCGACATCACCTTCGGTACCAACAACGAGTTCGGTTTCGACTATCTGCGCGACAACATGGCCATATCGCCCGCCGACCTCGTGCAGCGTGCACACAACTACGCCATCGTCGACGAGGTGGACTCTGTGCTCATCGACGACGCCCGCACGCCGCTCATCATCTCCGGCCCTGTGCCCAAGGGTGACGACCAGATGTTCGAGGAGTACCAGCCTCTGGTCGAGAAACTGGTGGGCGTGCAGAAGCAGTTGGCTACCCAGTATCTGGCCGAGGCTAAGCAGAAGATAGCCGAGGGTCAGGAGAAGAACGACAAGAAGCTGCTCGACGAGGGTTTCCTGGCTCTGTACCGTTCGCACAAGTCAATGCCTAAGAACAAGCCTCTTATTAAGTTCCTTTCCGAGGAAGGCATCAAGAGTGGCATGCTGAAGACGGAGGAAATCTACATGGAGAACAACAACCGCCGTATGCCTGAGGTCGTCGAGCCGCTATACTTTGTGGTAGAGGAGAAACTGAACTCATGCGACCTGACTGACAAGGGTACGGCCTGGCTGGCCCAGCAGGTCAACGACAAAGACCTCTTCGTGCTGCCCGACATCACCAGCCAGTTGTCTGCCCTCGAGGGCGACACGACGCTCAGCGACGAAGAGCGCATCAACAAGAAGGACGAATTGCTGCAGCACTATGCCGTACAGTCGGAGCGCGTCCATACCCTACAGCAGTTGCTGAAGGCTTACTGCATGTTCAACAAGGACGATGAATACGTGGTAATTGACGGCGAAGTTAAGATAGTAGACGAGCAGACGGGCCGTATCATGGAGGGCCGCCGCTGGAGTGACGGACTGCATCAGGCCGTCGAGGCCAAGGAGCACGTCAAGGTGGAAGCTGCCACGCAGACCTTTGCTACCATTACGCTACAGAACTATTTCCGCATGTACCACAAGCTGGCTGGTATGACGGGTACTGCTTCGACAGAGGCTGGTGAGTTCTGGGACATCTACAAGCTCGACGTGGTGGAGATACCCACCAACCGGCCTGTCATCCGCGACGACATGGACGACCGCATCTATAAGACAGCACGCGAGAAGTATCGTGCCGTCATTGAAGAGGTCGTACGTCTGCGCAATGCAGGACGCCCCACCCTGATCGGTACCACTTCGGTGGAGATATCTGAGCTGCTGTCTCGTATGCTCGACATGTATGTAAACCCAGAGACAGGCAAACGCGAAGGCATTCCCCATCAGGTGCTGAACGCCAAGCTGCACCAGAAGGAAGCCGACATCGTGGCGCTGGCCGGTCAGTCGACCAACGGCAAGGGTGCCGTCACCATCGCTACCAACATGGCCGGCCGTGGTACGGATATCAAGCTGTCGCCCGAGGTGAAGGCCGCAGGCGGTCTGGCCATCATCGGTACCGAGCGTCACGAGAGCCGCCGCGTGGACCGCCAGCTGCGAGGTCGTGCCGGTCGTCAGGGCGACCCGGGCTCATCGTTGTTCTTCATCTCGTTAGAGGATAAGCTGATGCGCCTGTTCGGTTCGGAGCGCATAGCCACCGTGATGGACAAGTTAGGATTCAAGGAAGGCGAAATGCTGGAGAGTCCGATGATCAGCAAGCAGGTGGAGCGTGCTCAGAGGAAGGTGGAGGAAAACAACTTCGGCATCCGTAAACGCCTGTTAGAGTACGACGACGTGATGAACAAACAGCGTACCGTGGTCTACTCCAAGCGTCGCCACGCCCTGATGGGTGAGCGCATCGGCATGGATATCTCGAACACCATCTGGGACCGCGTAGTCAACATCATCGAGACCAACGACTACGAGGGCTGCAAGGAACAGTTCATCAAGGTGTTCGCCATGGAGTGCCCCTTCACCGAGGAGGAGTTCATCAACAAGAACCGTGAGACGTTGTGCGAAGAAGTCTTCCAGGTGGCCATGGGCAACTTCAAGCGGCACATGGAGCACGTTCAGGAAGTGGCGCAGCCCGTCATCAAGCAGGTCTACGAGACGCAGGGAAGCCTCTACGAGCGCATCGTAGTGCCCCTGACCGACGGCCGCAAGATGTATAACATCCCCTGCAACCTCAAGGAAGCCTACGACACGGAGTGCAAGTCGGTGGTCAAGGAGTTTGAGAAGCAAATACTGCTGCATATCATCGACGACGCATGGAAGGTGAACCTCCGCGAACTGGACGAGCTGAAACACTCCGTGCAAAACGCCAGCTACGAGCAGAAAGACCCGTTGCTCATCTTCAAACTGGAGAGCGTCAAACTGTTCGACAACATGGTGAACGATATGAACAACCGCTCCGTCAGCATCCTCATGCGTGCCCAGATTCCCGAGATGCAGCAGGTGCAGGAGGCTGCGCCAGAAGAGCGCACCCAGCGCCAGCAGTACACGGAGTCGAAGCAGAACCTGAACCAGGAGCAGATGACCGACCCCAACCAGGCCGCCGCTGCCGCTCAGGACACCCGTGCCCAGCAGCCCCGCACGCCCATCATCAAGGACAAGCTGCCCGGCCGCAACGACCCCTGTCCCTGCGGCTCCGGCAAGAAGTTCAAGAATTGCCACGGACGCGGACTGGTCTGAACACTGTTGCTATTAATAAAAAGCGCAACCCCACTGCTCCTGTCAGTGAGGTTGCGCTTTTTTGTGCTTGCAGTCATTATAGTCGGATTTAGTCGCTTTTAGTTCTTTTTAGTCGGATTCTGCACTTCGTACCATGACAATCCTTTCAAAGAAACAGCACCTTCCTCTTTTAATTCTTTAAGGATGTTTCCCAACAAACGGAGATTCTGCTCTTTCGTCTTATTGCTCGGCATTGCGACTTTCAGATACTCATAGATACCGTCACGCATAGTTCCATCCTCACCTGCATTCTGAATAAACTGCATTGTCATTTGCTTTAGTTTTGAACGCTCCAAGCCACTGACACGAGTATATTCAGGCAATTGGTGTGTCATCTTAGCAACACCCAATGAAATTTGATAATTAGGAGATTCTCCCTCAATCAGTCCCTTGTCCAATAATTCCTTTGCCGTTTCTTCGCTAATCTGGTGTCCTTTCTGCACTGCATCAAGGGCGATACACTCATGCAAAGTAAGAGTCTTGTTCTCTTTCAGTATCTTTGTGTATTTTTCGTTGATGGCATTGCCATAGAGCCTCACACCAACAACTTTATTGACAGCATCAATCTCATAGTCAGGCATTGGGAAGTGACGTCGCCATTGCTCATCGAATATTTTCTTGATGCCGCGGCTTACAGTATCAATCATATTGAAATGCACCATAGCCTTACAGAGACATTCGTTCCTAAAATGGCGCTGTGGTCCACGAATAGCCAAAGCCCTTTGCAAAGTGCCAGGAATGAAACTGCCACCATTCTCATAATACACATAGCCGGGATTCTCAACAAAGTTGATGCGCTCCTGTAATGTATAATCCTGATGTGCAATGGCATTATGCAAAGCCTCACGGATGCTGTAGTTGTCATACTGTTTCATCGTATCTGGGAACAAGGTTCCTCCTGGCAACTCACGCATGGTCAGATTGCGGATCTTTCCAAGAATCTCATCCACTGTCAATATGAATGGAGCCGTGAAATGTTCGTAACCAACAACATCTTCCTTTCCATCGCGTAGCGTCCATGTCACTTCCACAACCGCAGGCCTCAGTTTGAACACTGCCGTTGGTTTACCCAATAAGATGATGGCAGCACGAGTAAGTTTGCCTTCAATCATGATACCACTGTTACTCAGCAACTCTTCTACCGACCAACCGTCAATTTCGTTGGCAGGAATTTTAGAGTGTACCTTTTTGTACATCACACGGGCTTTGGCAACTGCCAATTCATCTAAGTCTGCCAAAGTTGCATTTCCTACGATACCAGCCGACCAATCATCTGGAGCAAATAGTTGTTCCTCCAAAATAGCATTCAACCGTTCTGGAGTCAGTTCCACCAACGAGTCCTCTATCCGTTGCCATGCTTTGTTGTGGGCATAGACAGGTAACTTCGGCAGATGCTTTGGGAATATGTATCACCCAGACTTTCTTATGGGTATCCTCCGTGATGAACTCCTCTATATCCAGTCCTTCACTTGACAGGTTGGCACACAGATTTGTCAGCCGGAGTGTTGCTTGTAGTTGTATGTATCCGTCCCGACTATCTTCAAAGTTTTATCTTCAACACCAACAACCAGATGCCCACCTTCCATGTTAGCCAGTGCCGACACGTAGGAAATGACATCATCCTTCTCGTGACCACTGAAGTCATTCTTCAGGTTCTTGAATTCCTTCCATTCGCAACTCTCATCCTCCTTTGGGGTATTGCTTGATGAGATATTGTTGTAATGCTTGTTCTCTTCAAATCTGATTACAAAACCGTTGCCCACAAGTGCTGTTCTGATTATTCTCACCTAATTATCAGTATTATCCTATACTTTGGGAGTTAGTGTATATCTACAATCTAAAAAGGCAAATCAACGAATGCATCCTCTTCGCAAACGAAACAATTTGGCTCATAGATTTCGCTACGGGCAATGTCCTTTATCTTGAATCGGTAGTTGCCATATACTTTGAAGTTATCATCAGTTCGTAACTGAAGATATAAATGCTCTCCTATTTTGCTAATTGCCTGATGATAAACTCTGACTCATCAAAACCAGACTCAATAATCCACGGGTTTTCTTTCAGCAGATTATCTTGGGCTTCGTCAGCATTATGTCCAAAAGCGCATCCAAGAACTTGACAGTTCTCGACTTCCACGTTTTCATTTGGGGCGATAGTATAGCCTTCCGTAGTATAGATAATGTATTCGTTCATCTTTATTCAAGTTTGTCAAAAATTCGTCCAAGAATAGTATCTCTGTACGTCCGCAGGTATTGCAATTTCACGGGTATATATTCGGGCAGGCTCTCCAAGTATTCCAAATCGAAAACCAGTCGAGGCTCTGTGTCTTCACTCTCTGGTTGTACCTCTGCTTTCGTGCCGATGCGGGCAATGCGGATGAGGTATAAGTCGCGTACACCTTTTGCCTTGATGTAGGGCATGAAGTAATAGAGCTTGTTGAGGGCAATGGTTGAGGGGAAGGAGCGTGTCTTGCCCGTGTAGTAAATCTTTGTTGGCGTTTGCTCCAGAAAATAGGCTTGATTGTCCTTCTTGACGAGGCCGATGAGCAGGCGCTTCTTCATATCAAGCTTGTAGTTCTTCCTCGGCAAATTAACAACCAGTTCATTCTTCTCATTAGCAAAGAGTCCCAAATCCAGCATGGGACGAGCCTCACGTTGCAGGAAGATAGGATGATGGCTTACAGGTTCTTCGTCATAGATGGCACGATACAGGCATTTGCCAATCTGCTCTACCACGCCGCAGACGAGGGCGTTGCCCATGAGAAAAGCTCGTCGGGCATCGCTGACTTCTGGATGGTATGTGTGATTGTCTGGGAACATGTTCAGACGCTCCAGTTCCAAGGGTATCAATCGTCGATGACGGCCAGACTTGCACTTGACAACGTGCTTGAATCGCGACGGAGAAGCGCCGCCCTCGCCAGTGATGATTGTTCTTGAAGGACGGTCTAAATAGTCTGGAAAGGCCATGCCACCTTCCGTGTATAGATATTCAAAACCTTCTTTGGATGTGCGGCTAATCTTTTTAGGCCCTTTCTCATATTCCCATTTAGGAAGCTCTTCGTCGGAAATGAAATACTCGTCTGGCACAAGGTCTTCGTCCACAAGGTAACCGCCAAGAGTCAGCCAAGTGCCTTCATAATGAGGTTCTACGTCGGCAGAGAATACCCATCTGCGAGCCATGATGCCAGCATTGCCGAATGGGCTTGAACTTTTACCCTTGCTGAAGTTGTCCGACACCTCAGAAATGGTTCCTTCAATCTCGAACTTCGACATAGTACGCTGAACGAGAGTTGCAGGGAAAGCCTCTGCCATTACTCCGTCGTAAAGCATCCATTCCTCCAACCCCTGCATCTTCTGTGCAACGGTGGAATCTTCACGATAACCAACGATGTAGGTTCTGCGGCGACGTTGTGGCATACCATAGTCAGCGGCATTTATTATTCTCCATTCCACGATGTAGCCAAGGTCAGAGAGTGAGGCCAGAATAATCGCGAAGTCGCGCCCACGCTGTGATGCAGGAGAGTTGATGAGACGGTCAACATTCTCAAAGAACAAATAGGCAGGGCGTTGCTTTCCCTTCTCTTGAAGAATACGATAGATTTGCCACCAA
Source organism: Prevotella sp. (assembly GCA_017458125.1). GTDB lineage: Bacteria > Bacteroidota > Bacteroidia > Bacteroidales > Bacteroidaceae > Prevotella. Next base: position 22,268 of record JAFTGB010000003.1, read on the forward strand.
AGTACACCTTTCTTGCCTGTGATGCCGCCTGACTTACTGAGAGAAGCAGCTACGCTATAGTCTTGACAAGGGAAACCTCCGACTAACAAGTCATGGTCGGGAATGTCTGCTGTCTTGACATTATTGATGTCACGGTTCGAGTGGCCTCGCTCACCAAAGCGAGCACGGTAGACGATAGATGCGTCCTGATGCACTGTCGAAGGTTCCCACTGGTTGTTCCATACAGTCATGTATGCATCCGATGCTCCTTCAAGGCCGATGCGAAAGCCACCCACACCGGCGAAAAGTTCTACAACACGAATAAGATTAGGCATTGTTCTCGTTTATAAGTTTTAATACCGTGTGTCTGTTTAGCCAAATAGATTGCGGCATCATTTTTAGGCCGTTAATGACTAATGTCTTGTGTTTGTCATCGGAAGTAGAAGCTCCGCCACGCACAAAGACATCGTTCTCTGATGCTTTCGGAAAATTAGGTGCCTCCCGATACGAACCAGTCACATTCATTATCGGCTCTCCATTGTCATCGTATTCTCTTATAAGTCGCAAAGTGCGATTTGAAATAAGATTTCGAACCTGCTCCCATACTTTGCGCACACTATGCTGAATGAACTCTTCGCTAAAGAAGATTCTCTTGAAACCTTTGAACACAACTCCTGCAGCGGTATGTTGATAGATGATGAAGAGGAAATGGTGGCCTGCAAAATAATCGTAAATGGCAGAATCTTCAAACGATTCTTCCTCTGTCCATGAAACTAAATTTGGCAAGAAGAGCTTCATGTCTTCTTTACCAGACCCCGTTGCGCGTAGTGGAACACTTTTTGCGATTACACCGATTTTTGCAAAATCCTCAATGTCATTCAGTTTCTTGGCTTTACTGCCGAACATGTGTGTGACAACTTGCTCTGCAAAGTTCTTTACATCGCGGTTGAATTCTATGCCCAATATGTCTGCTATCTCATTAAACGTTTTGCCCTGGAATTGAGCAGTCATCTGCTGGCACTTTGTATCAATATCTGCATATTTCGTAATCTTCTGTGGGAGCTGGTCGTATTTCTTGCCTGTGAAATATTGATTCGCTATTTGTGTAGCAAACGACCTCTTCAGCCGGAAACGCGGCGGGTTGGGGTACTTAGGTGCTGTGTCAATCAACATCAACTGACCACGTAACTCATGGGATAGTCTCGGATATTGTTCAGCACGCTCACTTTCTGTGCGGTAGTCCCGCTGAATTACTATCAAAAAATCACGAACTAACAGCCAATCCTGCCTCAAAAGTAGTTTGTTCTCGTCACTGAACTGGTAGAACTGAAAACCCAAGATGGGGAATTGCTTGTAGCCTTCTAACTTCACTGTTTCGGCAGAGTTGTACCAATAGTAAACCCAAAGCAGATGTGCCAACTTGTGCCAGAAGTTGGATGACTCAAATTCTTCATGCACAATCTTGTCTATAGAAACAGCGGTAACGCTGACAGGCTCTTTACATTCAAAAAGGTATGGTGAATCATTTTTCTTTGGTTTCACCATGCCCGTTGTCTTTATCTCTGTAAGTTCACCGTCAACAATAATGTCTGGTTCTTGCAAGCTATCCTTGTTACATCCCAAAACAGACACTTCGATAATGTCGCCAGCAATGCCTTTTACCTTTTCGCGCCCAGCATGGAGCTTGAATAATCCAGCATTGTCAACATCTTCCAGCGTCTGACCAATTACAGCAGAAAGCAAAGTATCTACTTGGGACCGAGTGAATATTCTTGATTTGTCTTTTGAATTTTTCATTCTATATAGATGGATTTGTATTATTACTGTAGACTGAAACGATAGACAAGCTTCGTATTTAATTGTATCATGTATATATAATATCTATATTTGACTTACCCACTAATTTTCCCGAGTTACCCATTAAGTGTTTTATAGTTACCCACTAACTCAAAAAGAGGGGTGTTCCATTTGACTTTTCTTTGTTCTTGCCAAATCTGTCAGTTCCACATCAAGCAGGTCTGCAATTCTTAGATATGTTTCCATTGTTGGCTGGCAGTCATTAGTACACCATTTTGATACGGTAGTAGGCGCACACCCCAACTGCTCTGCCAACCACTTATTGGTTCTTTGGTATCCCTCCACGAGACACTCAATAGTCTCGCGGCACCTTCCTTCTCTGCAGGCACGACTTTGATGTGATTAATGTCTTTGTCCATAATGGATTTCTATTGTTCTTGGTACAAAGTTACATATTTTCTCTGACAGAACACACTAAACATTCGTATATTTAGCAAATAATCACATTTTAATCTTATTTTCCCCACTTTTCTGTATGCTTTGGGCGGTGAAGTTCACATTACGCTTCAACACGAACGGGGATTCCACAGATTAGTGGTACATGATAACTTACAGGAGAACTGCGCCATCGAATTGTTGAGGGTGATGTGCACTATAATGGGTGTCTTTCCTCGTTTGTCTGTGCTACCTTTCTTCTGGTACAGCAGCACCTTGAATAACAACTTACACAGAAATCAATGTAATAACTTCCACATTTCAAACTCCCTTGATTTCCTGTGGAATAGTAACGTCAGTAAACGCCTTCTCCCTTCAGCCAGGCCCAACGAGTGGCACCGCATTTAATGCACCATCAGTACATGACAGCATCAGTGCTGGTGGTAGAGAGAGAGGGTCATTATAAAACCGCGTTATTCAAAAATAAAACACTGAAAAAAATTGTTTTTCAAAATAAATATATAACTTTGCAGCCGAGATGAGAATAGTATCACATAGGAAGATTGACTTCCCCGCAACTGACTATGTAGGCAATCAGCATTAAATGACCCAAAAGCAACTGGCTGCAGAAATAGGTATAAGCACTTCTCGCATCAGCGATGATGTCTCAGGACGCGCTGAACCAACTCTAAAAATAGCACGTCTGCTGTGTACCACACTTGGCATTAGCCCTGCAGCGATGTTAGGCTGTTAAACAGAATAAAGAAGACATGATAGAGATAAAAGACTTAAAGAAGCAGTTTGGCGAAACGACAGCCTGCGATATTCCCTCGTTTACCATCAACGACGGGGATATTCTGGGACTGGTAGGTAACAACGGTGCAGGCAAGACCACCCTCTTCCGCCTGCTGCTTGACCTGCTGCAGCCCGATGGCGGCTCCGTGTGGATTGACGGTGTCAACCCTGCCGACTCAGAGTCGTGGAAACTGCACGTCGGAGCCTACATCGACGAGGGCTTCCTCATCGACTTCCTCACGCCGGAGGAGTATTTTGCCTTCCTCGGCAAGGTGTCAGGCATCAGCCAGACCGATGTCGACCAGCGCCTGTCACGCTACGAGCATTTCTGCAGTAGCGAAATCTTCGGGCAGAAGAAGCTGATACGCAACCTGTCTGCCGGCAACAAGATGAAGGTTGGCATCATCTCCGCACTCTTCCGCCAGCCCAAGACCGTCATCCTCGACGAGCCTTTCAACTTCCTCGACCCCACCAGTCAGGTACTGCTCAAACACCTGCTGCGCGACTATTCCCAGGAGACGGGGTCCACCATCATCATCTCCAGCCACAACCTGCAGCACACCATCGACATTTCCTCACGCATCGCGTTGTTAGAGCACGGCGTCATCATCCGCGACCTGCCCAACAAGGAAGGCAGTGCCGCACCCGAGCTGGAAGCCTACTTCGGCGCGGAGTAACCGTCAGCCATCACGCCACGCTACCTGACGGTGATGTGGAAACAGCCTTGCTTGACTTCGTACTTGATGTAGCAACGCCCTTCCTCCCGCTTGTCGCGTAACACCTCAGAGAGCACCCATTTCAAGGTGTCGTTACGCACTTCGCGTCCGACGGGACGATAGCGGTTGTAGCAGATATCGAAGGTCGTGCCGAAAAGGTGGCAGGAACGCTCCGTAGCGTTCTGGTTTCTCCGCTGCAGCTTGGCCACGTCGTCCATAGAGCGCAGCACACTCGTCACTATCATCTTCTGCATAGGTACCCCTTTGACATAGAGGCTGTCGTAGAAAGCCTCGCCAATGTCCTGCAGCAGGATGGCAGCTCTCGGCACCAAGTATGGAATACTGCTGCTCAGGCGATCGACATGGAAATAAGGACTCTCACCGATATACACCAGTTCCTTCTTGCGACGCTCAGCGTCCTCGCGGTTTCTGACCGGCCGCACTCCCCACTTCTCGGCAGCCACAATCTGCACGCTCTGGCTGTCGGGGAAAGCAGCCTTGTAACTGGGCACACTCCATATCCGGTGGTGGCCCGCCGAGGTCACCCAGTCAGCTTTCTGCTCCGTCACGGGTACGACCTCAGCCTCCTTACTGCTACTGTCAGCCCACACCCTGATGACGGCCAGCAGGGCTACGACGGCAAAGAAGCCCAGCGTGAACTGCCGCTTCGTCATGTGCCGTACCGCCTTTATGATTTTCCTTATCTGCTTCATCATCTGCGACATTTATCATACCATTCTTTAAGCATACCACGCGGAACACCGCGACGCACGGCGTGATCCAAGACACGGCGTGCCTCCTCGCGACGCTCCAACACCAACAGCAGGTCGACATGTGAAACCACGTAAAGCGGATTGAGCGGTTCCAACTGTTCGGCACGGTGCCAGTCGTAGAGGGCAGCCTCATCCTGCTTCATTTCGCGTTCCAGATTAGCCCGTGCAGCATAGGCCACAGCCGAGTCGGCATGAAATTCGATGACCTGATTGAACTGGTTCAGCGCATCCTGTCTTTGGCCCATCATCTGAAGGACGACAGCCAGCGAAAGGCGTGCCTCGAAATGACGGGGATGAACCGCCAGCAAGCTCTCATAATCGGTACGTGCCAGTTCATATCGGTGCAGATGTGTATTGGCGTATGCCCGATAGAAAAGGGCGGCAGGATTGTGAGGTTCCTTTTGCAGCACAAGGGCATACTCGTCAACGGCATACTGCCACTGCTTGAGTTGCAGATTGGCAGCAGCCTTGCGCAGGTGCAGGTCGGTAGACCAAGGCTGGGTGGCTATCTGCCGGTTGAGCACCGTCAGCGAGTCACGCCAGCGTTGGTTGTCCTGAGCCTGCGCCGTGTGTTGCAGTAGCACTGCAACACACAGGACTAAGCCTTTAAGATATAGTCTACGATCCATGCGCCTACTTCTTTTGTTCCATACTTGGCTCCGCCTTCCACCTGTATCTCCGGCGTGCGCACATTGGCATCAAGCGAAGCATTGACAGCATCGCGCACCAACTGGCCTTCCCTGTTGAGTCCGAAGTGCTCCAGCAGCATGGCAGCGGAGAGAATCTGCGCCAGCGGGTTGGCCAGGTTCTGCCCGGCGGCCTGCGGCCATGAACCGTGTACAGGCTCAAACAGCGGTGTGTGCTCGCCTAACGACGACGACGGCTGCAGTCCCATAGAGCCCGTGATGCACGATGTCTCATCCGTCAGGATGTCGCCAAAGGTATTCTCCGTCACGACGACATCGAAGAAACGAGGCTCGGTGAGCACACGCATCGAGGCATTGTCGATGAACATATAGTCGGTGGTGACCTCCGGATACTGCGGTTCCATCTCCTTGGCTATCTGACGCCACAAGCGGCTCGAAGCCAGCACGTTGGCCTTGTCCACGACGGTGAGATGCTTCTTGCGCGTCATAGCCATATCGAAGGCTACCTTCAGGATGCGCTCTATCTCGGGCCGCGTATAAATGTCCGTGTCCCATGCCTTGTCGTTGTCCTGATACTTGTCGCCAAAGTACATGCCGCCCGTCAGCTCGCGGATGACCACGAAGTCGGCACCGCGCAGCAGCTCGTCCTTCAGGGGCGACTTGTGCAACAGGCAGTCGAAGGTGGCCACAGGCCGCACGTTGGCAAACAAGCCCAACTGCTTGCGCATGGCCAGCAGTCCCGTCTCAGGACGCACCTTGAGCGTAGGGTTGTTGTCATACTTCAAGTCGCCCACGGCGGCAAAGAGCACCGCATCGGCACGCATGCAGACGTCGTGCGTAGCCGCAGGATACGGGTCGCCACAGGCTTCTATGGCGCAGGCTCCCACCAGTGCCTCCTCGTATTCAAACTCGTGACCACACTTCGCGGCTATGGCATCCATCACCGCCACGCCCTGTTTCATAATCTCCGGCCCGATGCCGTCACCGGGCAATATTGCAATTTTCAATTTCATTTTTTATTTTTTATTTCTTATTTCTTATTTTTTATTTCTATTCTCGCTCTCAATGATGTTCAGCATTTTGAATGTCGCCTTGATGGCTGCCTCCGTCTGGTCGAGGTCAAGGCCGCGCGTGCGCAACAAGCCGTCCTTGTAGTGCCATGTGATGACGGTCTGCACCAGTGCGTCGCTGCGTCCGCCCGGCGGTATGGAGACCTGATAGTTGGCCAGGATGGGGAACGTACGGTTCAAGTATTTCTTGTAGATAAAGCGCAAGGCTTTGACGAAGGCATCGTACTGGCCGTCGCCTGTAGCCCCGGCCTCATACTGCCTGCCGTTGATTTCCACGCGCACGTTGGCTCCGGGCTTCAGTCCGTAGGCCGTCGACACCACATAACTTATCAGCTTGACCTTCTCGTCAGAGCCATCGTGCTTCAACACGTCAGAGACGATGTAAGGCAAGTCTTCCTGCGTCACGATCTCCTTTTTGTCGCCCAGCTCGGTGATACGTTCCGTCACCCTGCGCGTCTGCTCAGGGGTCAGCTCCAGTCCCAGCTCCTCCAGGTTCTTGGCTATGTTGGCACGTCCGGAGTTTTTGCCCAGCGCATACTCACGCTTGCGACCGAAGCGCTCTGGCATCAGCTCGTTGTAGTAGAGCTGGTCCTTCGAGTCGCCGTCGGCATGCACGCCAGCCACCTGCGTGAACACGTTCTCGCCGACGATGGGCTGGTTGGGGGCTACCTGTATGCCGCTGAAGCTCTCCACCATGCGCGACAGGTCGTTGAGCTGGTTCTCCACCAGATTGGTCTTGGCGTGGAACTGGTCTTTCAGGATGGCCTGCACCGAAGCCATCGGCGCATTGCCGCAACGCTCCCCTAACCCATTGACGGTGACGTGCAGTCCCTTGGCACCGCTGAGCACGGCAGCCAGCGAGTTCGACACGGCCAGGTCGTAGTCGTTGTGGGCATGGAAGTCGAAGTGGCACTCCGGATAGTGTTTCATCATCTTGCGGAAATATTCGATGACCTGCAGCGGATTCATCACGCCCAGCGTGTCTGGCAGCATGAAGCGCTTGATATTAGAAGCAAGAGGCTTCGCTAAAAGGCTGTCCATCAGCTGGTAGACATACTCGGTCGAGTCTTTCATGCCGTTCGACCAGTCCTCTAAGTAGAGGTTGACGCTGATGCCCTTTTGGGCAGCGTATTCCAGTTCGTGGCGAATGTCGCTGATGTGCTCTTCAGGACTCTTGTGCAGCTGGTGGGTGCAGTGCTTCAGCGAACCCTTGGCCAGCAGATTGATGACCTTGCCGCCGCACTGTGCTATCCAGTCGACAGACTGTCCGCCGTCCACGAAGCCCAGCACCTCGACACGCTCCAGCATACCCACCTTCTCGGCAAAGTGGCATATCCTCGTCACCGCCTCGCGCTCACCCTCCGAGACGCGCGCCGAAGCCACTTCGATACGGTCGACATTGACCTCGTAGAGCAGTTTGCGCGCAATGACCAGCTTCTCGTGAGGCAGAAAGGACACCCCATTGGTCTGCTCGCCGTCGCGGAGCGTAGAGTCCATGATTTCCACAAACGGCGCAATGCGTTTGTAGCTGTTCACTTGTTGAGCTGTTCCCATTGTTCTATCTTTGACTTGTTCTCCACCAGGAAGTCGATGTCGTCCAGTCCGTTCATCAGGCAGTGCTTCTTGTAGCCGTTAATCTCGAAGTGCTCCGAGCGTCCCGTAGCCGTGTTGGTGACGGTCTGCGCGGGCAGGTCGACGGTGACCAGTGTCCCAGGAGTCTCCTGTATGGTTCGGAAAAGCTCTGCGAGGAAGTCCTCGCTCACCTGTACGGGCAGCACGAAGTTGTTGAGCTCGTTGTTTTTATGGATATCGGCAAAGAACGAACTGATGACCACCCGGAAGCCATATCCGGCAATGGCCCATGCGGCATGCTCACGGCTGCTGCCGCTGCCGAAGTTTTTTCCTGCTACGAGTATGCAGCCTCCGTAGGTGGGGTCGTTGAGTACGAAATCCTTCACCACCGTACCGTCGGCATGGTATCGCCAGTCGCGAAACAGGTTGTCGCCGAAGAAGCGCTCCTCGCGGGTCGTTGCCTTCAGGAAGCGTGCTGGTATAATCTGGTCTGTGTCTACGTTCTCCAACGGCAGGGGAACGCAGGTGCTGGTTATCACGTTGAATTTCTGTTTCATTGCTTTATATAATTACTCGTTTTAGACTAATTCACGCGGGTCGGTGATGACACCTGTCACGGCAGCGGCAGCGGCAGTCAGCGGCGAGGCAAGGATGGTGCGCGAGCCTGGTCCCTGACGTCCCTCGAAGTTGCGGTTCGACGTCGACACACACAGCTTGCCGGCAGGCACCTTGTCGTCGTTCATGGCCAGACAGGCCGAGCAGCCGGGCTGACGTATCTCGAAACCGGCAGCTTCGAGCACACGGTCCAGCCCCTCCTCGCGGATTTGCCTGTCGACAGCCCACGAGCCGGGCACTAACCATGCCACCACGTCGGCAGCCTTCCGTCTGCCCTTGACGATGGAGGCAAAGGCGCGGAAGTCCTCTATGCGCCCGTTGGTGCAGGCCCCTAAGAAGACGTAGTCAACCTTCTTGCCTAACAGGCACTCGCCAGCCTTGAAGCCCATGTAGTCGAGGGCTCTGACGAAACCCTGTTCCGGCGACTTGGCCTCGGCGGCAGTATTGGGAATGGCCTCGGTGACGCCTATGCCCATGCCCGGATTGGTGCCGTAGGTGATGCGCGGTTCGATGTCTGCGGCGTCGAACACCAGTTCCTTGTCGAACACGGCATCGGGGCCGCTCTGCAGCGTTCTCCAGTAGGCTACGGCCTTGTCCCATTCGTCGCCCTTGGGGGCGTACTCCCTGCCTTTGATGTAATCGAAGGTCACCTCATCGGGAGCCACGAAGCCACCGCGAGCACCCATCTCTATCGACAGGTTGCACAGCGTCAGCCTGCCCTCCATCGAGAGACTCCTGACCACATCGCCGGCATACTCCACAAAGTAACCCGTGGCTCCTGACGTCGTGAGCTTCGACATCAGGTAGAGGGCCACGTCCTTGGCCGTCACGCCCTTGCCGAGCTGTCCGTTGATGCTGATGCGCATCGACTTGGGTTTCTGTTGCAGGATGCACTGCGAAGCCATCACCATCTCCACCTCCGACGTGCCGATGCCGAAGGCTACGGCACCCATGGCACCATGGGTCGACGTGTGCGAGTCGCCGCAGACGATGGTCATGCCGGGCAGCGACAAGCCCTTCTCCGGCCCCACCACATGGATGATGCCGTTGTCCTTGCTGTTCATGGCAAAGTGCGCCAGTCCGAAGTCTTCAGCGTTCTTGGCCAGCGTGGCCACCTGCTTGGCACTGACGGGGTCAGCGATGGGCTTGTCCTGGTCGTGCGTAGGCGTGTTGTGGTCGGGCATGCAGTATATCTGCTGCGGGCGGAAGCACTTCAGTCCGCGAGCCCTCATGCCCTCGAAGGCCTGCGGCGACGTCACCTCATGACAGTAGAGGCGGTCGATATACAGCTGCGTGGGGCCGTCGCTGACCACCTGCACCACATGCTTGTCCCAAATCTTATCAAAAAGTGTGAGACTCTCCCCCTGCCCCTCTCTGTAAGGGAGGGGAGTCATTACTTTTGTTCCTTTATTATCTGACATACCTTAAATTATATTATCTAAAAAAATCTTCTATTTGTAACTCATCGCTGAAGAAGTAACTACTCCCCTCCCTCACAGGGAGGGGTCGGGGGAGGGTCTTATTTCTTAAACTTATTAATACAGTCAATATAGGCCTCGACGCTGGCGGTCACGATGTCGGTGTTGGCACCGAAACCGTAGTACAGACTGCCGTCGTACTCCACCTGCATGTGTACCTTACCCACATCGTCAGAGCCTTTCGAGATGGCCTGAATGGTAAACTCCTTCAGCGTCATCTGCTTCGAGATGATTTTCTTCAGCGCCTTGATGGCTGCGTCGACGGGACCGTTGCCGCTGGCTGCCGCCTCGAACTTCTGGTTCGAGATGTCGAGTCCTATCGAGGCCACGCTCTTGACGCCCTTACCCGTAGTGACCTGCAGGAAGTCGAGCTTTACGGCATGGGCCTCCGCCGTGTCGGCACCAGCCAGCATCAGCACGTCGACATCAGTCACCTCCTTCTTCTTGTCGGCTAACTGCAGGAAGTTCTCGTACACCTTGTCCAACTTCTCCTCGCTGAGCTCCACACCGTTCACCATCAGGCGGTACTTCAGGGCAGCCCGGCCGGAACGCGCCGTCAGCACGATGCTGTTGTCGTCGATACCCACGTCCTTGGGGTCCATGATCTCGTAGGTGTGCACGTTCTTCAGCACGCCGTCCTGATGGATGCCGCTGCTGTGGGCGAAGGCGTTGCGTCCCACCACGGCCTTGTTGGGCTGCACGGGCATGTTCATCAGGCTGGACACCATGCGGCTCGTGGGGTATATCTTGGTGGTGTTGATGTTGGTGTCGATGCCCAAGCCCTTGTGGCACTTCAGTATCATGGCTATCTCCTCCAGACTGGTATTGCCGGCACGCTCGCCGATGCCGTTGACGGTCACCTCCACCTGACGCGCACCGGCCATCACACCGTTGAAGGTGTTGGCCGTAGCCATGCCTAAGTCGTTGTGGCAGTGGGTCGAGATGATGGCGCGGTCGATGCCGTCAACATGCTCCTTCAGGTATTTTATCTTGTCGTAATACTCCTGCGGCAGACAGTAGCCCGTCGTGTCGGGTATGTTGACCACCGTGGCACCGGCCTTGATGACGGCTTCCACCACACGCGCCAGATACTCGTTGTCGGTACGGCCGGCGTCCTCGCAGTAGAACTCCACGTCCTCCACGTAACGCTTGGCGTACTTGGTGGCTCTGACGGCGCGCTCGATGATTTCCTCGCGCGTCGAGTTGAACTTATACTTGATGTGCTCGTCCGACGTGCCTATGCCCGTATGAATACGCTTGCGCTTGGCATACACCAAGGCTTCGTGAGCCACGTCGATGTCGCGCTCCACGGCACGCGTCAGCGCACAGATGGTAGGCCAGGTGACAGCCTTCGATATGGCTATCACCGAATTGAAGTCACCCGGACTCGACACGGGGAACCCGGCCTCAATAACATCGACACCCAACTGCTCCAAGGCTTTGGCCACCTGGATTTTCTCAACAGTGTTGAGCTGGCACCCGGGCACCTGCTCGCCGTCGCGGAGCGTAGTGTCAAAAATAAATAGTCTTTCACTCATCTTAGTTTTGTTTTTATTTGTGTCGTTATTTATGTTATTTACTTTCTTGCCGCCTCGTACGAAAAAAGCCTTTCACACTCGGAAGTGAGAAAGGCTCATATACGTTGCTTGCGCTATACCGTCTGACTACATGCACGCCTCATCACTTCCGACCACCTTACGCAGTCGAATAATAATCAGCGAGCTAATCAGATTAAGCGTATTCATCTTTGTCCGTTTTTATATTTTGCGGCGGCAAAGGTAATGCTTTTTTGTAAAACTCACAAACATTTCGCCGTTTTTTTACTTTTTGTTTTCAAAAAACGCTCATTTCATGCTGATTTGTGTAACAAAAAAACACCCTACACCCACAACACCCACAACACTGGACTTCAGTGTCGTAGGTGTTGTGGGTGTAGGGCAAAAAAATGATTGCCTATATATACGCGCGCACGCGAGAATATGGCAACAACTGTCCGGCCATGCATACGGATGCTGAAAATAAAAATTCTGATGGTCAGAATTTTTTTCCTGACCATCAGAATTTCTGTTATCAACATTAGATTTTACTGGTGCTGGTCGCGCAGCAGGTCGTTGACGGTCTTCACGGGATTGAAGGTGCTGAGGGGCACTTCGACGAAGACGGTAGACCAGTCGCTCATGGCTCCGTTCCACAGACCGGGCAGCTCCAGTGCCTGCAGCTCCTTGCCCGACTTGGACTTCTGCGAGATGAAGCCCGTAGTGGGGTCGACGTACTTGGGCAGGTCGAAAGGCTTGCCCGTGTAGTCCTTGACGGCGCACACCAAGTCGACGGGATTGAAGTGGGTGCCCTTGGTGAACATCTCCATGTACTCCTTGTTCGACTTGTCTATCTGGCTCGACTCCAATATCTGCAAGCTGACGGTGCCATCCTGGTTGTAGGTCAGGAACGGGCCGCCACCGGGCTCGCCGACATTCTTCACCACACCGCACACGCGCATGGGGCGGTTCAGCTTCTTGCGCAGGTAGATGACCAGTTCGGCATCCTCTAACTGCTTGATGTCGGCCTTGCGGCAGCACAGGTCTTGCTGCACGAAGCGTATCATCTCTTCAATCTGCTCGTGGGTGTACTTGCCCGTGTCCAAGAGACGCAGGTATTCAAAGGCCTTCTTCTGCAGGGTGATAAGCACACCGGCAATAATCTGCTTCCACTCCACGGTGTCCTGCTTCAGGCGGTCAGGTACCACGTTGTCAATGTTTTTCACGAAAATGACATCGGCGTCTATCTCGTTCAGGTTCTCAATCAGCGCACCGTGGCCTCCGGGACGGAACAGCAGCGTGCCGTCGCTGTTGCGGAACGGCGTGCCGTCGGGGTTGGCGGCGATGGTGTCCGTCGAAGGCTTCTGCTCGGAGAAGCTGATGTCGTACTTGATGCCGTACTTCTGGGCATACAGGTCGGCCTTCTGTGCCACTTTCTGCTTGAACAGCTCCATGTGCTCGTGCGAGACGGTGAAGTGCACGTGGGCCTCGCCGTTCGAGGCAGCGTAGAGAGCGCCCTCCACAAGGTGCTCCTCCATGGGCGTGCGGGCACCCTCGGGATAGTTGTGGAACAGCAGCAGGCCCTTGGGCAGCTGTCCGTAGTTCAGTCCCTCGGCTTTCAGCATCTGGGCGGCCACGGCCTTATACTCGCCTGCGGCCATCAGCTCCTTGATTCCCTTGCCACAGTTCTTCTGGCATACGGCATCAAGCTCCTGATAGAAGGCGAACTTCTCGATGTTGTCGAAATATTTCTTCTCGAAGTCGGTGGTAGGCACGTCGTAGTCAGCATCGACGAAGGCGAACATGTCCTTGAACATACGGCTGGCGGCACCCGAGGCGGGCACGAACTTCACCACCTTCTTGCCTTCGGCCTTATACTGCTGCCAGGCTTCTATGTACTGCTTGCCCTCAGCGTCGGTGGGAGCCACGATGCCTTTGCCTATGGCTGCTGCGGCTTCCAACTTCAGGAAGGGGAAACCAGTTTTGAACTCGCCAAGTTGGCGTTCGATCTGCTGCTCGGAAATGCCTTTACCGGCAATTTGTTTCAGGTCTTGTTGTGATAGCATAATGATGTAATTATTTTAGGTAGTTATTTATCGCTTAATCCTACATGCTTGTTACGCTTATCTTCGTAGTGGAAGTAAACCAACAGCGTTGTTCCAAACACTGCAACAATAATTAATGCAATAATTGCGCCCATAATCTTTATAATCCTTTCTTAACTTTATCCCTATGTCGCTGGCGATTACGCTCACGTCGGTCTTCCTCATCCTTACCTTTACGCATCAATACAGCTCCAAAAGCAAGACAGAGCAAGGTCAGTACTGTTGTGACTGAAATCAACCAAGGCTGGCTCAGGCCTTCTATCATTGCTGTCAAGAGCATGGCCGTGAGCACATATTTAGCAACATCCAGGAACCATTTACCGAATTCTTGTTTAATATTCACGGATGCAAAGATAATTAGTTTGTCTGAGAAAACAAAAAAAATAGAGTAAAAATGTGTAAAATCAGGAAAACTGACAAATATACGCAGCACACTGCTCTGCACAACGCTCGCCGTCGACACCGGCAGAGACGATGCCTCCGGCATAGCCGGCACCTTCGCCGCAGGGGAAGAGGCCCTGCAGACGGACATGCATGAGCGTCGCCGCGTCGCGCACGATGCGCACAGGACTGGACGTGCGCGTCTCCACACCTATCATGACGGCCTCGTTGGTCAGGAAACCGTGGCTCTGACGGCCAAACGTCCTGAAACCTTCCTGCAGACGGCGGCTGATGCCCTTAGGCAACCAGAAGTGAAGCGGCGACGACAGCAGTCCGGGAGCATAAGACGAGCGGGGCAGGTCGTAGCTCAGCCTGCTGTTGACGAAGTCGGCCATACGCTGGGCCGGGGCAGTCTGTCGGCGGTTGCCCTGCTGCCAGCAGTCACGTTCCAGACGTTCCTGCATGCGCATCACTCTCAGCACGTCGTCGCCCTCGACGTCGTCGGCACGCAACTCCACCACCATGCCAGAGTTCGACCACTGACCGCCACGGTTGGACGGACTCATGCCGTTGACCACGACCTGCTCCTTGTCGGTGGCGGCGGGAATGACGAAGCCGCCCGGACACATGCAGAAAGAGTAGACGCCACGACCCTCCACCTGGGTGACGAACGAATACTCGGCAGCGGGCAGATACTTACCCCTGCCTTTGGGCGAGTGGTACTGTATCTGGTCTATCAGCTCGGCGGGGTGTTCCAAGCGCACGCCCACGGCTATGCCCTTGGCCTCTATTTCGATGTGGGACGCTGCCAGATAGCGGTAGACGTCGCGGGCGGAGTGACCGGTGGCTAAGATGACAGGGCCATGCAACTCCATCACCGTGTTTGTCGCCTCGGTATCGTGACAAACCTCACAAAGGCATCCCACCACGCTGTCGCCCCGCAACAGCAGCTGCGTCATCTTGGTCTGGAAGTGCACCTCGCCACCGCTGTTGACGATGGTGTTGCGCATGTTCTCGATGACACGCGGCAACTTGTCCGTACCGATGTGGGGATGGGCGTCGGACAGGATGCGCGTTGAGGCTCCGTGCTGGCAGAAGACGTTCAGGATTTTCTCCGTAGAGCCGCGCTTCTTGCTGCGCGTGTAGAGCTTGCCGTCAGAGTAGGCTCCTGCCCCACCCTCGCCAAAGCAGTAGTTGCTTTCGGCGTCCACCTGCTGCGTCTTCGCTATCAGCGCCAGATCGCGCTTGCGGGCGTGTACGTCCTTGCCGCGCTCCACCACGACGGGGCGCAGGCCCAGCTCTATGAGCCTGAGGGCGGCAAACAAGCCGCCGGGACCGGCACCCACCACGATGACCTGCGGAGCATTGGACACGTCAGGGTATTCGGTACGCACGTACTCGTCCTCCTGCGGCATCTCGTTGACATAGGCACGCACCTTCAGGTTGACATAGATGGTACGCTGGCGCGCGTCAATGCTGCGCTTCAGTATGCGCAAGGCCGTCAGCGTGCGCACGTCGAAGCCGTGCTCCTGGGCCACAAACTGGCGCAAGGCCTGCTCGTTGGCGGCCACATGGGGCAGCACGCGCATCTGATACTCGTTAATCATAGCCCTTTATTTTAGCATGTTGATTTTTGAATGTGGAATGGTCGCCTGTGGCGATGAAATAATTTAAAAATTAATCATTGAACATCGGCGAAGCCGACCATTCCACATTCATCATTCAACACTCAACACTAAAAAAAGTTATTTCTCATTCCCAACGAACAGGTCGTTGATTTCTTCAATCTCGTCCTCGTCGAACCATTTCGACAGGCGTTCGCGGGCCTTCGTCTGGATGTCGGGGTCAATGTCCGTCCACACCTTCTTCAGCACAAACACCAGCACCCCCAAGTCGTCGGCCAGTCCGGCTATGGGGATGGCGTCGGGCACCACGTCGAGCGGACTGATAAGGTAGCCCAAGGCGCCTATAATCATGGCCTTGTTAGTGGCACTCACCTTGTCGCTCTGCAACGTGTAGTACAGGATGAGGGCGGCATAGACCAACTTTGCCCCAGCACTCTTGGCTATGCGGGCAATCTTCTCCACAAAGTCCTTCTTCGAGAACTTGTTGGCATAGTTCATGAAATCGGGTAGTTCCATAATGCTATTTACGATTTGACAATTTACGATTTACTGTTTATTTATGATTTTCTATTGATTAGCAGACAGGAGTCTCACCACTCTGATGCCCGTAAACGTAGGGTGCTGCCGCACGTACTGGCTGAGCGTCATAGGCTCGTCCACCACCTTCTTGCGCAACTGGGAGGCGTTGAGCAGGTGCAGGCCGTCGCCATGCCACGAGGCAAAGCCCAAATGGGCCGTGTCAAGACCGCGCTTGTTGGTCAGGATGACGATGATGTCGCCGTCGCGCACACACTGGCGCAGCAGCTTATTGTTGTTCAGCAGCCGTTTGGGTATGTAGCGCACCTTGTGTCCGCTGAGCGCCTGCTCCTGCTGGCGTATCTGGGGCACCAGCCCGGGACGTGCCTTCAGAACCTGATACGACATCGGGTGGTCGCTCATCCAGCTGACGCTCAGCGTCTGCACGGCGGTGAAGGGAGGGTTAGGGCTGTCGATGTTGCTGACGAGCTGCATCTGCTCCTTGTCCCTGATCCAGTCGCTGAAGTAGTGCAGGCGCGAGGGATAGCCGTCGATGCGCCCGCCCCTGTAGCGCAGCTTCCGCAGCATCGTCACGAAGTCGTCCCAAGTGCGTTTGTCCTGCTGGGCACACAGCTTCAGGGCCGCGACGGTCTCCACCAACGTGGTGCAGTCCAACTGACGCGTGTTGACCACCAACTGCTCGTCGGCACCGTTCACTTCCAAGGTGTGAGCCACGTAGGGCACGCCCAAGAACTGGCGCGCTAACCACAGCGTAGTGGTCTGCGGCGTGGCCTGCTTCAGCAGACGGCAGACGGTGACGCTGTCGTCCGTCTGGTACGTCACCTGCCCGCTCGCTGACAAGAAGCAAGAGGCAAGAAGCAAGAAGCAAGCGCAAACCTTATTTATTTTATATTTCTCATTACTCATTTCTCATCTCACATTTCATATTTCTCATCTCTCACTTCTCATTTCTCATTTTAGATTTCCTGTACGCCTTCCTTGGTCCGAAGTTCAGCCCCACATAGATGCACAGGTCGCCAAAGATGTTGTTGGCGGCAAAGCGCGGCTTGCGGTAGTTGTAGGCTCGCACGATGGCCGACGCGCCGGCATACCACTTGGTGTTGTTCCACACCACGGCAAAGCGTCCGATACCGTCGATGTTGAAGTTGCTGAAGTCGAAGCCCTTGCTTCCGCCGTTGGCCGTCTCGCCCGATGACGTCTTGTAGCCCAAGGCCATGGACAGGCTGGAGCAGAACAGCCAGTTGCGGGCGAACACCCAGTTGTAGGCGTAGCCCACCGAGGCACTGATGTCGCGGTACTTGATGGAGTTGAACATCAGTCCGCTGTCTAACGGCACCTCCTGGCCTAAGTGCTGCTTGGCCAGTTCCTCCAACCGCTTGTAGTCGAAGTCTATGCTGTGCCTCAAGTATCCGACGCCGGCCATCCACGAGCCGCAGCTGATTTTCTGGCATGTGCTCTGGGCGAAGGCGGCAGGATAGGAGAAACGCTTGTGGTTGAAGATGTAGTACAGGCTGAGGCCCGTGATGCTGACGTTCAGTCCGTCAAAGGACACACCTTCCAGCGCGTCGGTATTGATATGCTTGCCCAGGTTGACACGCCGTATCTTGTAGTCGTCCACCGAACGGCGGTAGAAGATGTCGGCACCTATCTGCGCACTGTATATGCTGCCGTCTATCTCCAACTTCCGCTTGCCGCTGAACAGGTTAAAGTTGCGCAGGTCGATGGTGTAGCCCAAGAACACCCACCGCCAGCCGAAGTAAGGACCTGCTCTGAGACCCAACGAGGGGGCGAAGGATATAGACTGGTCGCCGTTGGCGCCGCTGGTGCCTATCCGGTAGTAGTCGTAGGTGTTGACGGACTGCAGCATCAGCGCCCAGTTGTAGTGCTGGGGCTCCACGTAGGTGGTGTCCACCTCGCTGAACGCCTCCAAGGTGCGACGCAGCCAGCCCGTCTTGCGCTCTGACGACTGCACCGTCAGCGTGTCGGAGGCAAGGACTGTCATACCTGTCATCAGCATTACTATGGTCACCAGCAGACGCATCACCGCTCAGAACTTTCCTAAGATTCGGTCAAGCACCCAGTTGACCGGGGTGGCCGACACACTCGTACACTCGCACACGCCGATGCCTTGCAGGTGCTCCACCACACTCTTGATGATGGGAGCCTGGACGACGGGCGGATTGGGCACGGCCATGCTCTCCTCGCCATACGACGTATGGAGACGGATGGGCTGGAAGTCGAACACGGAGAAGCTGACTGAACCGCGGTCGCCCACCAGGTCGATGCGGTCCTCGCGCGCCGACTCATGGGCCACGAAGCACCAGGAGCCGGAGCCGGGCAAGCCGTTCTCGAACTCGAAGCAGGCACTCACCGTGTCCTCGGCTTCATAGAGCCCGCCACGGTTGGCACGGATGCCGCGGGCCTCGGTGATGACCCCGAACAGCTGCTGCAGGAAGTCCAACTGGTGGGGAGCCATGTCGTAGAAGTAGCCGCCGCCGGCAATGTCGGGCTGCACGCGCCACGGTAGCTGGCCGTCACGGGCGTAGTCTTCTTCGCGCGGAGGCACCGCAAAGCGCACCTGTACGTTGACCACCTTGCCTATGACGCCGCGGTCTACCAACTGCCTGACCTTGTCGAAATAAGGCAGGTAGCGACGGTAGTAGGCCACGAAGCAGGGGATGCCGGTCTCTTCCGACACGCGGTTGACGCGGGCACAGTCTTCGTACGTCGCCGCCAGCGGTTTCTCCACATACACCGGCTTGCCGGCCTTCATGGCCATAATGGCGTATGTGGCGTGACTCGACGGCGGCGTGGCTATGTAGACGGCATTGACCTCCGGGTCGTCTATCAGTTCCTGGGCGTCCGTGTACCACCGCGCTATGCCGTTACGCTCGGCATAGCTGCGGGCGCGCCGCTCGCTGCGGCTCATCACAGCCACCACGCTGGAGCCTTCCATCTGCGAGAATGCCGGTCCGCTCTTCTTCTCTGTCACTTCACCGCAACCGATGAAGCCCCACTTGATGATTTTCATATCCAACAATTAATTCGGCCACAAAGATACAAAAAAGTTCATAATTCATAGTTCATAGTTAATAGTTTTTTGTAACTTTGCAGGCAAAACGCGAAAAAACATGGAGAAACTAAAAGACAACAGCCTGATGAAAGCCCGCAGCTACCGCAGCGTGCTGGCCACGGGCTTCAGACTCTATACCGGAAACTTCAAACGCCTCTTCAAGGCTTCCTGGCAGATGGCACTGCTCTACGCCCTGAGCTGCGGAGCCTTGGGCACGTTGCTGGCCATCAAGATACCGGAACTTACACTGGTGCTCATGCAGCAGGTGGCAGTCTATCAGGGCGTATTCATCCAACCGCTGCTGCAGTACACCAACAGCCTGATAGCCTTGCTGGCACTGACGGTGCTGGCACTGGCCACGCTGTCACTGGCCTCGGCCACCATACTGGCCAAGCTGAAGGAGCATAAGGAGACGGGCACCATCAG
Organism: Prevotella sp.; assembly: GCA_017458125.1. Lineage (GTDB taxonomy): Bacteria > Bacteroidota > Bacteroidia > Bacteroidales > Bacteroidaceae > Prevotella. The sequence goes on from JAFTGB010000003.1 coordinate 41,827, forward strand.
CACCCCGCCACACTGGCTGACAGCCAGCCCGAAGCTGATGGGGCGCACCCTCAAGGGCGTGTTCAGCACCGCGCTGCTCGTGATGCTGCCCTTCCTCATAGCCACGGCCGCAGCAGCCGTCGTCGCCAAGTGGCAGCCGGAGCTGCTGCACGCCCGCATGTGGACGGTCATGGTCACGGCCTGCATCGTCACGGCACTCATCGCCGCCCTCTCGCTGCCGCTGATGCATGTGCTGATGAAGTACATCATGGAGGCACCCCGCAGCTACTGGCGCACGCTGACCACCAGCTACGGACGGGGCATGGCGCGCTGGGGCTTGCTGTTCATCGTCTTCTTCGTCAGCATCCTGCTTACCCAGTTAGTGGAACTGGTGGTCATGATGCCGGCCCACGTGCTGAACCTGGCCAACCAGACCGCACACAACGGACTGCTCATCGGCGACCCGTTGGGCATGCCGTCCTACATGACCGCCCTGACCTTTGCCACCTTCACCCTCTGCTGCTTCATACAGTTCTATGTCAGCCAGGTGGTGATGGTGCATAACTACTATGCCTACGGTGCCATTGAAACCAAGGAACAGGAGCGCCGGAAACAAAAGATGGACATATAAGAAACAATGAGAAAAATACTCTTCATCGACCGCGACGGCACCATCATACAGGAGCCGGAGGACGAGCAGATTGACTCGTTCGACAAACTCAAGTTCGTACCGCAGGCCATCAGCAGCCTCGCATTCCTCAGACAGCACACCGACTACCTGTTCGTCATGGTCAGCAACCAGGACGGCTTGGGCACGGACAGCTTCCCCGAGCACACCTTCTGGCCGGTCCACAACTTCATTCTGGACACACTCAAGGGCGAGGGCGTCGAGTTCGACGACATCCTCATAGACCCGCACTTCCCCGAGGACAACGCGCCCACGCGCAAGCCCAACACGGGACTGGTGGCTAAATACATGGAGTCGCCGGAGTACGACATCGCCCACAGCTACGTCATCGGCGACCGCGACACCGACCGCCAGTTTGCTGAAAACATAGGTTGCGGCTTCCTGCACATCGGCGACTGGAAGACGGTCACCGAGATAGCATACGGCGGCGAGCGCAAGGCCGAGGTGAGACGCACCACGAAGGAGACGGACATCATGGTGCAGGTGGACCTGGACGGAACGGGACGCTGCGACATCAGCACCGGACTGGGATTCTTTGACCACATGCTGGAGCAGATAGGCAAGCACGGAGGCATAGACCTCACCGTACACTGCAACGGCGACCTGCATGTGGACGAGCACCACACCATCGAGGACACGGCACTGGCCTTAGGCGAGTGCATCCTGAAAGCCTTGGGCGACAAGCGCGGCATCGAGCGCTACGGCTACTGCCTGCCCATGGACGACTGTCTCTGCAGCGTGGCCCTCGACTTCGGCGGCCGTCCCTGGTTAGTGTGGGATGCCGACTTCCACCGCGAGCGCATCGGCGAGATGCCCACCGAGATGTTCCTGCACTTCTTCAAGAGTCTCAGCGACGCAGCGAAGATGAACCTCAACATCCGTGCCGAAGGACAGAACGAGCACCACAAGATTGAGGGCATTTTCAAGGCCTTAGCCCGCTCCCTCAAGATGGCCGTCCGCCGCGACGTCTACCACTACGACCTGCCCTCCACCAAAGGAACCCTGTAAAAACAACCCCCCAAATGTTCAACAAAGAAACCTATATCCGCCGCCGCGCGGAACTGAAAAAACTCGTAGGCCAAGGCACCATCGTGCTCTTTGGCAACAACGAAGCCCCCTGCAACTACCCCGCCAACAGCTACGCGCCCATGCGTCAGGACTCGGCATTCATCTACTATTTCGGTCAGCACCGCGACGGACTGGTGGGTGTCATCGACATCGACAACGACGAGGAATGGCTCTTGGGCGACGACATCGACGTGGAGGACATCGTATGGATGGGCTTCACCCCCAGCGTCAGCGACTTAGCCGCCGAGGTAGGCATCACCAAGACCGCCCCCCTCAAGTCGATAGACCAAATCGTAAATAGTAAATCGTCAAATAGTAAATCCCTCCACTTCCTCCCCCCCTACCGCCACGACACCATGATACAAATCATGGACCTCACCGGCATCCATCCGGCCAAGCAGAAGGCGGCAGCGTCACTCGCTCTGATTCAGGCAGTTGTAAAGATGCGCTCTACGAAAGAACCACAGGAGATAGAAGCCATCGACCGTGCCTGCGACGTAGGCTACGCCATGCACACCACGGCACAGCTGCTCATCAAGCCGGGCGTGACGGAACGCTTCGTGGCCGGTCAGGTGGACGGCATTGCACGCTCCTTGGCACAGGGCAACAGCTTCGCCACCATCTTCTCCCAACACGGAGAGATTATGCACGGCAATCCGTCGGATGCCAGACTGGAGGACGGACGGCTGGTGCTGTGCGACGCCGGCTGCGAACTGGACGACTACTGCTCGGATCACACGCGCACCATGCCCGTCAACGGCAAGTTCACGCAGCGGCAGGCTGACATCTACAGCATCGTCGAGGCCTGCCACGACTACGTGCTGCAGGTGGCCAAGCCGGGCGTGCGCTACATGGACGTACACTTTGCCGTCTGCCGCATGATGACGGAGCGGCTCAAGGAACTGGGACTCATGCGCGGCGACACCGACGAGGCCGTACAAGCCGGTGCCCACGCCATGTTCCTGCCCCACGGCCTCGGGCACATGATGGGCATGGACGTGCACGACATGGAAGGACTTGGACAAATCCACGTCGGCTTCGACGACGAGACACGCCCCAACCTGGAGCAGTTCGGCACCAACTGTCTGCGCATGGGGCGCCGCCTGCAGGAGGGCTTCGTGGTGACCGACGAGCCGGGCATCTACTTCATCCCCGCCCTCATCGACGAGTGGCGTGCCAGCGGCCACTGCAAGGAGTTCCTGTGTTTCGACGCCATCGAGACCTACAAGGACTTTGGCGGCATCCGCATCGAGGACGACGTGCTCATCACCGCCGACGGCTGCCGCTTCCTCGGCAACAAGCGCATCCCCTACCACCCGCAGGAGCTGGAGCAGTTCATGGCGAAATGACCCGGAATATCTATAGCATCTATAGCATCTATAGCATCTATAAAAAACCCTAATTAAAAAAATATGAAAAAACTACTCACTTTCGCCCTGATGGCCATGGTGGCCCTCAGCGCACAGGGAGCCAAGAAGAAAGCCCCCGCCAAAGACAAGAACAAACCCGTATTCACCGTCGTCAAGGAAATCCCCGTCACGTCGATGAAGGACCAGAACCGTTCCGGCACGTGCTGGGACTACTCCACCCTCTCCTTCTTCGAGGCCGAAATCCTGAAGGCTACAGGCAAGAAGTACGACCTCTGCGAGTCGTTCGTCGCCAACAAGACCTACATGGAACGCGCCATACAGGTGGTGCGCTACCACGGCGACTGCCAGTTTTCTCAGGGCGGCAGCGCCGAGGACGTGCTGGCCACGCTGAAGACGCACGGCATCTGCCCCGAGGAGGCCATGCCCTTCCCCGGTTCGCTGTATGGCGACTCGCTGAACAACTTCAACGAGTTCTTCTCCATCCTGGAGCCTTACGTCGAGGCCGTTGCCAAGAACAAAGCCAAGAAAATCTCCAACCAGTGGAAGGTAGGTCTGCAGGGCATCCTCGACGCCTACTTGGGCAAGTGCCCTGAGAAGTTCACCTTCGAAGGCAAGGAGTACACGCCGAAGTCGTTCGTGCAGAGCCTCGGCATCAACCTCGACGACTACGTCAGCATCACCAGCTACACCCACCATCCCTTCTACACGGCATTCGCCGTCGAGGTGCAGGACAACTGGCGCTTCCCGCTGTCGTACAACGTGCCGATGGACGAGATGATGCAGATTATCGACAACGCCATCGCCCAGGGCTACACCGTGGCATGGGGCGGCGACGTCAGCGAGGACGGCTTCACCCGCAAGGGACTGGCCTACGCCATCGACACCAAGAAAACGGAGAGCCTGCAGGGCAGCGACATGGCACGCTGGCTGAAGATGACCACCGAAAAGAAGCGCAACCTCATCGACTCCTTAGGATGCACCGTGCCGGAAATCACACCCACACAGCAGATGCGCCAGGAGCGCTTCGACAACTGGGAGCTGACCGACGACCACGGCATGCACATCTACGGCATTGCCAAAGACCAGAACGGCAAGGAATACTACATGGTGAAAAACTCATGGGGCGAGACCGGCAACTACAAAGGCACATGGTACATGACCAAGACCTTCATCGCCGCCAACACCATGGACTACCTGGTCAACAAGAACGCCATACCGGCTGAGATACGCAAGAAACTCGGACTGTAACCCACACAGCAGCACAGCATGAGAAAGTTCCTCTCCCTCATCCTCCTCAGCGCACTTGCCCTCACGGCAAGTGCGCAAGGCGAGGTGCGGCAGTGGATGGCAAGCGGGGCCTGGCGCAACGGCTTCACCAAGGCCAACGCCCACTGCACGGTCAACGGGCAGGAGTTCTACAGCCAGTACCACAAGAACCCCGACCAGTGGTACACCCTGTTCCGCTGGCTGGCAGAGACCGACCTCCAGGCCATTCCCAAGGGCAAGCACCCCATCCCCGGCTCCACACTCGTGGCCAGCGTCGAGGACTCCGAGAACCTGCCCTTGGAAAAGCGCAACACCGAGAGCCACCGCAAGAAGATTGACTTCCAGCTCGTCGTCAGCGGCACCGAGGGCTTCGCACTCCTCGACCACGCCTCCAGCACCGTCAGCGTGCCCTACGACCAGAAGAAGGACGTCATGCGCTACAGCTACGACCGCCGGAAGACGCACTTCTTCGACGTCTGCGGCGGCCAGTTCGTCATCTTCTTCCCCTCCGACTGGCACATCGCCAAGGTCGCAACCAAGAAGAAGAACCAGAACATCCGCGTCATCGTAGTCAAAATGGACTACGTGGAGTAGCAGCACTCGCTCTATAAAAACTATGCGAGTTGCCTCAGCCAAATGGCAAAGAAGCGATCGTAGACTTGGTAGCCGTCAACATCACGGCTCACCAAGTCTTTTTCTTCCAGCACGGTGAGGGCTGTTCGTACACTGCTGGGACTTGGCAACTCGTTTTTCTTAATGAACTCAGCACTCTGGGGACTCCTGACGACACCAGCCTTGGCAATAGTCTTCAGCAGCAACAGCTGGTTGTCGGTAAGGAACTGTCGATGTAGATGCACACTACATTCTTGTCCGACTCTGCAAGACGGTAGAAAACATTACTAATAAGCCCTGTTTTCCCTATTCGACGGGGCGAAATGAGCGTCGTATTTCGTCCATTCCGCAGGTTGGATATCAGCTCTTCGGTCTCCTCAGTCCGGTCGCAGAAATAGTCTGGACCAGCGTATTCACCTTGAACAAAGGGGTTTACGATTTTCACTGTTTTCTTTTTGCCCATATTGTTACTCCTTCATATATTCTTTTTTCGTCATTTCCATGACGGAAATTCCGTGACGGAAATTCCGTCATACTCAACGGTTTTGCAAAGTTAAAGAAATTTATTGAAACAGCAAAATTCTAACCATTAGAATTTTATTAAGTAACCGTTAAAAAATAAATTGGTATGATTTAGACTGAACACAAAGACACAAAGTTTTTTTAGAGGCAAGAAGCAAGAGGCAAGAAGCAAGAGAAATGTCTGATACTTGAGTATTCTCTTGCTTCTTGCTTCCTGCTTCTTGCTTCTTTAAAAAGCCTTCTTGCCTCTTGCTTCTAAATTAAAAAAGTCGGGGAAATGTTTGGATGTGTGCGGGCGATTTTGTAATTTTGCAGTGGAGAGACACCTGAATGACGTTGTGTGAAGGATGTGAAGGATGTGAAGGTATTTTTTTAAACTTTTATTATAGAAATTATTTACCCCCGACCTAAATGTTTTCCTATATATAAAGTTTATATTTATCCTTCACATCCTTCACACACAGAGTCGGACAAGCAGGCAAAGCATGATGTTTACACCCCCTAAGTATGATACTAAGACACTGAAAGCATGATGTTTGCAAATGCGTAGTCATATAAACCCAAATCCTAATGAAATAGTAAAAAACATAAGATACAAATTTTTTTTAGAAGCAAGAAGCAAGAGGCAAGAGGCTTCTGATATTATCTTTTTCGTGTTACCGAAATGAGAGGCACGCCCAACACAGCAGATATACGCGCCAATGTAGAGAGCGTGAAGTTGTGAGTGCCGCCAAGCCATGAGTGGACAGATGCGGGTGAGGTGCCTAACTTTGCTGCCAACTCCTTTTGCGTCATCCGCTTTTTGTGCAGGGCATTATCTATAGCAGTGGATATGTCAAGCGACCAGTCCACCTTCATCTTTACCTCGTCGGGTGTCTCGTCTGTAACCTTGAGAAACATCCGCTCAGTTTCTGCTGCATGTTTCATATGTCGAAAGTTTTGTCGTCAATACCAGTTATAGTTGTTTTCTCAATGCTGATTACACCTTTCTTCTCTGCCGCTTTTAGGAGTGCGTCAAGTTTTTGCAATGTCAATACATAGCCACTTAACTCATCGTTTTCGTTATATGTCCGTGTCTTTTTACGACCACCATTACCAACAATAAGCACACCATCAGACAAACGGAGGCAATAAAGGCGAAGTTTGTTTGAGGACACTGGGATAGCAGCCACCCTGTCTCTCATCTTGCCCTCTGGCCTGAAAAGCCTTTCAAGGAAACCAAGTTCATCTACCATGCGCCGCATGATACGAAGTATCTCTTGCAATTCGGGCTGAAGTTCCACATCTTCATCGTTCTTGGTTATAAATTTTTGGAACTCGCTGTAACTTTCGCCCTCAAAACAAATAGTGAACAGACCTGCTTTCTTTGTCTGGTTTACCGACTGAATTGTTGCTTTTGCCATAAATTCATTGTATTTCTGTGTGCAAAGATACGACTTTATTTTGAAATAATTACTTTTTAAAGTAATTTTCTTATAAGGTCATGCATTTTTTTTAATTCAACTTTCTGAAGTAGTTAAGTAGTCAGTAGTTAAAGTAGTTAAACCCAAATGTCGAAATGCAGAAATATCAGCAAACAAAGTAATGGCAGCTGGTCTTCAACAACCCTAAGCTGTTGGAAAGATATCGATTCCATCGCGTTCTATTTCATAACACTTGCAGTTACCTGCTGCAAAGATAAAAAAACAATCTGAAACAACCAAATAATCCAAATAAAACTTTGCCTACTCTGGATTTCCGTACCGCATTACACACAAAGACACAGTGCTTCCGGGCTTCAAGCCCGAAAGCACTGTGTCTCGTTAGTGAACCCTTCACACGACGCTGTTACCAGTCGTCGTCGGTGAAGGTGAAATCATTCTTTCTCGATAATTCATCTTCTGGAATAATCTCTGTACCACTTCCCTTTGGCACAGAAATGGTTGTAACGCCGTTTTGCATTAGCGGTCCAACCTCAGGATCAAGCACCTCCATAATGGGGCGTATATACTCTTTCTTTATTTTCATGTCTATAGCTATCCTTTCTTATTTAATAACAACCTTGCGTCCATTCACGATATACACGCCGCGCTTGGTGGGACGGGTGACCTTACGGCCTTGCAGGTCGAAGATGACGTCGCCCTCCGTTGTAGCGTCCACGTTGTTGATGCCTGTGGGTATGATCTCCGGCTCATCCGGCTCTTCTGGTTCTTCCTTGACTCCCTTGCTTTCATCGAAGGAGAAGAGTACGGCCTTCGTGTTGCTGGCCCCCGGCTGTGACACGGTGTCGTGTGTGAGTTCGCGGTAGTAAATCTTGTTGTTGGTCAATTTTGTTGCCGTGCTTGAGCGCGGGAACAATCCTACACGTCCTGTATAGCAACGTGTGCCATTAACCACCTTCGATTCCTTACCGAAGATACGAATGTTCTCATCGGTGTCGGTTACCTTTATATAAGTACCTTCAAGCATATTCTCCGTAATCTTCAACGACTCATTAGCCGTAGAGGGTGCGACAGTGGGCACCACATAGGTAACCTCCGTCATGCCACTGACTGAACGGAAGATGACTGGTGTGCCGGCAGGGATATACCGGTTGCTATTCAGCCAATCAGGATTTTTCTGGTGTGCGTTTATCGACTGACACACCAGTGCATACTCGCCCTCCTCGTAGTAGGTGTCGGTTGAAGGCGTGTCTTGGCTGTAGTAGTGTTCTCTGATGCCTACAAAGGGAACCATGTCACAGTCATCGGCACTCACCGCGTTACCGCTAACGTCTTTTCCACCCGCCACTTGCAGGTCGAAAGGCACGTAGAGGGAAGTGTAGGTATAAGGTAGGTTGCCGTATGCCTCACAACCTTCGAGCAGCGGTCTACCATTATGTCCCTTACCTAACTTCATCTTAAACGGCATTTCGTTCGCGTTTGTATTGTTCACCTTCTGCAAGTAGAAGCGGGTCTTGAACTGGCCAGCCTGTTCGTCGAAGCACTGGTTGGTGCTGGCTTCTGTGGCATTGCTGGTGCAGCTCAGATAGGCGGAGGCTGCCGTGTCGCTGATCTTCAGCTGTGTGATGGCGGCACCCAGGTCCTCGTAGCGGCTCTTGTAGTTAGTAGCCGCATTGACGTCAACCAGACCGTCACCGCCCAAGCACAAGTCTTGCGTCTTGATGAAGTAGCGCGGATAGCCATTCTCCGTGCCGTCGGATGTAGTGCCCTCGAACCAGAAGATGCTGGCGGCGTCATACTCAGCAGCACTCTGAGCTTCCACCTTCAGGTTACGGTTCATACCGCCGGAACCCGTCTTCTCATTTTCGTCTAAGTAGCCACGGATGTACTTGTGCTCACTGCCGCCCTCCTGCGTAAAGGGCACGATGCGGTAGTAACCCTGCGTCATCTGTACGATGTTTGCGGGTTCGTCAACGAGGGTTCTGATAGCGGTCTTCTCCTCGTCGGTGAAGCTGTCGTCGGCGGCAGCCGTCTGGTACTGCTCTGCTACGTCGTAATTCAGACCGCCCACGAAACCGGCATACTTGACGTATTCGGCCAGCGTGGCATCCGACTGGATTTCCAAACGGAAGTTGGCGGAGCTGTTCGTCTTCAGATAGGTCATTGACCGCTGATCGTTAGGAATGATGGCTGCACTACCGTTGAAGTTGTTGCCGACATAGCTCATTTCGCTTGTATATTCATCCATAACATTTTGATTATAGATAGGATGTATCCAGAAGTTGTAGCTATACTGGCCGGGCATCATCTCGAAGATGTTCTGCGAGTTGGTGCTGCTCTGCTCCAACTGCAAGCCGTCGCCATGCGAGTCTTGGTCACCCGTCACACGGATGTACTCGTCGAATCGACGGTCGGGGTCGTAGCGGTTCAGCATCTTGAAGCCGTACGGGTCGCCGATGACGCACCACTCGAAGTTGTTCAGGTAGAGTCGGTTCTGCTGCAATGACGTGCTGACGCGCAGCTTAGGACTACTGTCGCGGTACACCATCTTACCCTGCTCGCCGTTCGGACAGTGGTTGTTCACCAAGTAGTACCAGTGTTTGCCTGTGTACTCCTTGTCGGCCGTACTCCACTTCGGGTTCTGACCACCCTCAAAGTCATAGGTGACGTGCACGTAAATAGGTTGATGGTTTGGATCATTATTAAACGCATCAATCATCTCCTGTGTCACCTCGGTCTGTGTCGTTCCTATTTCACTGATTGTACTGTTCTCTCCTGTTCCAGTCTTCCAATAGTAGGTGTAATTACAGAATGTACGTTTCCAAGACTGAGGGAATATCTCGTTCAGGTCTTTTCCGAGTTTCTGGAACGTCGTGATATCAATATTACCCAAAGTATTCACAGCATTACCCTCTGGCTCGTCAGACAAATTGCCATCATTGTTAGAGTCATACTTACGTAACGTCTTGTCAGAATAGTGTAGTCTGAAGACGATATGAACGACTCCATTGACATTGCTGAACTCACAAGCAGTATATCCTGACTGATTGGCCAGAAGACCTGCATTTCCCGTTATATAAGTACTGGTGGCTGTATCAAATATGGTTCCGAGACCTTCAATATCTTCATCATCGACTGTATTATCAAGCAAGTCAAACGAAGTACCTGTGCTGCCCATCGACAGAGCCGTTCCATCGTTCGTCATGAAGTTCTTTGTCTCCATATTATAGAACTTGACATCATAGGGTGAACCTATCAAAGCCCAACGGTAATGGGGGTAGGTTGTCGCTCCTTCACCTGTTCTGATACTGTTAATATTATGATTATCCTTGTTAATACTGGTTTCATCCGCATAAAGATAAGACCCGGCATCGGGGAAATGAATTTCATACCAATAGCTTTCCGTACCGGTAGGCGTGCCTGTCGGGGCCTCCGTAACGAACTCCGGCGCACCGCTATCTAACGTGTAGGGCACGTAGATGTCAGTAGCAGCATTGACGGTATGTTCGGTGATTTCCGTTTCCGTCGTACATGCAGCATCGCTGTACATCTTCTCATAGTTGCAGAAGTGGCGCTTGACGGATGCCGGAAGGTCTTCGATGGTCAGCGTGACGTCCTCGTCCACCACCTTCGTCTCGGCAGCCACCTGCGTGTAGGTGTTCTCACCGGTCTTCTCCATGACGTGCCACGTCACATTGTAGTGGTTGAACACATCCACGAGGTTCCATTCCACCTGATTGATATTCAGCACCGTCGTGCTACCATTCTCAAACGGCGGAACGGTGACATACAAGATTCCTTTATTCAACTTATCGGTCTTTGTGGTCAGCGCGTAGGTGTAACGCTCGCCCGTCTTAATGTTCCAGAACAAATAGTGGCCGTCGCTACGCTGGATGATTTCCCAGTGCGAATACTGGCCGTAGCTCTCGGTGTCGCTGTCGCCGTCCTTCACGTCTTTGGTCACTAACGCCAGCGTACCGTCAGTCGCCGTGGGTTCCGTGTTCGGGGCATCCGTCAGCGTCTTCACCGCCAGCACATAGTCCTCCGACTGCTTGTCCGTGTTCACGTTGTGAATCTGCAAGTCGTAGGGGTCGCCGGTGAAACGCCAGCGGTAGACATCAGTCACGTTGTTCTTGACCTCCTCCAGTTGAGTGTTGAATGCAGTAGTATAACTTCCCGCATTCGACGTGCTCTCCGCACCCTTGGAGGAATAGGCATTGTTATGAAGCGGGCTGTTGTCCAAATAGTACAGCCGCTCGAAGGCTTCCTGGTCCACGGTATAGGTAGCGATGAACTGACGCTTGGTCTGGTCCTTGCCGCCGTAGTAGAACAGGCCGCCGTCGGGCACAGGGTCTGACACGCTGGTATCCCAGTCATACTTCTGGTAGTACGTATAGTTGCAGAACGCATGGTTGAAGTCGCGAGCATTGCCGATGGCATTACCCGTAGCACGGAGGTCATTGGTGGTGATGCGCGCGTCGGTAGTACGTGCCGTCCCGCTGGGGTTCATCTCCAAGGCATACATACGATAGTCCTTTTCGGCAGTGCTGCTGACAGCCCCCTCCTTGAACACGCGCACGGGCACGATGATGTAGCGGAAGCGTGTAGAGCCACGGGCGTTGTCGGTCATGGAGAACAACTTGTTATCGTTGGTGCCCGTGACACTCAGGTAGCGGCCGGTCGTCGTGCTGCGGAAGTGCGTCTCCGTACTGGTATAGGCGCTACCGCTCACGATGGGCAGGTCGAAGGTGATTTCCTCGGTGTCAGTCGTTCCGTCAGCTTCCTTGTCGGCGAAGGTTATTTCAAGGTCTTTATTGCGCTTGATGTCCTTGTCGGCAGCACGGTTGTAGAGCTTGAAGCCGTAGGGGTTACCTACGAGGGCGAACTGGTGTTTCAGATCGCGCGGCGTACCCACGGTGTTGTTGGGCTTGAAGGTATAAGGACTTTCGGTAGTTCCCTCGCCCTCAACGTCCATCAGGTTGTACTCGTTGAAGCCCCATACGCCCAGCATGTAGTATTGGTAGTCGCGGGGGTCGGTCACACCCTCGTTGAACACCGGCGCGTCGTCGGTGTAGTCCCACTTCACGTAGACCTCCTCGTTGAGGTTGTCGCTGGCTTTAGTCACCTCAGTCTTCATTTCTTTATCGCTATAGAACTTGTATTCGCAATAGCGGCGCTCCATGTGAGTCTGCGCGAAGATGTCAGCCAGTTGGTCACCGGCGGACACACCGTGGATTTCAACGTCGGCTATGCCGCCGTAATCAGCGTCAGACATAGCGTGCTTGTTACGGTCATAGAGCTTGAAGGTCACCACCTTGGCGTCGGTCTCTTTCTGGAAAGTCAGCTTCACTTGAAGATTACCGTTAGGTACGCCTGACAAGCCCAACAAGCCATTGGTGTTTCCGTCGTTTCCTAAGTATCCATAGGTTGACTGGCCGTTAAAGGAACGCTGTGGGCGAATCTGCAGCAATCTGCCACTTCCACCCATATTTTCACACACCTCCCATGTGTCGACGACATTCGCCGTTCCTTCCGGATGGATGGTTGCCGGCAACTGATTAGGGTCGTTGTTGATTTCGGCAGGTATGCCCAGATAGTTCGTAGAACCGGCGAAACGGTTGACAATCTTCACGCTGTATGGTGTACCCATAAGTGCCCACTGCCCTTTCTTTTCGGATTCAGTGTCACCGCTGCCTGTAGAACCTTGAACCAACTTGTTGTCGGCATCAATAGCAAATGTCTTGTTGTTAGAGGTCATGGAGTACCACTCCACCTTGTTATCATTCGTCGGCGACGGCATGACGATGGTGGTGTTAGCGGTCTTGTCGAGTGTTCCCCACTTTGCGGCGTCCAGCGTGTAGCTAACATAGACAGCCTTGTTGGCAGTCACGGTAGCATCATCTACCTGTCCGCTGATGGCATTCTCGCAAGCCTGGTCGTAGTAGAACGCCTGGTTGCTGGCAGCATAGCGCTCCAGATAGAGCGGCACGAACGGAGTTGACCATGATGCATTCTTGTTATAAAAACCTTCCAACGTGCACTCAACTTTCTTGTTGGCATCTACAATGTTAATAGAAATAGCAGGAAGCTGGGTGATGACGAGTTCGCCGGTGGTTTCCCTGTTAGTGCTGTTGCTACACCACTCTTTGTCATTGCCGTAAGCCCTCACGTAGCGGTTGTGAGTGAGGTCGTAGAGGATGGCGTTATCGTTGGTCTGCGTGTTGTCGTAATAGAGGATGGCGTATGGCGTGGCGCTGGCGGCATCGGTCACTAAGTGGTCCATGCGCCCATTGTTGGCACTCGTGTCGTTCTGCTTGACATACCGTTGAGCGGCCTTGTTGAACAGCGTGGTGTTATAGGGATCGGTGCCAAACTGCCAAGCGAAAGAGTTGTCGAGGAAGGGCATGTTGCTGGTAGAGAGCGACGTGGTTTCTAGATTACTGTCGCGGTCTTGGTGCTGCTTCGACATCCACCACAGATTGCTTTTGCCTTCCTGGTTGTTTCTGCTCACGGCGTGCATATACAGCCCGTCGGTGTTCCAGATGTTCCATGCCTTGGTGCTGAAGTCATCCTTCACCTTATAGCTGACATAGATTGTTGCACCCGGCTGCACCGTGGTCATGGTGGACGTGGTGCGGTTGTTCTGGGCATCCTCTAATGTGCTGTGATAGAAGTATTCCTCCACCATCGGGCTGCGGTACTCCTTCGGCACGGCCAGATCGGCGGCGGTGCTGCTGATGCCGTCGCTGAAGACATCGTTGCCGCTGTTGTCGATGATGTGGTAGGTGACGGGCGTCGTAATCAGGGTGGTCTGCGCGTGCTTGACATCGCCTGCCGTCTGGTCAGCGGCCTGCTCGGCCAACGTAGTAAAATTGTTCAGCACCTTGCCGTAGTCGAAGCGCGGCATCAGTCGCATGTTGCCGTTGCCGTCCTGCACGGCCATGAAGGTGGCGTTGGTGGAACTCAGCACTCTGGAGTCGTAGCCCGTCGTAGTGAACCGGGTAGCGAGGCTCTGCAGGTTGGCCGTTGTGCCGTCACCCGTCCATACGCCGCTGCTGAGTGCAGCCGTTGTGGCATTGGTGGTCAGGTAAGTAGTGGTGCTGACGTTTTGCAGTTGCAGGTTGTACGGGTCGAAACCGTTGCGCCCTTCATTGTAGTATTGCGTCTCAAGGGCTTCCTGCGACTTCTCATCGTTGCCGGTACCGTCATCGTACTTATAGCCCATCTCCGTGTCGATGTTGAAGTTGGGCTTCAGCTTCCACTTGTAGGCGTCAGTATTGTCGGAAGTGGCGCTTGTCGAAATACCCCCCCCAGTGGTGTAGGCGTAGTTGCCGCCCTGTTGCAGAAGGAAGCTCGATGCCTGCGTTGCCTCCTCGGTAGCTGCACCGACATAGCTGTTGGCATACTCCGGCTTCACGTCGTAGGTGACGTAGAGGTCGGTCAGGGCACCACCGCTCATCGATTCGGGATAGTCGGCCAGCGAAGTGACGGGACTATCGGTGGTTACACGGGTGGTGGCAGCGAGCGGTTTCTTACTGCCGGTATTGGTCACGATGTCGTATTTGTGGTAGCCGTACACCTTGTGGTCGACGCTACGGGTATAGTAGAACTTATACTGGCTCACCATGGGGCTGTCGAACTTCTTCAGCTCTGCCTTCACCGCCTCATAATCGGGGTCGTCTCGGGCCACAATGGGTTTGCGCATGACCTCCCAGCCATGGTTGTCTAACAGCACCAGCACACCGTCGATATTGGACTCAACAAGGTCGAAGGAGCCGTCGCCCACCTTGACGGTCATAAACCAGTGGTTGACTTTCTCGTAAGTCTTGTCGCCCCCCGTTTCCGGCTTGGCATTGACGTATGCTGCATATTCGTGCCAGTTATACGGGCTGCTGGTCAACGTTGTTTTATCTGACGCATCCAATGCCGTGCCTGCTTCCTTACCCACGGTAGTCTGTGCTGTCGGGTTTGTACGCCAATACTGCTCGAACGAGGTCACAGTCTGTCGGCTGCCGTTCACCTCTCCTGTCGTCACCAGTTTGTAGTCGCCGTAAGTGCCATTGCCACGGAGTATCATGTACTCGGTAGGCAGACTGCCATCCGTAGTTGCAGGGTCGTCGGTGACGTTATTGGTGACGACACCGATAGTGCTGTTAACATAATATGTACGTAAGTAAGAATAAAAATTCTCAGACTTGTCAGCCTTGCTATGCGAACTCTGCCACGAGGTGACATACACGTGGTAGGGGTCGCCGTTCAGGCTGACGAGGAACCACGGATAGCGGGTGCGGGTTGACGCTCCGTTGTCCTTCGTGTCTTGATAGATAGCGTCGTTGTAGAGGTAGATGGGGCCGTCGCCGTTAGTGTATGGATAGACGTATGAGCCGCTTGCGGTCACGTCATCCACCTTATCATGGGTATCCTCTAAGTGATAGTCCTCACTGGTTTTGAACTTCAGCATATACATCTTGCCGAACTTCGAGGCTTGGCGCACCATGGTATTGTCTCCGTTGCCTCTGGCTACATGGCCAGTCATCAGATCGTTCAGACTGCTGAACTGATCACCGTTCAGGTCGATGGCATCACTCACCTCGTAGCCTACATAGACGGTAGGCGTAACTTCAGTGCTTGACCAGTCGAAGAGGTCTTCAGCAGCCTTGGTGTTGTTCTGTGCTGCCGCCAAGGTCTTGTAGTAGTAGTATCGCGTGACAAGCGGGCTGCGCCAGTCGTTGCTCAGCGGGTCACCCTGACGGAGTGACACGCTGTTGGTTGTGCTGACGCGGGTGGCCGGGACGTTGGTCTCCGTGTAGAGCGTGGCGCCAGCCTTGTCCACCAGCACAAGGGTATAGTTGTCGGAACCCACGCTGAAAGGCCGCTCCGTGGCGTTGACGCTGATGACATTTCCATCGCCGCCCTCGCTTGCATCCGCAGTGGAAAGCTGCTCAGCACCATCAATGACGGCACGGGCGCGGTACTTATGCGTCCCCTCGGTTGTGGGTGTGAGGCTGTAAGTCACAGTGACAACACCCGTCTCTGCGTCCTTCGTGGCACCTGTAACATTCGATCCGTTGTAAACCGTACCCACAACCTCCCAGACATCGGTGCTGGTCTCCTGCTCGATGGCGAGGTAGCTGATGTCGGTCGTTCCGCTGACGCCAGGTGTTGCCGTGGCAGTCAGCGTCACCGTCTCACTGACGTATGGTGAACCATTATCGACTTCTAAATGAACCTGCGAAACGCGTGGAGCGGCTGTCTGCCCTACGTAGTAGAAATCGAATTTCGAGCCGTCATCGCAGTTGCCTGACAGCTGTCCTGCCTGATTGATGTAGAGGCGTTTGCTCACACCATTGAGCGAGCCTTGCGGGCGGATAAAGAGGAAGTCTTTGTTATACAGGTAAGTTGCCACCTCCCAAACGGTGTTAGCAGTAGTGTTAGCAGTATAGACCTGCGGACGATCATTAGAAGCCGGATTTTCACCATAACCTAAGTAGCTGTATAGTCCATGGTACTGATTAACCAGTTGGAGATGATAAGGCGTGCCGACAAATGCCCAGTAGGACCGTTCGTCGAGTGTGCTGCTGCCAGCTGCGGCATTGTTGATATTCGACTTGCTGACATTATAGATGCTTGATGGCAGCGCCTCTGTATCTGCTTTAATACATTTGTCGTCACCAGTATTGGCACGGAGTATATACCAGTGGATGTTTTCGTCGCCATCCTCATACGAGTGAATATATTTAGTAGTCGTAGAGCCAGTGGGAACGGCCGTTGTAACCGCCGTACGCCATTTTGCCTCAACAATATTATACGTCATGTAGAGGTTATAGCCATTGGCAGAGAGCTCGCTGCCGTCAAGCGGAGCGGTACCCATGGTCACAGGTTTGGTAGCAGCCTTGTCGTCGTAGTACAGGGCATGACCTGTGGTATAAGCACGCAGCAGCGAGTAAGGGATATGTGCCTGCATTTTGGCAGTGCTATTGTAGTAGGCCTCCAACTGACATTCCACATTCTTTTTGCTGTTGAGCACATTGATGGTGACGGGGGTTGGACTCACTTGAATGTAAACCTTAGAGCCGTCGTTGTAGTTGCCATTTTTTGTGTCACCAGCAATCCAGTCATATCCATTACTGGTTCTGGATATGACATAAAGAGGAGTTCCAGACGCACTGCCACGATAATAAATGCGGCAACAGCCTACACTGGTGTCAGCAACGTTGCTGCTGTTTGCCCAATACAGTATGGAGTAGGAATTGGTGCTTGTCTCGCCAACATTTGCTGGAGAATTCCCAATGGGATTGGCATAGTAGCCTGTAGCCTTGTTCTTAAAGGTGATGTTATAGGGGTCTGTGCCAAGTTCCCAGATAAAGGCATTATCCATCAAGGCATACCCGCTTGTGGTGACACCTTCGTTCCTGACGATGTCAGAACTGGCCATGCTTGGGATGTCGCTCACATCGTAGTCCTGGTTTTGTAGCCAGAACTGATTTGCCGGTTCTTTTTGGTTTACACGCCACACCATGTGCATATACCTGTCGCGCGACACAATGGTAAACTTCTTGTCACCACTGAAGGTGCTCTTCACGTCGTAACCCACGTAGATGGTGGCATTAGTCCATGCATCGGTGTTGGCGAGGGCGTTGGCGGTGTTGTTGTTCTGCGCGTCCTCGGCAGTGAGATAGTAGCGGTAGTTCTCGGCGAAGGGGCTGCGATAGGCCATGGGCAGCGGGTCGACGGTAAGGGCGCTGCTCTGGACAGTAGTCGTCATGGCTTCGCCACCGCTCTTGTCGACGATGACGAGCGTGTATTCATTGATGTCGGCAACGACGTTGAGGGTGATGACGTCTGTGGTGTTACTGCCTAAGGTTCCGTCAGCGGCGGTGGCCTTGAAGTAGTAGGTGCCAGCCTCGGTAGGAGTGAAGGTATAGGTGACGGTCTCGGCCGCCGACGTTGCCTTGGCTTCTCCAACGATGGTGCCTGTGGCATCGCTACACTGATAGATGGTTGTACCCGTAAAACTGCTGCCACCGTTCTGTGCAGCTGTTGCCGTGATAGTGATGCTGGTGCCAACCTTCACGCTGGCGGCAGTGCCGGCAGAGGCTGTAGCCGTTATCGATGGAGCCACAGGATCGAGGCTGCTCGTCTGAACAAAGACGACGTAGTCTATCCAGCGCGAGTTGGGATTGGTGTTGTCGGTAGTGATAGTAACAGGAGTGTTGGCAATCTCGACTGTAAACTCGTCGGTGGTGAACTCTGTTATGGCGTTGTTGGTGGCACTGGCATTGCTGAAGGTGTGTACCTGCGTGCCGTCTACCAGCACCTGATAGTTGAAAGTGCCCTGTGCCTTCCACGTCTCTCCGTAGCCGATGATGGCCTTGTAGCTGCCTCGCGGCAGCGAGGTGCTTGCCGTGAGCGCGCCTCCGCTGACCACGCCGCCCGCCAGTCCGCCGGAGGCAATCTTGACGGGGTAGTCGCTGTTGAACGAGGCCCCGATTACCTTGGCCCCTTCCATGTCCTCGCCCTCTACGACGCTGACGGCCACGGGTGCGATGTTGCCCGCCAGCGTCGAGAGGTCTTTCTCGGCGTAGCTTACGCTGACGTCACCGTCTGCGGTGGAAGACGTCTGGATGGTTGGCTTGTAAAAGGGTTGAGCAGCCTGCTTAGCAGTCTCGTAGAGCTTGCCGCCGCTGACGATGTAGCGGGGCACGGCATACTGCTTCTCGCCATCGGTGTCGGTCTTGATGGTGGCAAGCGTCGGTCCTGCGCTACCGGCAAGGGATGCCTTGACGGTGAGGTGATGGGCAGGTAGAGCATCGAGGCTTGCAACGTAGTCTTTGTTGTCCCACAGCTGGTCGACGAGGTACTGCAGGTCGCGCTTGACGAACTCGTTCATCTGGTCGTCGCGATATAGGGCTCTCAGCTGGTTGACATAGTCGGTAAAGCGGCTTTCCAAGCCGATGTTCATGGTGAAGCCGTCGCTTCCGTTGTCTCGGTAGCTGCCCGTAGTAGGTACGGTCTTGCCGCTTTCGGAAGAGAAGGTGGGCTTGCCGGCACCTGTCAGTCCCGGCACGTTGAGCGTCAGCTCACGGAACTGGTTTTTCTTGTAGGTCGGAACCTTCACGTCGAAGGTCAGCTTGTTGTCGTTATAGCTGACGTTCTCAATCACCACATTATTATATATATTATAGTATTCCCAGAACTCATCGGCTCCCGTCACCCATACCTTGTCTTTATAGGTGGCGTTGGTAGCCAGATCCATGAGCAGGTTTTGGGCGTAGGAGCCCAAGCCGTGGCAGCCGTAGAACATGGGGTCGGTGTTACCGTTGCTGATGGCTGTGCGTACGGAGTTGGCGAAGGCTGTCTCCCCCGCGGCGTCGCTGTTGGGGAAAGTACGCCTGGTTGCCTTGGTCGTGGTATAGGTAGATGGCTGCGTGCCGCCAGTCCACTGCGCCAAGGTGTTGTCAAGGGCAGGATAAGCCTCTGTAGCCGCTTGATAGATGTTCCAGCAAATCTCGTCCGACTGCTCGGCAGCCTCCACATAGTTCTTGTTGCCGTTAGGCTCCACCATCACCTTCAGACCGATGCCCACGTTGTCAGCCCACAAGGTGTTCAGTCTGGCGTAGTCACTCTTTATGCTCTCTACACTGCTGGCATCGTCCACGTCGTGCTGGGCGAAGCTGAAGCCCGTGCGCAGCATGGCCTTGGCATCCTCGCGGTTTATCTGGTCGTAGCTGGCTTTGTCTGGAGTCTTGCTCGAGCCTGTCGGCGGCACGGCACTGGTCAGCGTGAAGCGGCGACGCTTGCCCGTGCCGTCGTCGAACGTCATCGGCTGGTAGTCGTTGACATCGGAGCTGCGTGTGCCCATGAAGGTTTTGTCGTAAGCCACGCCAAGCATGTCGTCACCCGACAGGTAGGGATAGTCCTGCCAGTCGCGCACATTGGGATAGCCGTTCATCAGTGTCCAGTTGGAGACATACTCAGGCTTACGCCCGTCGTCGCTGGTGATGACCAACGGGAACTGGCGGTTGAACTTGACCCGTGCCATCTCCGGGCCTTTTGAAGCGTCGTAGCCTGTCGCAGGTATGCTGACGGTAACCGTCTCGTAACCTGTGACGTCGTCGGTTTGCGCTTGCGTCATGCCAAGCCCATACACAAAAAACAATGCGATGAACAACATGACTTTGATTTCAAAACATCTTGTACTCATTGTATTTATATTATGTTTGTCTTTCATTTTACAACAGTTCACTATATAGTGCGACCTGCAAAAGTACAAATAATTTCCGAATATAAAAACAAAATAACTGTTAAATTTCACACATAACACATTATTTATGTAAATTATTTCGTAACTTTGTAGCGTATTGTACGCATAACGCCTGTCAGTACACTGTGAAGCGAAAGAAAACAAAAACAAATATAAATGCAATTTAAATGGAATTACGAACCACCTACACCGGAAAAGCAACAAGCAGCTAAGGAACTGGCGGAGAAGATTGGCATGAGCCAGACGATGGCGTCGCTGCTCATCCAGCGCGGCATCAAGACCGAGAGCGCAGCCAAGCGTTTCTTCCGCCCCATGCTCAACGAGCTGATAGACCCGTTCCTGATGGACGACATGGACGTTGCTGTAGACCGCCTGAACGATGCCATGGGCCGCAAGGAGCGCATCATGGTGTACGGCGACTACGATGTGGATGGTTGTACGGCAGTAGCTTTAGTGTATAAGTTTCTGCAGCAGTTCTATTCCAACATGGAATACTATATCCCCGACCGCTACGAGGAGGGCTATGGTGTGAGCCGCAAGGGAATAGCGTATGCAGCAGAGGCAGGTGTGAAACTCATTATCGTCCTCGACTGCGGCATCAAGGCCGTCGAGGAGATTACCTACGCGAAAGAGTTAGGCATAGACTTCATCATCTGTGACCACCATGTGCCCGACGAGGTGATGCCCCCCGCCGTGGCTATTCTGAACCCCAAGCGGCCTGACTCCACATACCCCTTCCACCACCTCTCGGGGTGCGGTGTGGGCTTCAAGCTGATGCAGGCCTTTGCCAAGAACAACGGCATTCCTTTCTCACGACTCATCCCCCTACTCGACTTCTGCGCACTGAGCATTGCCGCCGACCTGGTACCCATAGAGGGCGAGAACCGCACGCTGGCTTTCCACGGGCTGAAGCAGCTGAACCAAAGTCCGTCGACAGGTCTGAAGGCCATCATCGACATCTGCGGGCTGACGGGGCGCGAGCTGACCATGAGCGACATCATGTTCAAGATAGGCCCGCGCATCAATGCCTCCGGCCGCATGCAGAACGGCACGGAGACGGTGACGCTACTGGTGGAGAAAGACCTGCAACGGGCGCTCACCGAGGCCACCCGCATCAACGAGTATAACGACCAGCGCCGCGACGCGGACAAACAGATGACGGAGGAGGCCAACGAGATTGTGGCCCGTTTAGAAAGCCAGAGCCACCAGAAGAGCATCGTGCTCTACGACGAGGGATGGAAGAAAGGCGTGGTGGGCATCGTGGCCTCCAGACTGACGGAACTCTACTTCCGCCCGACGGTGGTACTGACTATCATCAATGGCGTGGCATCGGGGTCGGCGCGGTCGGTGGCAGGCTTCGACATCTACGAGGCCATCAAGTCGTGCCGCGACCTGTTGGAGAACTTCGGCGGCCATACCTACGCCGTGGGGCTGACGCTGAAACAGGAGAACATTCCCGAGTTCCGCCGCCGCTTTCAGGCCTACGTGGAGGGCCACATCATGCCCGAGCAGACGCAGCAGACGCTGGACATCGACATGGAGCTGGACTTCCACGCCATCAGCAAGCGGCTGCTGAACGAACTGAAGAAGTTGGCACCGCACGGACCGGGCAACGAGAAGCCGCTGTTCCTGACGCGCAACGTCTACGACTACGGCACATCGAAGGTCGTAGGCCGCCATCAGGAGCACATCAAGCTGGAGCTGGTAGACTCCAAGTCGGCAGTGGTGATGAACGGCATAGCCTTCGGACAGAGTGCCGCCGCCCGCTACATCAAGAGCAAGCGCAGCTTCGACATTGTCTACACCATTGAGGAGAACGCCTACAAGCGCGGGGAAGTGCAGTTGCAGATTGAAGACATTAGACCTTCTGATGAAGGTCTAAATGAGTAATTATTCTAAATGAGTAATGAGTAATTAGTAATGAGTAATGTAAATGAATAATGAGGAATTATTCTAAATGAGTAATGAGGAACTTCGTTCCAAATGAGTAATGAGTAATGAGTAATGAGTAATGTAAATGAATAATGAGGAATTATTCTAAATGAGTAATGAGTAATGAGTAATGTAAATGAAGAAATGAAAAATGAAGAGGCTGGTGCTGCGTCTACTGACGGCGCAGCCATTTCTCATTCCTCATTTCCCATTACTCATTCCTCATTACTCATTTCTCATTTGCTCAAAGAGCATTGGGGCTACGACGATTTCCGGGGTATTCAGCGGCAAATCATTGAGTCCGTCATCAGCGGACACGACACGCTGGGGCTCATGCCTACGGGGGGCGGCAAGTCCATCACGTTTCAGGTGCCGGCACTGGCCATGGACGGGGTCTGCATCGTCATCACGCCACTCATAGCACTCATGAAGGACCAGGTGCACCACCTGCACCAGCGGGGCATTGCCGCCGCTGCCATCTACAGCGGCATGCAGCACGACGACATCATGCGCACACTCGAAAACTGCATCTTAGGTTCCACCAAACTGCTCTACGTCTCGCCCGAGCGACTGTCGTCGCAGCTGTTCCAGACCAAGGTCAGACACATGCGCGTGTCGTTCATCACCGTCGACGAGGCGCACTGCATCTCGCAGTGGGGCTACGACTTCCGCCCTTCTTACTTGCAGATTGCCGAGATACGGCGCCTGCACCCCGACGTTCCTGTCCTTGCCCTTACGGCCACAGCCACGCCCAAGGTGGTGGAGGACATTTGCGACAAGCTGCAGCCCCCCCACCCCACAACCCTCAACCCACAACCCTAAACCCTCCACCCTTCACGACTCCTTCCGCATCTTCCGCATGTCGTTCGAGCGCAAGAACCTGTCCTACGTTGTGCGCAAGAGCAACAACAAAGACCAGGAACTCATCCACACGTTGCAACACACCACGGGGTCGGCCATCGTCTACGTCCACAGCCGCCGCCACGCCAAGGAGCTGGCCACACTGCTGACC
>JAFTGB010000065.1 GCA_017458125.1 Prevotella sp.
ACGGCAGGCACACAGGGTGCCCGCCGTTGGCACACTTTTTCATTGCCGTGATGACGACCAGCGTCCTTGGTCCGATTTTGTCAAGAATATCGCAGTGTTTCTACTCCGTCTCGGCAAAAAAAGAAACAAGTTTCTTTGTTTTGCGCTCGACTTTCCGTAACTTTGCACCCAAATAACAAGTGATAAAAAGACGTAACCATGAAGCTATTCCAGAGTTCCATCTTCCGTGCCCTCTGCGCCATCGTAGTGGGTGTACTGCTCATCAAGTATCCTGACGACAGCGTGACGTGGCTGACCATGGCCATCGGCGCCTTGTTTCTGCTGTCAGGAGTCATCGCACTGATAGCCTACTGGCAGGCCAAGCGGCACGCCGGCGAATACACCATCACCGACCGGGAGGGCCGCGTGATTTCGGGCAGTCAGCCCACGTTCCCCATTGTGGGTGCAGGCAGCGTGATACTGGGTCTTGTGCTGGTGCTGACGCCCCACGCCTTCATCAACGGACTGATGTATATGCTGGCGGCCATCCTGATACTGGGCGGCATCACGCAGCTGATGAGCCTGCTGTCGGTGCGCAGCATGGGCAGCGTACCCTTCGGCTACTGGATATGTCCGTCGCTGATACTGCTGACCGGGCTGTTCGTCATGCTCAAGCCCATGGAGTCGGCCGAGCTGCCGCTGCTCATCTTAGGCTGGTGCTCCATGGTGTACGGTGTGGTGGAACTGCTGAACGCGCTGAAGATACACCGCATCAAGAAAGAGGCCGACCGCCAGCGCGAGGCGCAGGAGCGTCAGCCGTCGGCAGCGGACAACGCTGCTGAGGAGATCAGTTCCAAGCTGAACGACGACGAGAACGACGAGAACGACGACAATCAGACGTTGGTGACGATGCCTTCGATGTAGGTTTTGAGGATGTGGATGCCGGTTTTGTTCTCGTGCCCCCAGGGTATGATGAGGTCGGCAAACTTCTTGGTAGGCTCGATGAACTGGTCGTGCATGGGTTTGAGCACCTTCTCGTACCGGTCGAGCACCATGTCGACGGTACGCCCGCGCTCCACCACGTCGCGCCTGATGTTACGGATGAGGCGCACGTCAGAGTCAGTCTCCACAAAGATTTTCAAGTCCATCATGTCGCGCAGCTTCTTGTAGTGCAGCGTCATGATGCCCTCTAAGATGATGACGGGCTTCGGCTCCACGTGTACGGTTTCCGGCAGACGGTTGGAGATGACATACGAATAGGTAGGCTGCTCGATGGCCTGTCCCTTCTTCAGTTTCGATATCTGCTCCGTCAGCAGTTTCCAGTCGAAGGCGTCGGGATGGTCGAAGTTGATGGCCTTGCGCTCCTCGGCGGTCAGTGCCGACGTGTCGTTGTAGTACGAGTCCAGGGGGACGATGGCTGCGCAGTGTTCGGGCAGCGACTCTACGATTTTCTTGACGACAGTGGTCTTGCCTGAGCCCGTACCACCGGCTATTCCTATAATAGTCATGTTGGGATTTACAGATTTTCGATTTACGATTTAGCGATTTTCGATTTACGATTTAGCGGTTCACTTCTTCTCCTTCATCAGGTAAATGATGGTCGGCAGGTGGTCGCTGTAGCCGTCCAGCCACACGCCTCCGGCATGGGTGCGCTTGATGCTGCCCTTGTACTTACCCTCGGTCTGGAAGAGGTAGTCGCGGCGGAATATCTGATGCCTTCTGTACTTCAGCGTGTTGTAGTCCTTGGCGTTCTCCTTGTGCAGCAGGTTGTGGCTGACCACAATCTGGTCGAAGAGGTTCCAGGCCCCGTCATACATTAATGTACCCGTACCACTGTCATGCAGTTTCCACCAGGGGTTGAACAGTCCTCCCTCCTTGACTTCCGTTATCTCGCGCTGGGCGCCCAGCGCCACCGACATGGAGCGGTCGCGGGGGTCGTCGTTCATGTCGCCCATGATGATGACCTTCACGTTCGGGTCGTCGCGCTGCAGCGAGTCCTTGACGGCTCTCACCTGCTTGCCGGCACTCTCGCGGTAGAACGAGCCGACGCCACGGCTGGGCCAGTGGCAGACGATGATGGTGACGTGCTCGCCGGACAGCGTGCCGCTGACGGTCAGGAAGCCGCGCGTGGCGTGGTCTTTGTCCTTTTCCAACTCGTAGACGTAGGGCACCAGCTTGACGTTGCGCACCTTGAAGAGCGCGGGGTTGTAGAGCAGTCCGCAGTCTACGCCGCGGCGGTCAGGCCCCTCTATGTGGCAGAACTTGTAGTTGCGCGCCTTCAGCTTGGGCTGGTTGCACAAGTCCTGCAGGCAGCGGCGGTTCTCAACCTCGCTGACGCCGATGACGGCACAGCCCACCCCCGGCAGCACGTCGGTGCCCATCTCGGCCAGCACCGTCGACATGTTGCGCAGCTTGTGGGCGTACTTCATGGCCGTCCACTTGTTGCGTCCGTCGGGCAGGTACTCGTAGTCGTTCTTTCCCTCGTCGTGCTGGGTGTCAAACAGGTTCTCCAGGTTATAGAAGCCTATACCGTAGATGGAATAGCGCTGGGCGCTGGCGGTCGCCGTGCTTACCATCAGAAGGAGGAATAGCAGTTGCAGGTTCTTTCTCATAGTCCTAATAGTGGCTTTATTGGTTAGTTTTGCAAAGTTACGCTTTTTTTTTCATTTACTGAACTTTATTCCAATATTTTTTCGTACCTTTGTGCCATAACAACTAATTTAAATCACAACTATTATGCAAAAAAAGCTGAAACTTCTTGTGATAGCCTTATGCTTTGCATCCTCGGCAGTAGCCCAGTCCACCCAGGGCACCGTGGTAGACAACGTGGGCAACCCCGTCGTCGGAGCCACCGTGACCGTGGAGGGCAGCGGTGTCACCACGACCACCGACGTCAACGGCAACTACCGCATTGCGGCCCCCAAGGATGCCAAGGTGACCATTGCGTACATCGGCTATCAGCCACAGACGGTAGTCCCGGGTGGCACCATCTACCTGCAGCAGGACGCTGAGACGGAAGAGAGCATGGAGACCATGGACGAACAGGCCTTCACGTTCACCGAGGCCCAGCTGGGCGAGGACGACGACATGTCGCAGAACGTCACCATCATCTCGTCGAACCAGAACCTCTACGCCTCACAGGCGGGTTACACGTTCAGTCCTGTCCGCTTCCGCTACCGTGCCTTCGGCCAGAAGTACAACGAGATTTACATCAACGGCGCCCCCATGAACGACATGGAGACGGGACAGTTCCGCTACGCACTGGTGGGCGGACTGAACCAGCAGACGCGCAATGTGGAGAACACGCTGCCCTTCGAGATGAACAACTACTCGATGGCGGCCATGGGCGGTTCCAACAACTACGACTTCCGCCCCAGCCACATGCCTACCGGACAGCGCGTCACGCTGAGCGGTGCCAATCGCAACTACACCCTGCGCGGCATGTATACGTACAACAGCGGACTGCGCCCTGACGGCTGGGCCTTCTCGGGCAACATCACCTACCGCTGGGCCAGCATGGGGACGGCCTACGTGGAGGGTACGTTCTACAACGCCCTGTCCTACTTCCTCGGAGCCGAGAAGAAGCTGAACGACCGCCACTCCATATCCATCGTCACCTGGGGCAACCCGACGGAGCGCGCCGGACAGGGCGGCGCCACCGACGAGAGCTACTGGTTAGCCAACAACTACTTCTACAACCCCTACTGGGGCTTCCAGAACGGCAAGAAGCGCAACTCGCGCATCGTCAACGACTTCGCCCCGACGGTGCTGCTGACGTGGGACTGGAACATCAACGACAAGTCGAAGCTCACCACGTCGCTGACCGGCCGCTACTCGTGGTACAAGAGCACCAAGCTGAACTACAGCAACAGCGAGAACCCGCAGCCCGACTACTGGAAGAACCTGCCGTCGAGCTACTACGACGTGTGGTACAGCGACGACGCTGCCGGGCGCACGCTGTCGGCCTACAACGACTACTTCCGCGCCCGCACCTACCTGATGGGCAGCAAGGAGGCGCGCCAGATCAACTGGGACCGCCTCTACTATGCCAACCAGATGGGCAACGCCGAAGGCCGCGACGCCATGTACTACGTGCAGGCCAAGCACAACAACAACCTGAACCTGACGCTGGCCTCCAGCTTCAGCACCGAAATCAACAAGAAGATGACGTGGAACGCCGGCGTGCAGTTAGCCACCAACAAGGGCATGCACTTCCAGACCATGGAGGACCTGTTGGGCGCCAACACCTTCCACAACATCAACACCTACGCCTTGGGCACCTACCCCGCCACCGACGGACGCATACAGTACGACCTGAACAACCCCAACGGCGTGGTGAAGGAGGGCGACCGCTTCGCCTACGACTACAACCTGCTGGTGAACAAGGCACAGGCGTGGATGGCGCTGCGCTTCACCGAGAACCGTCTGCACACCTTCGTGGCAGCACGCTTGGGCGGCGTCACCATGCAGCGCGACGGCAAGATGCGCAACGGCGTGGCTGAAGCATTAGGCATCTCGTCCTTCGGCAAGAGCGGCACGGCCAAATTCCTGGACGGCGGTGCCAAGGCCGGCCTGAGCTACAAGATAGGCGGCGGCCACAGCGTACTGGTGGGCGTGGGCTACGAGCTGCGCGCACCGCAGGCCCAGGCAGCCTTTGTGTCGCCTGAGGTGGGCAACGACTTCGTGGCCAACCTGAAGAACGAGAAAGTGTTCAGCTCGGAGCTGGGTTACCAGTTTGAGACCAGCTGGATGAAGGCCAACATCAACGGCTACTACAGCCGCCTGACGGACGTCACCGAGTGGCAGAACTTCTATGACGACGACGCCAACTCGTTCACCTACGTCTCCATGACGGGCATCAAGAAAGCCTACTACGGACTGGAATGGGGCCTGAACTTCAAAATCAACTCCGCCTTCAGCATCAAGACCATAGGCACCGTCAGCGAGGCCAAGAACACCAACAACGCCGACGTCGTCTACATGAAGTCGACCGAGGGCACCTACCACAGCGACATAGTATATAATAAGAACATGCGCGAGAGCGGCACACCGCTCACCGCCCTCAACCTGACGCTGAGCTACCACTCCGGAGGCTGGTTCATCGACATCATGGGCAACTACTACGACCGCATCTACCTGAGCTACTCGCCGTCCTACCGCTACGGCTCCACACTGGACAACCGCCAGAAGTCGTACCAGAACAGCGGCATAGCCGCCGAGCAGGTGTACGGCACCAATGCCAACGGCGACAAGGTGCTGCTGGCCGACGCCATCGCCCAGGAGAAGGGCAAGGGCGGCTTCATGCTCGACCTCTCCATCGGCAAGAGCATACGCCTGAAGAAGGGTTCGCTCAGCATCAACCTCAATCTGACCAACGTGCTGAACAACACCAAGATGGTGACGGGCGGCTACGAGCAGAGCCGCAGCAACTACTCCGTGAACTCCACGTCGGGCGAGGTGGGCAATGCCCGCATCTACAAGTTCGACCGCAACCCGAAGAAGTTCTACGCCTACGGCATCAACGGCATGCTGAACATTGCTTATAAATTCTAAATCATCCGGACGACTATGAAAACGACAAAGTATATTCTACTGGCGCTGACCCTGCTGGGGCTCACCGCCTCGTGCATGGACAGCGACTGGAGCGCCCCCGCCGAAGAGACGGGAGTGAAGTCCTACGGCAACAAGTACATACAGGCCACCAACCTCAAGACCATTGCCGAGCTGAAGGCGCTCTACAGCAGCGAAATCAACAACAACGGCCTGAGGGTTGTCAAGGAAGCCATGCAAATCAGGGGCATCGTCACCGGCAACGACGAGGGCGGCAACATATACAACACGCTATACATACAGGACGCTACCGGCGCCATCGCCGTCAGCGTGGCACAGGGCGGACTCTACGGACCGTTCGCCGTGGGGCAGGCCGTGCTCGTCGAACTGCAGGGGCTCTACGTCGGAGGCTACGGCAAGCAGCCGCAGATAGGCACCTCCTACACCAACCCGAACCGCGAGGACGCCACACCGCAGGTGGGACGCATGAGCCGCTACCAGTGGCAGGAGCACTACCGCCTGCTCAGCAAGGACGACGCACTTATGGACGGTATCAACGTAACACCCACGGAACTGACGGGAGACATGGGCAACCTGAACATCGCACAGCACTGCGGACTGCTGGTCAAGCTGAAAGGTGTCGTGCTGAGCGAGGCCGACGGCAAGGCCGTGTTTGCGCCTGACGACGGCAGCGTGCCCCTGACCAGCAACTGCGCAAACCGCTCCATCAACGGTCTGAAGAACGTTGTGCTGCGCACCAGCACCTACGCCAACTTTGCCAAGAGCACGCTGCCCACCGGCCGCGTCAACATCACTGCCGTTGCCTCGCGCTACAACGACACCTGGCAGCTGCTGATGCGCACCGAGAGGGACATCGAGGCTGCTGAGTAGGACGAGGACGAAAGACGAAAACGAAGAACGATAACGAAGGACGAAAACGAAGAACGATAACGAAAACAAAAAACAAATATATTATGAAAAGAATAACCAATTATCTGATTGCGATGGGGCTTATGACCCTCACATTCACCAGCTGCGCGGACGTGCCCTCTCCCTACGGGGAAATCGTCAAGCCAGCCACAGACGACGTCATCACCGTAGACCCTGTAGGCACGGGAACAGAAGCTGACCCCTTCAACGTGGCTGCCGTGACGGCGTTCACCTCAGCACTGGCTGACGGCGACGTCAAGAACAACATCTACACCAAGGGCTACATCTGCCAGATTGACGACATCGACACCAGCGGCACCTACGGCAACTCCACCTACTGGATTTCCGACGACGCCGAGGGCAAGAGCGGCAAGTTCGAGGTGTACCGCGGCATAGGACTCGGCGGACAGAAGTTCAACGAGCCCGGTGCCACCATCATCAAGGTGGGCGACCAGGTGGTCATCAAGGGTAACGTCAAGAACTTTAAAGGCAACACGCCGGAGTACGACCAGGGCAGCATCCTGGTGGAGCTGAACGGCAAGAAGGCCGGCGACAAGCCCGACACACCTGCTGAGACCATCGGCACCAAGGACGAGCCCATCACCGTGACCAAGGCCGTGGAGCTCATCAGCGCGCTGGCCGACAACGCCTCCACCGAGCAGGAGGCTTACGTCACGGGTAAGATTACCAAAATCAAGACCGCCGACGCCGACATTGCCAAGTACAAGAACATCGACTACATCATCTCTGACGGCAGCAAGGAGCTGACCGTCTTCCGCGGCAAGAACGTAGACAATACGGACTTCACTGAGGCCGGACAAATCAACGTGGGCGACGAGGTGGTCGTCATCGGCAAACTCACCAAGTTTGTCAAGGACGGCAACACGACGCCTGAGGTGGCGCAGGGCAACTACATCGTCAAGCTGACCAAGGGCAGCGGCGGCGAGCCTGAACCTGTGGCTGGTGACGGCGATGGTTCCAAGGAGAAACCGTACACCGTAACCCAGGCTATGGCTGCCGGTTCTGGCAACGACGTATATGTCAAGGCCTTCATCGTAGGCAGCGTATCAGGTCAGGTACTGGCCTCTGGAGCCAAGTTCTCAGCAGAAAGCGATGCTGCCACCAACATTCTGATTGCAGCCTCTGCCAGCGAGACCAATGTTGAGAAGTGTATGCCCGTTCAGCTTCCCTCCGGAGCTATACGAACAGCCTTGAACCTTGTGGACAACAAAGGCAACTACAAGAAAGAGGTGACGCTCTACGGAAACATCGAAAAATACTTCGGAGCAGTTGGTCTGAAATCCGTCTCCTTTGCCATACTCGACGGTCAGGAGATTGGCACCAACCCCGACGGCGGCAGTCAGGGTGGCGGAAGCCAAGACGGAATTAAAAAGGTTAGCGTTGCCGAGTTCAACGCAGCAGCCGAGAGCACCGACGTATGGTACGAGCTGACAGGAACCATCAGCAACCTGAAGGATGGCGACCAGTATGGAAACTTCGACCTGACGGACAACAGCGGCTCCGTGTACGTCTACGGCGTGCTCTCTGAAAAGGGTGGTGCTAAGAAACTGTTCCAGAACCTTGTCAAGGACTACGGTGTCAAGAATGGCAGCACCATAACCATTGTGGGCAACCGTGGCTCCTTCAACGGCAAAATTCAAGTATCAAATGCCTACTTCGTCAGCGTAAAATAAACACTATCTTATACCCTCACATCGAGGGTGTGTCAAAATGTAGCTAACTCCCCTCCTTGGAAAGGAGGGGCTGGGGGTGGTTGATAATTCGCAGGTAAATATAATATATTCGTCGATGAAATCAACCCCTCCTAACCTCCCCTTTCCAAGGGGAGGAATTAAT
>JAFTGB010000066.1 GCA_017458125.1 Prevotella sp.
ATTAAAACCAATAACCCATTGAATATGAAACGACTCTACACTTCCATCATCATCCTGCTGGCCTCCATGCCCATGTTGGCACAAGGTTGGCCTGAAAAGTATGACGGCATTATGCTGCAAGGCTTCTACTGGGACTCCTACACCGACACCAACTGGGCCAATCTGGAGTCACAGGCCGACGAGCTGTCGCAGTATTTCAGTCTCATCTGGGTACCCAACTCAGCCTATGCCAACGATTTGAAGAACAACATGGGCTACCACCCCGTCTACTGGTTCGACCATAAGAGCGCTTTCGGCACCGAGGCTCAGCTACGCTCCATGATACAGACCTTCAAGCAGAAGGGCACCGGCATCATCGAAGACGTGGTCATCAACCACCGCGCCAGCGTGGACGGCAACTGGCTGAACTTCCCCGCAGAGACGTATAAGGGCGAAACCTATCAGCTGACGGCAGCCGACATCTGTCAGGATGACGAGTCGAAGAACAGCGGCTACAGCCCCACGGGTGCCAAGGACACGGGGCGGGGATGGGGCGGCGCACGCGACCTGGACCACACCAGTGCCAACGTGCAGAAGAACGTCAACGCCTACTTGGACTTCCTGCTCAACGACTTAGGCTACGTTGGTTTCCGTTACGACTTCGTGCTGGGCTATGCCCCTCGGTACATCGGGCAGTATAACCAGACGGCGAAGCCGCAGTTCTCGGTGATGGAGTGCTGGGAGAAGTACAGCACCATCCTCACCTGGCTCAACGGCACCAAGGTGGATGGCGTCATCCAGAGCGCGGCTTTCGACTTCCCTATGAAGACCAACATCAACGACGTGTTCTCGAACGCCTCCAACTGGAGCAAACTTAACAACGACGCACTGAGCACCAACGAGGAACTGGCACGCTATGCCGTAACCTTTGTGGACAACCACGACACAGGACGGCAGGGTGAGAGTCCGCTATACGCCAACGTCGAGGCTGCCAACGCCTTCATTCTGACGCTGCCAGGCACACCGTGCGTATGGCTGTCGCACTGGAAGACGTACAAGACGACCATCAAGAAGCTGATACTGACGCGCAAGGCTGCCGGTCTGAACAGTCAGAGCAGCATTGTGACGAAGCAGGCTACGTCCAACGGCTACGTGCTCACCGTACAGGGCACCAAGGGCAACGTCATGCTACTGTTAGGCACCGCCACGGCTAACACCGACGGCTACAAGCTGGCTGTCGAAGGCAGCAACTTCAAGATGTACGTCACCAACGGCGTTGACCTCTCAGCACTTGACAACATCAAGGACGACACTTTTACCATCCCTGACTGCTGCGTGGTCGGCGAGGGCGAGGTGTGTGCTTTCTTCGAGGCTCCCGCCAGCTATACCGGCATCAAGTGCTGGGCGTGGGACTCCAAGAACAACTACACAGGCGGCACATGGCCGGGACAGGCCTGTACCAAGGTGGGTACCAACAACGGCAACAACGTGTGGAAGTGGACATACACCGGAACGCTGACCACCCTGCCCACGAACATCATCTTCAACGGGAGCTTCGGACAGACCAGCGACCTGGACTTCAAGAACGGCGGCTACTACAACGAAGCCGGAGCGTTACAGGGCACAGTGACAGGCATACAGCTGCCTACGGCCACCACAGGCGGTAACCGCCTGCTGAAGGTCTACACCATAGACGGCCACTTGCTGCGCATACTGCCGTCAGACACTACAGAAGCCGAAGCCCTGAACCAGCTGAAGCACGGCATCTACGTCATCAACGGGAAGAAAATAGTGAAGTAAGAACCGCCCTCACGACGAACCAGCAGTGCAGCAGCACGGTCTGCACCAGCCCGTAGTGACAGGACATGACGTGGAAACGCTCCCATAACGAGTCGCGGTGATGCTGCGTAGTGTCGCCACCCTCCTCGAAATCAGCAACAACAGCATGAGTATTGGCAAGAGGCAGGCCCAAGCGGTCTGCCTCTTTCATGATGCGGATACACCAGTCCACGTCGGCCGAGTGGCGGTAGCGCAGGTCGTAAGGCATCTTTTGTGCGATGTCAGTACGGGCGTAAAAGGCCTGATGACACACCAGCATACCCTTCTTAAACGACTTCCATGTGAGCACTTTGGGCGGCCGGTGGGTGCGCAGATGCAGGAAACGGCCGTCAGCGTCGGTAATGGCGGTGTCGCCATAGACGACGGCAGGCCGTCCATTGCCTATGGTCTTGACTACGGTCTCCAAGGTGTCGGCAGCGTGCAGGGTGTCGCCGGCATTCAGAAAGACGACATAGTCGCCCGTAGCCATGCGCAATCCCTTGTTCATAGCGTCGTAGAGTCCCTTGTCAGGCTCCGACTGAATGCTGACCTCGTAGGCGGCAGCCGCCTGATAACGTTGTGCAATGGCTACCGTGTCGTCGCTTGAAGCACCGTCCACGATGAGGTGTTCCAAGTGCTGGTAGCTCTGGCGCGCCACGCTGTCCAAGGTGCGCTGCAACGTACGGGCAGCGTTGTAGGTGATGGTGACTATGGAAATGCAAATCATAAGAGCTGGTTATAGATGTCGATGTATTGGCGGGCCACGCTCTGCTGCGAATAGCTGTGAGCGACCTTGTGCAGACACTGACGGCTGAGCGCAGCGCCATCGGCCTCGGCCAGGACGTAAAAGATGCCCCGCGCCAGGTCGGCAGACTGCTGGAAGTCGGCGACATAGCCGTTCTCCCGATGGTCTATCATCTCAGGAATGCCGCCCGTGCGGAAGCCCACACAAGGCACCCCGCAGGCCATGGCCTCCATCAGCGTGTTGGGCAGGTTGTCCTCTAACGAGGGCAGCACGAAGACATCGGCGGCATTATAGACTTGAACGATGCGCTTGGGGTCACTGACATAGCCTAAGGGATAGGCTGGCAGCGACAACTGCGAAGCGACCTCCTCGGCATGACCGCCTAAGATGGCTATGGCCGTCTGGCTGGCAAGGTCGGCGTGTTGCCTGGCCAGCAGGCGCACGGCGTCCACAAAGTAGCGCATGCCCTTGCGCGGGTCGGTGACGCGCTGCGATACAAAGAGGATGATGCGCTTGTCGGCGGGCAGACCGAGGGCCGACTTGGCCTGCCGCTTGTCTTGCGGACAGAACTGGCGGGTATCAATGGTGTTGGGAATGCTGACAACGGTCTGTCCCCGCAGCAGCGCACTCTTGCGGGCCTCGCCTGCCAACCACTGGCTACAGGCGACGTAGGCGACCCGGCGACCCTCCAGCATCTGCTGCTTCTGCCGCCACACACGGTTGGCCAATCCCTTAGGACTATGCCCCGGCAACAGCGGACAGTTGCCGCACGCCTTATGGAACTGCTCACAGTCGCGGGCGTAGTGACAGATGGCCGTAGCTGGCCAGATGTCGTGCATGGTCCATACCACGGGTTTTCCACTGTCCAGTATCTTGCGGATGTTACGCAGCGAAAGCATGCCCTGATTGACCCAGTGCAGATGGATGACATCGGCCGACTGAAACTCCGGCAACTGCGTAATGTCGGTGCCACAGTTGGCTATATCAATCTCGAACAAATGCTTCCGACTGAGCCGCAGGTGGAACCAGATGACCAGCCGTTCCCACAGGAAGTGCCACTGCAGACGCCATGACGGCGACAGACCGATGACGGTCAGCGCGTTGGTGTCCTTGTCGCGCACCAGCATCCGGGCTTTCACGCCGTTCCTGTTCAGGGCTTCCATCAGCCGGTTGGCGGCAACGGCTGCCCCACCCGTCCGCTCACTTGTGTTGACTATTAGTACCTTCATGCCGATGAACTGTCGTAATATGCTGCAAAGATACGGCTTTTTTCCGACAAAAACCTCAACAAAGGGGAAAAAAGAAAAACACCACGACTCATCGACGAGCGGTGGTGTTCAAAAAGCCTATGTTTAACTAAAAATCCTTTCAAAACAAATCCAGCCTTTCGACTGGGGGGACTGTCTTGCGACAGCGTATATATTCATTCATACTAACATTCATTTAAAAAAGAAAGTTATGAGCGCCTCACGGCGACCACTGTTATCCTAACACATTTAAAACTTTCTTCTTACCAATAACTAAAAACCTAAAACTATAAATATTACTACTAACCTAAAACAATCTATTAACCATTTCTTCGACTTCACTTAGTCAAAGCGTCAACTTTTGTTTGACGATGCAAAGGTACGCACTTTTATCGTTTCGCACAATACCTTTAGCGGTTTTTTATCCGAAAAGGGCTTCGTTCTTGACTTAAATCAAGGGTTTGTTTGCGCACACAACACGAAATCTGCCTTTTTTCAGTCTTTTTCTAACAGCACAACGGCGTAGGCTGATATACCCTCCTGCCTTCCGGTGAAGCCTAACTTCTCCGTAGTGGTGGCTTTGATGGAGATGTTGTCGGGATCGGTACCGATGACGTTGGCCATGCACTGCTGCATCTGCGGTATGTGCGGGTTCATTTTTGGCCGCTCGGCACAGATGGTAGCGTCGATGTTGCCTAATCTGTAACCTTTGGCCGCCACAAGTTCCATGGTTTTCCGCAGGATAATCTTGCTGTCCATGTTCTCCGTCTCGGCTGATGTGTCAGGGAAATGGAAACCGATGTCGCGCATGTTGGCGGCGCCAAGTATGGCATCGCAGATGGCATGTATCAGCACGTCGGCATCGCTGTGCCCTAATAGCCCTAACTCGTGTTCTATCCGTATGCCGCCAATCCACAGCGCGCGGCCCACCACCAACTGGTGGACGTCATAGCCCATTCCGACTCTGATCATGATGCTTTTCTTATTTCTTTCAGTTGCGAGCGGTATCCCGGTATTCCGGTATTCCGTTATACCGACCCGGCATTCCGGCATTCCGGTATTCCGTTATCCCGCCATCCCGCTATTTCCTAAATAAATCCTTAATACCGTCCATGTCGAAAGCCAGGGTGAAGCGCAGCGTCTGGTCGAGCGGGTTGCTGCGTGCCGTAGAGATGACGTAGCCCACGTCAAGCGAGAAGACACTCATGCGGAAACCGCCACCGACGGTGAAATATTTGCGGTTACCCTTGTTCTCACTCTCGTGGTGATAACCGGCACGCAGCGAGAACTGGTCGTGGTAGATGTATTCGGCACCGATGCTCCACTGTATCTCCTGCAGCTCCTCCTTGAAGCCGCCGGGAGCATCATGGAAACTCTTGAAGATGCCGGCAATGGAGCTGACGTCGTTATATTCCTCAATGACGCGCTGCTCGTAGTCCTCCTTCGACTCGCCGTCGTTCTGTTTGGGCAGCGTGGGCACTAACAGCTTGTTGGCGTCAGCAGAGATGCTAAAGCGGTTGTACTCGTCGACGGGAACCATGAGGGCGGCACCCAGACGCAGGTTGGCAGGCAGGAAGTTGGAACGGTCGTCACCGAAGTAGGTGATTTTTGAGCCTACATTGGAGATGTTGAGTCCCAAGCCCAACTGGCACTCGCGCTGGCCGATGTTGATGTAGTTGTTGTAGTAGCAGGCCAGGTCAGCGGCAAAAGCCGATGCAGGCGACGCATCCTCGGTGTAGTCGTAGCGCAGGTCACTGTGCAGCCAGCGTATGGCGGCGGCAATGGAGAACTTCTCGCTGAGCATCAGCGAGGCACCGACGTCGATGGACATCTCGTAGGGCTTCACCGTCATGGCGTTCTCTTCCAACGACGTCATCACCTCGCCTAACGAGAAGTAGCGCAGCGAACCGCTCACCGCCGCATAGTCGCCTATGCGGTAGTAACCGGCCACGTAGGCCAGGTCGATGTCGTTCACCAACTGGCGCAGCCACGGCGTGTAGTTCAGCGCTATGCCCGCGCGGCTGATGCAGAACGGGTACTTGGCCGGGTTCCAATACTGCGAGTTGACGTCAGGGTCGGTGGCCACGCCGACATCGCCCATACCGGCAGCCCTGGCGTCAGGGGCGATGGTCTGCGAGATGACGGCATGTTCAATGGGATTGAACTGGCTCTTCGTGTCCTGTGCCGACGCTGACAGGGCAATCGTCAGGCACACTGCCGTAACTATTATCTTCACTTTTGTCTTCATTTGCTTATTGATGGGTTAATACTATCAGTTTCTTGGCTTTCGAGGCATAGCTGCTACCGTCGCTGCTGATGCGCAGGCGATAGAGGTAGACACCCGTCTGCAGGCGGCGACCGCCGTCGACGGTGAGGTCCCAGTCTACGGTGTAGGCATTGTCGGTAGACACGCCCGCCTCGCTGTACGTCCACAGGTGGCGTCCGGAGATGTCGAACACGTCAAGCACGACGTCCATGCTGCTGCCCGTCCGGTCGTGCAGGATGCGGAACGACGTGGACGTGGACGCCGGGTTGATGGTACACTCCACATCGAAGAACACCGGCTCCAGCCCCTTCACTACGTTGAACGTCAGCTCCGTCGTCGACGAGTTGTTCAGCACGTCCCACGCGCGGAACAGCAGTTTGTGCTCGCCGTACGTCAGCGTGGGGATGTTGTAGCCCACGGTACCGCTGGTGTAGCTGCCGAAGTCGTACTGGAAGTAGTCGTTCAGCGAGTAGGTCTGTGCCATCTCGCCGTCGATGATGAGCTGCAGGTCGTGGCCGATGCCGCTGCCCGTGCTGTTGATGCCGTCTTCGTCGCTCAGCTGGGCCACGAAGTAGGGGGTGGGATTGACGTTGCCGCCGTTGGCGAACGACGCGCTGTTCAGGTAGCAGTAGATGCTGGGGCCCACTCCGGTGTTGCCGACGTCGCCGCTGCCGTTAAACACGAGCTGGTCGGTCAGTCCGTTGGCCTTCTGTGTCTTGTCGCCGTTGATGGCGTAAAGGTTGATGAGCCCCGTAAGGTCGGAGTAGCTGATGTCCTTGGGGACGGCAAAGCTGAACTTGAACGTGCCGTCCTTCACCTGGTTGCTGCCGCTGAAGATGACGTTCAGGCGGTCGTAGTAGGTGAAGGCTCTGCTGGCTTCCGATGCGTCGTTGAGCTTGCAGGTGACCAGCTCGCTGGCATCACGGACGACAGCCGACAGGGTACCGTCGAAGCCCGTGGCCGTCTGGCCGTCCGGGCTGGTGACGTGGCCGCTGACAGTGGCCGTGGAGCCGGCGCCTATCGTCAGCACCTTGCCTGCCGACACGGGCACGTCGTTGATGGCATCCACCGTAATGCCCATGGTGGGCGCGGCCAGCCGCATGGCTGGGTCGCCTAACAGGCTGTACTGCAACTTGTTCAGTGTACGGTCGGTGGAGTAGACCGGCATTCCATTGCTGTAGCCGGTGAAGATGCCCGTCTCTATCAGCTCGTTCTTGGCGCGGCGTGCAGCCTCGCCTATGGGCGTCACGCGCCCTTCGCTGTCCTTGGCTAAGACATGGCGGGTGAAAGCCAGGTTCATCAGCTTGTTATAGGTCTGGTAAACGGTACGGGTGGTACCGAAGAAGGCCACGGCACCGCCTCGCTTGTTGAGCATGGCCGTCTCGCCGATGTTGGCCTCCTGCCCGTCAAAGGGCATGATGTCGCACGACGCGGTAAGCCACAGCGGCAGGTTGGCCGACGTGTTCTCGAAGTCGGCGAGTCTCAGCACGTACTCATGCGATATGGCGTCGGCTCTTCCGTGGCCGGCGTAGTTCATCATCAGCGCACCCTGCTGCATCTGCTGCTTAATGAGCCGCGTCACGTCAGGGTAGGTATTGCCTGTCGACGTGCTGACGCGGGTGTACGCGTCCCACATGATGCGCTTCACCTGATAGGAGGGGTATAGCTGCTCCACCATCCTCGCCACCGTGTCGGCATCGGCCATGTGGGCGTTCTCGTTGCCGTCGTCGCCCATGAAGCAGAGCACGTTCTGCCACGCGCCGGCATGGTCGTTGTTCACGTAGCTGACAATCTTGTCCACCACGATGGCGGCATCGTCGGCGGTACGCCCGGTGATGCGGCCTACCGCCACGTCGGACTTGCCCACGCGCATGTCGCCGCCCTCGCCGTCGTCCAACAGTCCGAAGTAGTCGTCGCTGACGTAGCAGTCGGTGGCACTGTACGAGTTCTCGCTCTCGTAGCACAGCAGGAAGTCGTCGGGACTCTCGCCCGCCCACGCGCTGCTCAGCATGCGGTTGTCCCACGCGCCGTCGCCCATCAGCAGCAGGTAGCGCGGCATGTCGGCGTCGGTCTCGGCGCGGTCGTACAGCATCTTCATATAGCGGCGGTAGGCATTGGCGTCGGGCGTGCCGCTACTGAACTCGTTGAACAGCTCGTCGGCGGGCACGATGCGCACGCGAAGGCCGTCCTGCTGTTCGTGCAGGGTCTTCAGACGCTCAGCCTGTCCTAACAGTTTCTGGGTAGTGGGAATGATGATGACCATGTCGACGGCCGTGTCGGCGTGGTGGTCCTGGTTGGTGATGCCGTAGACGTATTCCGGCGTCGGGAACGTCGCCGTCAGGTCGGGGGCGCTGGCAGCCTCCACGCTGTGCAGCGCAATGTAGTCTAAGCGCAGCGTGCTGTTGGTGCCGCCGGTATGGGTGATGGTGACGGTGTTGGTGGGATTCAGGACGACGTGGAAGGTGCGCTGACTGGTGCGCATCGACTCGTAGGTGCCTGACGGACTGATGCTGATGGTACCGGCCTTCTCGCCGTTGATGGTGATGTCGGCGGTGGCGCTGTTGCCGTTGCCCGTCGTGTAGGCCGACAGGGCCACGGTCACGCGTCCCGACAGCGTGTTGGCATTGGCCGTCACCGTGTAGTCGCGGCTCGTGCCCACGGTGAACGGGCGGGCGTCGTACAGGTTGCGACCGCCGTGATACCACGCGTAGTCGTCCACTTCGTACAGCGTGTTGTAGTCGTCGGCCGTCGGGTAGCATGCGCTTAGGAACTGCTCTTCGCTGACGGTGGCGGGCGCGCCGTCGCTCTCGGTCAGGAAGTAGTAGCCGTAGGCGGAATAGGGGTTGCGAATGCGGTTGTCGCTGCTGTCCCACGTCATGGGACCGACGGCGTAGAACAGGCGGTGGTCGCCGACCTGACAGGTGGCTACCTCCTGCAGGTCGTCGGTGGCTGCCACGTAGTCGGCCGTCAGCAGTTCGGGCTGCAAGGCGCCGCCATAGCCGTAGAGCTTGACTTTCGACAGGTCGCTGAAGCCGGCCTGGCGCACGAGTTCCTGCGTAAGCTGGTAGATGCCGCTCTGCGCCACGCGTATCTTCACCCAGCGGCCCGTGGCTAACACGGAGTGGGCGGCGTAGCGGTCGGCGGCGGCACGCGCACGCCGGGTCTGCCGGCGGCCGGTGGCTTCCACTTTCAGCATGAAGCTCACCAACTTCTGATACTGACCGTCGCGGTACACCAACGGCACAAACGACGTCACCAGCTCACCCTCCTTCCGGTCAACGCTGACCAACTGCGTAATCTCGGGCAGCGCGGGCAGCGCAGCGTCCGTAATGGACTGGTAGCGTCGCACGTCGCCCTCGCTCATGGGTATGAACTCGGGATAGGCTATGCTGACGCTATACACCGAGTCGGCATAGTGGCGCCCTAAGGGCAGCTTGCAGGTGAACACGGGCAGCAACGAGTCTATCCTGACCTCGTCGGCGGTCAGGTTGAAGAACCGCTGCGCGCTGACCGTCACACTGGTCAGCAGCAGCATTACACCTATTATTATATAACGTCGCGTCACTTGCAGTTAAATTCCAATACTTTCCGTTCTTCCAACCACCCTTCCAAGTGGTCGTCGATGTGCACGGGACCTACGCCTGCCGGCGTTCCCGTATAGAGCAGGTCGCCCGTCTTCAGGGTGAAGAACTGCGATATGTAGGCTATCAGCTCGTCTATCTTGTAGAGCATGTCGCTCGTACGGCCTTCCTGCACCGTCCGCCCGTTGATGTCGAGATGGAAATGCAGGGCCTGCACGTCCAGCAGTTTCTCCTTCGCCACCCAGTCGCCTATGACGGCCGAACCGTCGAAACCCTTGCACAGATCCCAGGGCAGTCCCTTCTGGCGGGCCTCGCGCTGCACGTCGCGCGCGGTGAAGTCGATGCCTACGGTCACGGCGTCGTAGTAGCGGTGGGCAAAGCGCGCGGGAATGCTCTTGCCCAAGCGGCTGATGCGCACCACCAACTCCGTCTCGTAGTCCACCTGCGCGCTCCAGTCGGGTATGAAGAACGGCTTGTGGTCCTTCAGCAACGCGGAGTCGGCTTTGGTGAAGATGACGGGCTTCTCCGGTTTATATAACGCACCATCCAGCTCTTTATTGTGCTGGATGTAGTTCATTCCTATGCCAAATATTTTCATAATTTACGCCTTTAGTGGTGCAAAGTTACTATTTTTTAGTAAATTTGCAGCGCAAATGAAGAAGTTTTTGACCATACTGCTGCTCGCGCTGGCGTGCGCCGCCCAGGCACAGACACCGGCCGACCCGCGCAGCATTGCCATGACGGGCGTGCCCATAGAAGGCCCCATCGACAGCCTTGACGTGTCGCTGCGCGAGCACGGCTTCACCGCGTGGGGACAGTCCGACGACGGCGAGGACTACTACTACCGGGGACTGTTCTACGGCTTCCGCGCCAAGCTCATCGTCACCGTCGAACCGCAGACGCGCCTCGTACAGTCGGCATACGTCACCATAGGCCCGTACAGCACGCAGAAGATGTTGGACAAAAACCTCAACTACTTCCTCTACAAACTGCAGCACGACAACGGCGAGCTCACCCCAAGGGACGGCTCGTGGTTCTACATCGACGACTACGGCAGCATCAAGGTCTCCGTCGTCACCCTCGACAACGGAGCACACGAAATAGGTGTCCTCTACCTCAACACGGCACCCTACTACAAGGACGCACTCACCCGAGGACTGCACGGCAACGTGCAGGAGGTGGTCACTGAGAACGCACTCGCCGAGGAGCAGTTTCTGCACTTCCACAACAACGGACAGGTGGAGAACCTCGACCTCGTGGAGCGGCACTACGACCGCTACGGATACCTGCTGACGGCACGCATGAAGGAAAAGGAGGGGTACAGCAGCGTGCACTACACCTACGACGACAGCCGACGGCTCGTCCGACGCACGCTGCTCAACGAGCAGGCAGGCATCAGCTACACCAACGAGTACACCTACAACGACCTCGGCGAGCCGCTCACCGAGCAGCAGAAGGTGTTCGACAAGAACAAA
The DNA here is from genome assembly GCA_017458125.1 of Prevotella sp. Taxonomy (GTDB): domain Bacteria; phylum Bacteroidota; class Bacteroidia; order Bacteroidales; family Bacteroidaceae; genus Prevotella. The sequence goes on from JAFTGB010000066.1 coordinate 11,112, forward strand.
GAGTGCCTCATGACCATCAACATGCGGTACGACTACCTGACGCGCGACGACAACGGCAACTGGACCGGCAACTCGCTGACCTTCACCTATTGGGAGAAAGGCACCAAAGCCCGCCAGTCCACCGTCCTCCAGAAGCGCACCCTCACCTACTGGGAATAGACAACCGTCTTTCGCGCGCGTACATATAATTATATTGCAGCCTTTTAAGAAGCAAGAAGCAAGAGGCAAGAAGCAAGAGAATACACTATTGGGTTCCTCATAGGGAGGGTTTACCAACATTTCTCTTGCTTCTTGCCTCTTGCTTCTTGCTTCTCTAAAACTCTACTCTTGACGTTTCAAGGGTATGAAAAAACTTCGTGTCTTTGTGTCTTTGTGTTCAGTTAAAAATAAATCCGCAGAATATTTAATGGAACACAAAGACACGAAGACACGAAGGGTTTTTTAGAGGCAAAATTGCTTCTTGCTTTTTACTCTTCTTCCGCGGCAGCTTCAGCGGCGGCAGCAGCCTTCTTGGCCTCGCGCTCGGCTTTGACGCGGATGTCGGTGCGGGTGTCCGTCATGTTGTCCTTGGTGGAGAGATACCACTGACCGTCGCGGCGCACGGGGGCGAAGTAGAACGACGTCTTGTTGGGACGGGGGTCGCCATCCTCCTTCTCGAAGAGGGTGATGTCAATCTTGGCCTCGTTGTCGAAGTTGTTGACGAAGGTGATGCGGTCCAGCTCGTAGCGGGCCTTTCCGGCTATCATGCCGAGGGCCACGCCCTGGCGCTTCTTGGCTGCCGGGTTCAGTTCCACCACGCTGTCGCGTTTGACGAAGTAAATCATGTCGAGGGCAGCTTTGATGTCCTTGTTCTGCATGGCGTTGCAGAACTGTTCCACCAGCTCGCGCACGCGCGTGGTGTCCTCTTTGGTGAACACAAACTGCGGTTCCAGTGCTGTTTCTGTTGCCGTCACGTCGTCCTTTTTGCTGGAGCACGACGAGCACGATGTCAGCGTCTGTCCGAGTACGAGGGCGGCAGCGGCGAATAAAAGTATTTTTTTCATTGTTGTATTTTTAGGGTGTTCTCTTTTCAAACAGGAGGGGTGCCAAGCGTATTGACACCCCTCCTTGCGTTATAATAGATCTCTTTGAAATCTATCAGAGAATAGATTACTAGTTACCAACCGTCGGGTCGACAGTGATGACAGCCCAAGCGGTCTGCGTGTAGATGCGGAGGGCACCCCACGGATACTCTACTGCGATGGGTACGTAGATGTGGAACTGACTCACGACACCACCGTTGTTGGTGTAAGCCAGCACGTCGTCAGCCTTGAACGAAGCCACCTGACCAATAGTTCCAGCAACGCTGTAGCTGTCGTTAGCAGCGCTCTTCGGGATAATCTTCAGGTACTGCGTGTCTCCGTTGGTCAGAGCCGGGATCTCCTCGATGCTGTAGAGCTTCTTGATGTCAGCAGCGTTGGTCAGCGTGGTACGCTTAGCAGGCTCCAGATAAGCATCACTGCGAATCTCGTTACGACGTACGTAGAGGTTGGTGATGTTGTAGAAGCTGTAAGGTACGTTACCCTCGTCGAAGAATACGACATCCTTCTTACCGTAGGTCTTGCCGTCGAGACCAGTGCCAGAGACAGCCTTGTCGCCGAACTTCTGGGTCATCTTGTCCATGACAACAGCGTAGGTACGCCAGTCGCGGATGTAGAGGAGCTCCCAGATGTTGATGAACTCGGTCTTGTTCAGAGCGTCGGTCACCTTCTTCTCAGCAGGCCATACGTTGATCGGGCGCAGGAAGCGTACGTTGAAGTAGTTCTTGCCAATCAGCGGAGCGTAGCAGTCGTTAGCCACCTTGATCTCGATGTAAGCAGCGAAGGTGCGCTTAGCGTGACCAGTCAGGTAGACATCCTTCTGGTACTTGCCAGTAGCGTCGTACATACCGATGAGGTTCAGAATGTCGGCAGCAGCACCGTTAACCACGTTGTTCTGGTCAGCAGTAGCGGTGTACGGGTCAACGATACCCTTAGACTTCTTAGAAGCGTTAGCCATACCGGCACCGTCGCGTCCTGCGTACTTGATGACACCGTCAGCAGAGATTTCGCAGATGAGCTCCTTATCGCTCATGCCGGCACTTGCATTCTTCTTAGCCCAGATCTCAGTATTATTGTTGTCGAGGTAGAGCTCGTAGGTGTTGCCGGAGATACCGTCAACCTTCCATACGCCCTTCTTGTCAGCGTCGATGTCGACTGTGTTCTCACCCTTCTTCGGCAGACGGAACTGGAAGGTTACCTCGCCGAGGTAAGAGTCGTCAGCAGTGTAGAGCTTGTTGTCAGCACCCTTGCTCCAGAACTTGTCGAAGTGAGCAGCGTCGTAGATGAACGGAATGACCTTCTTGCCGAGCCAGTACTCCTTCAGATCCTTCTCGAACGAAGTGGTGGTCAGCGGAGCCTGAGCAACCTCAGCGGGAGTGGGAACGTTAGCGTACACCTCGATGGTGTCAGCCGTGTTGTCACGATAGCCCTGCTTGTAGTCATACCAGTGGTCGAGCACGCGGCGGTTGATGTCGCCGTAAGCGAAGTGAACCTTACCGACAGCGAGTACGAGCTTCACCCAGATAGAGGTACCGTTAATCTTGTTGACGAAGCGAACAATGGTAGAGAGCTCCTTCTGGTTCAGACCCTTAGAAGCATAGGTAGCGTTGACCACCTTAATCATGTTCTCGTAACCGTCCTGAGTCATGTTCGACTGACCGGCAATCGTGTTGTCGAACTGCCATACGAGCACGTTGGTGTTCTCGTCCCAGTTGTGACCGGTGGTCGAGTTGTCGTGCGGGGTGTACCATACGCGGCCGAACCAGTTGTTGTCAGCGGTCCAGGTCTTGTATGCGTCGTCGCCAGTGGGCAGATCTTCCTGGTCATCAACATCGTCCACATCCTGTGCGAGAGCGTACTCGCCGTCCTCGTTGATGTAGTAGCGGGCAGCCCACCACTTGTTGGCAGCAGCACCTGTGTACAGGTCACCAGCGGGGTCAGAGACACCAGCAGCAGCCGGGTTGATGTAAGGCATGTTCTCGTAACCGCCGGCAACCTCGAGGTAGTAGTTCTTCTCGAACTCCTGCTTCAGCATACCGTTGGTGCCGAGCTTAGCGAGGATGAGGTTCTCCATCTGCGACCATGTCACCTTGGCGCTGTCGCCGCAGTTCATGTAGATGTCGCTCAGGTTGATGGTGACGTTCATGTCAGCCGACTTCTGGTCGACGATGCGCAGCTTGATGTAACCGTAGCGGATGATGGCCTTAGCACCTGTCTTAGCATCCGTGTAAACGAGGTCGACACGAACCAGCGGCTCACGGCCGACAACCTCACGGGTAGCGGTCTTGCCGGTGATGGTCTTACCGTCCTCCGTCACTGAACGGGGATAGAACACAGCGGGGTTGGCCTTGTCCTGCTCGATGTGGGCAGACTGGCTGGTGGTCTCCTCACCAGTGGTGTAGTTGACGATGGTGTACTCGTAGTGCAGACCCAGCTGCTCCAACTGCTCGTCGGTCATGGTCTGACAAACACTGCTCTGTCCGTAGCGGGCGTAAGTCTGATAGTCGTAGTGAGTCTCAACGAACTCAGACAGGTCGATGCTGCCGTCGTATGCTACGCTGTGAGTAGCGGGCATGGGGATAGCACCGTAGCTGTCCTGGTCGTTAGCGCCGTCGTAACCGACAGACTCGTAGAGGTGACGCTCGCGAACCTTCCAATCGCAGTAGGAAAGTGTGCCGAAGTAAGTGTCCTGACCGTCAATCTTCTGCTCTGCGGCGTTGTCAGCCAGGGCCACGATGTTGATGAGGGCGGGAGTAACAACAGCATAGTCAGAGGTAACGATGGTGTCGCCGGAGCTCAGCTGAGCAGCGAGGAACGGCAGCGGAGTGGTGCCCCGTTCCAAATTTTCCCTGTCAAAGAAGATATCATAGCCTGTTCCATGTCCAGTATAGCCAAATCTCTGCAGTTGTCCCCAGAACGGCTCATAATCGAAAGTAAAGTCGTTAGGACCATCACCTGTTCTGTATATCACTTCAGTATCGGCACCGTATGCCCAGTTAACGAACAGACCGAACACATTCTCCTCATTTACGTCAAACGGAATGCTCAGGATGCCGTTCTCGTAGGTATTCAGACCGTCCTTCTTGAAGGTAGCCTCGCGCGGAGTTGCCTCGATGAAGTCAGAACCGTTACGGGTGTAGACCTCAGCGTCGTTCTCGAAGAAGTCAATCTTCATACCCTCCAGATTAGCGGTGGTCGGGTTGACGTGGTACTTAGCCACAGCACCCGGACGCAGCATGGTCTCAAGCAGGATATCCTTTTCGTTCTTCTGAACGAAGTAGAAGTCGTTGTAGACCAAAGAGGCGGGACTCCACTTACGCTCCGGGTTATCCCAGATGTCCTTGGTCTCCGAGTTGTAGACCACAAACTTCTTGTCCTTGTCGTACACGTAGAAGCCCATGGGGTTCTGTACGGTGACCTTCACCTCCTGGTTACCCAAGGTAGGATCGATGACAGTGTAGGTGAACTTGTAAGTCTCCTTGGTCTGCTCGAAGAGATAGACGGGAGCCATGGGCACCTCGATGCCTTCGATACCCTCCCAGTAGAAGTCGGGCATCAGCACGAGAGAGGTGAGGCGCTTGTTGACGAAGACGTTCAGGATGTTAGCCTGGTCAGAGATCTTCTTGTTCAGCTCCTCGCTCAGCTTCTGCATGTCGGTCTTCAGGGTAGCGACATCCTTAGTGAGAGCGTCGTAGTTGGCGAGCTTCTCCTTCATCTCCTCGATGGCAGCGACCAGCTTCTTCACCTGCTCGGCATCGCCGGAGGCAGCAGCCACAGCGTCAATCTTCTCCTGCAGCTTCTTCTCCAGGTCTTCGAGAGCCTTCTGCTGGTCCTCGATGTTCTTCTGGACAGCCTCGATGGCAGCCTTGCGGTCGGCAGCCTCGTTTTCGACGGCGGCAGCAGCGTCGGCAGCGGCTTCATTGGCAGCGCCAATGGCACCCTGAGCCTCCTCGATGGCCTTCTTCAGCGGCTCGATGTCACCGGTGATGGTGGCATAGACGAGAGCCAGGTCAGCAATGTCGCCCTTGGTGGCGTACTGCTTCTGAGCCTCCTCGATGCTGGCCAGCTGAGTCTCCAGACCGGAAATCCTAGCCTCGTAGCCGTTGATTTTTGTCTCCAGAGCGGAAACAGCCGAAGCGTCAGCCTTCTTGTCGATGGCAGCCTGCAGGTTCTGCTGGGCTGTCGACAGCTGGCTCTTAACGGTGTTCAGCTCGGTTGTAAGGCTGGTCTGAAGCGACGTGATGTCGGACTTCAGCGATGACGACAGGTTGTCAATCTGCTTCTGCAGGTTGTTGATGTCGTCATCATAATCCTTACAAGACGTGAACACACTCGTAGCAGCAGCGAACAGTGCTACCACGAGCAGCGAACTAAAAAACTTTGTTTTGTTCATACGTTTGTTTAAATTTGATTAATAAATAAAAGTGTTATTTGTTCTCTATTCTCTCACGTTCTTTCAACGCGTCTCCGGCCCGGAGTCACGTTTTTGGGTGCAAATATAGGCATTAATTTGCTATTCTGCAAGGATTTTTGCACATTTTTTTGAAAAAGTGCCAAAAAAAATGTCTTTTATCAGCCGCAGGCCGTGTATTTAGGCGGTTTTTACTCTTCTTAGCTTTGTTTTACAGGAGTATTTTAGTATTTTTAAATATTTTAAAAACAAGTAATGATAAAAAACAACTTGGGACGAAATTATTTATGGAACACAAAGACACGAAGACACGAAGGATTTTTAGAAGCAAGAGGTTTTTTAGAAGCAAGAAGCACGGAGCCGTTATAGCTCCCCTCCTTGGAAAGGAGGGGCCGGGGGTGGTTGATGACTACAGCGAATTTGACACTGTCAACTGGCATAATCAACCACCCCTAACCCCTCCTTTCCAAGGAGGGGGACTGATTACCATTTTCCTCATTCATCATTGCGCGGCAGCGCAACAACTTTTGAGAGGCAAGAAGCAAGAGTTTTTTAGAAGCAAGAAGCAAGAGGCAAGAAGCAAGAGAAATGTTGGTAAACCCTCCCTATGAGGAACCCAATAGTGTATTCTCTTGCTTCTTGCCTCTTGCTTCTTGCTTCTTAAAAGGCTGCAATATAATTATATGTACGCGCGCGAAAGACGGTTGTCTATTCCCAGTAGGTGAGGGTGCGCTTCTGGAGGACGGTGGACTGGCGGGCTTTGGTGCCTTTCTCCCAATAGGTGAAGGTCAGCGAGTTGCCGGTCCAGTTGCCGTTGTCGTCGCGCGTCAGGTAGTCGTACCGCATGTTGATGGTCATGAGGCACTCTTTGTTCTTGTCGAACACCTTCTGCTGCTCGGTGAGCGGCTCGCCGAGGTCGTTGTAGGTGTACTCGTTGGTGTAGCTGATGCCTGCCTGCTCGTTGAGCAGCGTGCGTCGGACGAGCCGTCGGCTGTCGTCGTAGGTGTAGTGCACGCTGCTGTACCCCTCCTTTTCCTTCATGCGTGCCGTCAGCAGGTATCCGTAGCGGTCGTAGTGCCGCTCCACGAGGTCGAGGTTCTCCACCTGTCCGTTGTTGTGGAAGTGCAGAAACTGCTCCTCGGCGAGTGCGTTCTCAGTGACCACCTCCTGCACGTTGCCGTGCAGTCCTCGGGTGAGTGCGTCCTTGTAGTAGGGTGCCGTGTTGAGGTAGAGGACACCTATTTCGTGTGCTCCGTTGTCGAGGGTGACGACGGAGACCTTGATGCTGCCGTAGTCGTCGATGTAGAACCACGAGCCGTCCCTTGGGGTGAGCTCGCCGTTGTCGTGCTGCAGTTTGTAGAGGAAGTAGTTGAGGTTTTTGTCCAACATCTTCTGCGTGCTGTACGGGCCTATGGTGACGTATGCCGACTGTACGAGGCGCGTCTGCGGTTCGACGGTGACGATGAGCTTGGCGCGGAAGCCGTAGAACAGTCCCCGGTAGTAGTAGTCCTCGCCGTCGTCGGACTGTCCCCACGCGGTGAAGCCGTGCTCGCGCAGCGACACGTCAAGGCTGTCGATGGGGCCTTCTATGGGCACGCCCGTCATGGCAATGCTGCGCGGGTCGGCCGGTGTCTGTGCCTGGGCGGCGCACGCCAGCGCGAGCAGCAGTATGGTCAAAAACTTCTTCATTTGCGCTGCAAATTTACTAAAAAATAGTAACTTTGCACCACTAAAGGCGTAAATTATGAAAATATTTGGCATAGGAATGAACTACATCCAGCACAATAAAGAGCTGGATGGTGCGTTATATAAACCGGAGAAGCCCGTCATCTTCACCAAAGCCGACTCCGCGTTGCTGAAGGACCACAAGCCGTTCTTCATACCCGACTGGAGCGCGCAGGTGGACTACGAGACGGAGTTGGTGGTGCGCATCAGCCGCTTGGGCAAGAGCATTCCCGCGCGCTTTGCCCACCGCTACTACGACGCCGTGACCGTAGGCATCGACTTCACCGCGCGCGACGTGCAGCGCGAGGCCCGCCAGAAGGGACTGCCCTGGGATCTGTGCAAGGGTTTCGACGGTTCGGCCGTCATAGGCGACTGGGTGGCGAAGGAGAAACTGCTGGACGTGCAGGCCCTGCATTTCCATCTCGACATCAACGGGCGGACGGTGCAGGAAGGCCGTACGAGCGACATGCTCTACAAGATAGACGAGCTGATAGCCTACATATCGCAGTTCTTCACCCTGAAGACGGGCGACCTGCTCTATACGGGAACGCCGGCAGGCGTAGGTCCCGTGCACATCGACGACCACTTGGAAGGGTGGTTGGAAGAACGGAAAGTATTGGAATTTAACTGCAAGTGACGCGACGTTATATAATAATAGGTGTAATGCTGCTGCTGACCAGTGTGACGGTCAGCGCGCAGCGGTTCTTCAACCTGACCGCCGACGAGGTCAGGATAGACTCGTTGCTGCCCGTGTTCACCTGCAAGCTGCCCTTAGGGCGCCACTATGCCGACTCGGTGTATAGCGTCAGCATAGCCTATCCCGAGTTCATACCCATGAGCGAGGGCGACGTGCGACGCTACCAGTCCATTACGGACGCTGCGCTGCCCGCGCTGCCCGAGATTACGCAGTTGGTCAGCGTTGACCGGAAGGAGGGTGAGCTGGTGACGTCGTTTGTGCCGTTGGTGTACCGCGACGGTCAGTATCAGAAGTTGGTGAGCTTCATGCTGAAAGTGGAAGCCACCGGCCGCCGGCAGACCCGGCGTGCGCGTGCCGCCGCCGACCGCTACGCCGCCCACTCCGTGTTAGCCACGGGCCGCTGGGTGAAGATACGCGTGGCGCAGAGCGGCATCTACCAGCTTACGCAGGAACTCGTGCGCCAGGCCGGCTTCAGCGACCTGTCGAAAGTCAAGCTCTACGGCTATGGCGGCGCCTTGCAGCCCGAACTGCTGACGGCCGACTACGTGGCAGCCACCGACGACCTGCAGGAGGTAGCCACCTGTCAGGTCGGCGACCACCGCCTGTTCTACGCCGTCGGTCCCATGACGTGGGACAGCAGCGACAACCGCATTCGCAACCCCTATTCCGCCTACGGCTACTACTTCCTGACCGAGAGCGACGGCGCGCCCGCCACCGTCAGCGAAGAGCAGTTCCTAAGCGCATGCTACCCGACGGCCGACGACTACAACACGCTGTACGAAGTGGACGACTACGCGTGGTATCACGGCGGTCGCAACCTGTACGACGCCCGCCCGTTCACCGTGGGCACGAGCCGCGACTACACGGTGACGGCCAATGCCAACACGCTGTCGGGACGCGTGACCGTGGCCCTGTCGGCCTACACGACGGGCAACGGCAACAGCGCCACCGCCGACATCACCATCAACGGCGAGAAGGCCGGTACCATCAGCATCAGTCCGTCAGGCACCTACGAGTCGATGCGCACCAGTCAGCGCACCTTCCACGTCGTCCTGAATCCCACCAACACCGTCACCATCACCCATACCGGCGGCACCAACAGCACGCTGCGCTTAGACTACATTGCGCTGCACAGCGTGGAGGCTGCCAGCGCCCCCGACCTGACGGCGACGTTCCCGACGCCGGAATACGTCTACGGCATCACCAACCAGGACCACCACGCCGACACGGCCGTCGACATGGTCATCATCATTCCCACTACCCAGAAACTGTTAGGACAGGCTGAGCGTCTGAAGACCCTGCACGAACAGCAGGACGGCCTTCGCGTGCGCATCGTGCCCGCCGACGAGCTGTTCAACGAGTTCAGTAGCGGCACGCCCGACGCCAATGCCTACCGCCGCTATATGAAGATGCTGTACGACCGCGCCGAGACCGACGCCGACATGCCGCGCTACCTGCTGCTGATGGGCGACGGCGCGTGGGACAACCGCATGCTGAGCAGCGCGTGGGCGGGCGAGAGTCCCGACGACTTCCTGCTGTGCTACGAGAGCGAGAACTCGTACAGTGCCACCGACTGCTACGTCAGCGACGACTACTTCGGACTGTTGGACGACGGCGAGGGCGGCGACATGCGCGTGGGCAAGTCCGACGTGGCGGTAGGCCGCATCACCGGGCGTACCGCCGACGATGCCGCCATCGTGGTGGACAAGATTGTCAGCTACGTGAACAACGACCATGCCGGCGCGTGGCAGAACGTGCTCTGCTTCATGGGCGACGACGGCAACGAGAACGCCCACATGGCCGATGCCGACACGGTGGCGAGGATGGTGGAGCAGCTATACCCCTCCTATCAGGTGAAGCGCATCATGTGGGACGCGTACACCCGCGTCAGCACGTCGACAGGCAATACCTACCCTGACGTGACGCGGCTCATTAAGCAGCAGATGCAGCAGGGTGCGCTGATGATGAACTACGCCGGCCACGGAAGAGCCGACGCCATATCGCATGAGTACGTGCTGAGACTCGCCGACTTCGAGAACACGTCGGCCAACCTGCCGCTGTGGCTTACCGCGTCGTGCGACATCATGCCCTTTGACGGGCAGGAGGCCAACATCGGCGAGACGGCCATGCTCAACAAGCGAGGCGGTGCCGTGGCCTTCTTCGGTACCACCCGTACCGTTTACCAGACCTATAACAAGCTGATGAACCTGGCTTTCACCCGCCATGTCTTAGCCAAGGACAGCGAAGGGCGCGTGACGCCCATAGGCGAGGCTGCACGCCGCGCCAAGAACGAGCTGATAGAGACGGGCATCTTCACCGGCTACAGCAATGGAATGCCGGTCTACTCCACCGACCGTACACTGAACAAGTTGCAGTACAGCCTGTTAGGCGACCCAGCCATGCGGCTGGCCGCGCCCACCATGGGCATTACGGTGGATGCCATCAACGACGTGCCCGTGTCGGCAGGCAAGGTGCTGACGATAGGCGCCGGCTCCACGGCCACTGTCAGCGGCCACGTCACCAGCCCGGACGGCCAGACGGCCACGGGCTTCGACGGTACCCTGTCGGCTGTCGTCCGTGATGCCAGCGAGCTGGTCACCTGCAAGCTCAACGACGCATCGGAAGCCAGCAGAGCCTTCACCTACTACGACCGCCTGAACGTCATCTTCAGCGGCAGCAACCAGGTGAAGGACGGCACGTTCAAGTTCAGCTTTGCCGTCCCCAAGGACATCAGCTACTCCGACCTTACGGGGCTCATCAACCTTTACGCCATCAACGGCGACAAGACACAGAAGGCCAACGGACTGACCGACCAGCTCGTGTTTAACGGCAGCGGCGACGTCGGCAACACCGGAGTGGGCCCCAGCATCTACTGCTACCTGAACAGCGCGTCGTTCGCCAACGGCGGCAACGTCAATCCCACCCCCTACTTCGTGGCCCAGCTGAGCGACGAAGACGGCATCAACAGCACGGGCAGCGGCATCGGCCACGACCTGCAGCTCATCATCGACGGCGAGATGGCACAGACCTACTCGCTGAACGACTACTTCCAGTACGACTTCGGCAGCTACACCAGCGGTACCGTGGGCTACAACATCCCCACGCTGACGTACGGCGAGCACAAACTGCTGTTCCGCGCGTGGGACGTGCTGAACAACTCGTCGACGACGGAGCTGACGTTCAACGTAGTGAAGGGGCTGGAGCCGGTGTTCTTCGATGTGGAGTGTACCATCAACCCGGCGTCCACGTCCACGTCGTTCCGCATCCTGCACGACCGGACGGGCAGCAGCATGGACGTCGTGCTTGACGTGTTCGACATCTCCGGACGCCACCTGTGGACGTACAGCGAGGCGGGCGTGTCTACCGACAATGCCTACACCGTAGACTGGGACCTCACCGTCGACGGCGGTCGCCGCCTGCAGACGGGTGTCTACCTCTATCGCCTGCGCATCAGCAGCGACGGTAGCAGCTATGCCTCGAAAGCCAAGAAACTGATAGTATTAACCCATCAATAAGCAAATGAAGACAAAAGTGAAGATAATAGTTACGGCAGTGTGCCTGACGATTGCCCTGTCAGCGTCGGCACAGGACACGAAGAGCCAGTTCAATCCCATTGAACATGCCGTCATCTCGCAGACCATCGCCCCTGACGCCAGGGCTGCCGGTATGGGCGATGTCGGCGTGGCCACCGACCCTGACGTCAACTCGCAGTATTGGAACCCGGCCAAGTACCCGTTCTGCATCAGCCGCGCGGGCATAGCGCTGAACTACACGCCGTGGCTGCGCCAGTTGGTGAACGACATCGACCTGGCCTACGTGGCCGGTTACTACCGCATAGGCGACTATGCGGCGGTGAGCGGTTCGCTGCGCTACTTCTCGTTAGGCGAGGTGATGACGTCGTTGGAAGAGAACGCCATGACGGTGAAGCCCTACGAGATGTCCATCGACGTCGGTGCCTCGCTGATGCTCAGCGAGAAGTTCTCCATTGCCGCCGCCATACGCTGGCTGCACAGTGACCTGCGCTACGACTACACCGAGGATGCGTCGCCTGCATCGGCTTTTGCCGCTGACCTGGCCTGCTACTACAACAACTACATCAACATCGGCCAGCGCGAGTGCCAGTTGGGCTTGGGACTCAACATCTCCAATGTAGGCTCAAAAATCACCTACTTCGGTGACGACCGTTCCAACTTCCTGCCTGCCAACCTGCGTCTGGGTGCCGCCCTCATGGTTCCCGTCGACGAGTACAACCGCTTTAGCATCTCTGCTGACGCCAACAAGCTGTTAGTGCCCACGCTGCCCAAACAGAACGACGGCGAGTCGAAGGAGGACTACGAGCAGCGCGTCATTGAGGAATATAACGACGTCAGCTCCATTGCCGGCATCTTCAAGAGTTTCCATGATGCTCCCGGCGGCTTCAAGGAGGAGCTGCAGGAGATACAGTGGAGCATCGGTGCCGAATACATCTACCACGACCAGTTCTCGCTGCGTGCCGGTTATCACCACGAGAGTGAGAACAAGGGTAACCGCAAATATTTCACCGTCGGTGGCGGTTTCCGCATGAGTGTCTTCTCGCTTGACGTGGGCTACGTCATCTCTACGGCACGCAGCAACCCGCTCGACCAGACGCTGCGCTTCACCCTGGCTTTCGACATGGACGGTATTAAGGATTTATTTAGGAAATAGCGGGATGGCGGGATAACGGAATACCGGAATGCCGGAATGCCGGGTCGGTATAACGGAATACCGGAATACCGGGATACCGCTCGCAACTGAAAGAAATAAGAAAAGCATCATGATCAGAGTCGGAATGGGCTATGACGTCCACCAGTTGGTGGTGGGCCGCGCGCTGTGGATTGGCGGCATACGGATAGAACACGAGTTAGGGCTATTAGGGCACAGCGATGCCGACGTGCTGATACATGCCATCTGCGATGCCATACTTGGCGCCGCCAACATGCGCGACATCGGTTTCCATTTCCCTGACACATCAGCCGAGACGGAGAACATGGACAGCAAGATTATCCTGCGGAAAACCATGGAACTTGTGGCGGCCAAAGGTTACAGATTAGGCAACATCGACGCTACCATCTGTGCCGAGCGGCCAAAAATGAACCCGCACATACCGCAGATGCAGCAGTGCATGGCCAACGTCATCGGTACCGATCCCGACAACATCTCCATCAAAGCCACCACTACGGAGAAGTTAGGCTTCACCGGAAGGCAGGAGGGTATATCAGCCTACGCCGTTGTGCTGTTAGAAAAAGACTGAAAAAAGGCAGATTTCGTGTTGTGTGCGCAAACAAACCCTTGATTTAAGTCAAGAACGAAGCCCTTTTCGGATAAAAAACCGCTAAAGGTATTGTGCGAAACGATAAAAGTGCGTACCTTTGCATCGTCAAACAAAAGTTGACGCTTTGACTAAGTGAAGTCGAAGAAATGGTTAATAGATTGTTTTAGGTTAGTAGTAATATTTATAGTTTTAGGTTTTTAGTTATTGGTAAGAAGAAAGTTTTAAATGTGTTAGGATAACAGTGGTCGCCGTGAGGCGCTCATAACTTTCTTTTTTAAATGAATGTTAGTATGAATGAATATATACGCTGTCGCAAGACAGTCCCCCCAGTCGAAAGGCTGGATTTGTTTTGAAAGGATTTTTAGTTAAACATAGGCTTTTTGAACACCACCGCTCGTCGATGAGTCGTGGTGTTTTTCTTTTTTCCCCTTTGTTGAGGTTTTTGTCGGAAAAAAGCCGTATCTTTGCAGCATATTACGACAGTTCATCGGCATGAAGGTACTAATAGTCAACACAAGTGAGCGGACGGGTGGGGCAGCCGTTGCCGCCAACCGGCTGATGGAAGCCCTGAACAGGAACGGCGTGAAAGCCCGGATGCTGGTGCGCGACAAGGACACCAACGCGCTGACCGTCATCGGTCTGTCGCCGTCATGGCGTCTGCAGTGGCACTTCCTGTGGGAACGGCTGGTCATCTGGTTCCACCTGCGGCTCAGTCGGAAGCATTTGTTCGAGATTGATATAGCCAACTGTGGCACCGACATTACGCAGTTGCCGGAGTTTCAGTCGGCCGATGTCATCCATCTGCACTGGGTCAATCAGGGCATGCTTTCGCTGCGTAACATCCGCAAGATACTGGACAGTGGAAAACCCGTGGTATGGACCATGCACGACATCTGGCCAGCTACGGCCATCTGTCACTACGCCCGCGACTGTGAGCAGTTCCATAAGGCGTGCGGCAACTGTCCGCTGTTGCCGGGGCATAGTCCTAAGGGATTGGCCAACCGTGTGTGGCGGCAGAAGCAGCAGATGCTGGAGGGTCGCCGGGTCGCCTACGTCGCCTGTAGCCAGTGGTTGGCAGGCGAGGCCCGCAAGAGTGCGCTGCTGCGGGGACAGACCGTTGTCAGCATTCCCAACACCATTGATACCCGCCAGTTCTGTCCGCAAGACAAGCGGCAGGCCAAGTCGGCCCTCGGTCTGCCCGCCGACAAGCGCATCATCCTCTTTGTATCGCAGCGCGTCACCGACCCGCGCAAGGGCATGCGCTACTTTGTGGACGCCGTGCGCCTGCTGGCCAGGCAACACGCCGACCTTGCCAGCCAGACGGCCATAGCCATCTTAGGCGGTCATGCCGAGGAGGTCGCTTCGCAGTTGTCGCTGCCAGCCTATCCCTTAGGCTATGTCAGTGACCCCAAGCGCATCGTTCAAGTCTATAATGCCGCCGATGTCTTCGTGCTGCCCTCGTTAGAGGACAACCTGCCCAACACGCTGATGGAGGCCATGGCCTGCGGGGTGCCTTGTGTGGGCTTCCGCACGGGCGGCATTCCTGAGATGATAGACCATCGGGAGAACGGCTATGTCGCCGACTTCCAGCAGTCTGCCGACCTGGCGCGGGGCATCTTTTACGTCCTGGCCGAGGCCGATGGCGCTGCGCTCAGCCGTCAGTGTCTGCACAAGGTCGCTCACAGCTATTCGCAGCAGAGCGTGGCCCGCCAATACATCGACATCTATAACCAGCTCTTATGATTTGCATTTCCATAGTCACCATCACCTACAACGCTGCCCGTACGTTGCAGCGCACCTTGGACAGCGTGGCGCGCCAGAGCTACCAGCACTTGGAACACCTCATCGTGGACGGTGCTTCAAGCGACGACACGGTAGCCATTGCACAACGTTATCAGGCGGCTGCCGCCTACGAGGTCAGCATTCAGTCGGAGCCTGACAAGGGACTCTACGACGCTATGAACAAGGGATTGCGCATGGCTACGGGCGACTATGTCGTCTTTCTGAATGCCGGCGACACCCTGCACGCTGCCGACACCTTGGAGACCGTAGTCAAGACCATAGGCAATGGACGGCCTGCCGTCGTCTATGGCGACACCGCCATTACCGACGCTGACGGCCGTTTCCTGCATCTGCGCACCCACCGGCCGCCCAAAGTGCTCACATGGAAGTCGTTTAAGAAGGGTATGCTGGTGTGTCATCAGGCCTTTTACGCCCGTACTGACATCGCACAAAAGATGCCTTACGACCTGCGCTACCGCCACTCGGCCGACGTGGACTGGTGTATCCGCATCATGAAAGAGGCAGACCGCTTGGGCCTGCCTCTTGCCAATACTCATGCTGTTGTTGCTGATTTCGAGGAGGGTGGCGACACTACGCAGCATCACCGCGACTCGTTATGGGAGCGTTTCCACGTCATGTCCTGTCACTACGGGCTGGTGCAGACCGTGCTGCTGCACTGCTGGTTCGTCGTGAGGGCGGTTCTTACTTCACTATTTTCTTCCCGTTGATGACGTAGATGCCGTGCTTCAGCTGGTTCAGGGCTTCGGCTTCTGTAGTGTCTGACGGCAGTATGCGCAGCAAGTGGCCGTCTATGGTGTAGACCTTCAGCAGGCGGTTACCGCCTGTGGTGGCCGTAGGCAGCTGTATGCCTGTCACTGTGCCCTGTAACGCTCCGGCTTCGTTGTAGTAGCCGCCGTTCTTGAAGTCCAGGTCGCTGGTCTGTCCGAAGCTCCCGTTGAAGATGATGTTCGTGGGCAGGGTGGTCAGCGTTCCGGTGTATGTCCACTTCCACACGTTGTTGCCGTTGTTGGTACCCACCTTGGTACAGGCCTGTCCCGGCCATGTGCCGCCTGTGTAGTTGTTCTTGGAGTCCCACGCCCAGCACTTGATGCCGGTATAGCTGGCGGGAGCCTCGAAGAAAGCACACACCTCGCCCTCGCCGACCACGCAGCAGTCAGGGATGGTAAAAGTGTCGTCCTTGATGTTGTCAAGTGCTGAGAGGTCAACGCCGTTGGTGACGTACATCTTGAAGTTGCTGCCTTCGACAGCCAGCTTGTAGCCGTCGGTGTTAGCCGTGGCGGTGCCTAACAGTAGCATGACGTTGCCCTTGGTGCCCTGTACGGTGAGCACGTAGCCGTTGGACGTAGCCTGCTTCGTCACAATGCTGCTCTGACTGTTCAGACCGGCAGCCTTGCGCGTCAGTATCAGCTTCTTGATGGTCGTCTTGTACGTCTTCCAGTGCGACAGCCATACGCACGGTGTGCCTGGCAGCGTCAGAATGAAGGCGTTGGCAGCCTCGACGTTGGCGTATAGCGGACTCTCACCCTGCCGTCCTGTGTCGTGGTTGTCCACAAAGGTTACGGCATAGCGTGCCAGTTCCTCGTTGGTGCTCAGTGCGTCGTTGTTAAGTTTGCTCCAGTTGGAGGCGTTCGAGAACACGTCGTTGATGTTGGTCTTCATAGGGAAGTCGAAAGCCGCGCTCTGGATGACGCCATCCACCTTGGTGCCGTTGAGCCAGGTGAGGATGGTGCTGTACTTCTCCCAGCACTCCATCACCGAGAACTGCGGCTTCGCCGTCTGGTTATACTGCCCGATGTACCGAGGGGCATAGCCCAGCACGAAGTCGTAACGGAAACCAACGTAGCCTAAGTCGTTGAGCAGGAAGTCCAAGTAGGCGTTGACGTTCTTCTGCACGTTGGCACTGGTGTGGTCCAGGTCGCGTGCGCCGCCCCATCCCCGCCCCGTGTCCTTGGCACCCGTGGGGCTGTAGCCGCTGTTCTTCGACTCGTCATCCTGACAGATGTCGGCTGCCGTCAGCTGATAGGTTTCGCCCTTATACGTCTCTGCGGGGAAGTTCAGCCAGTTGCCGTCCACGCTGGCGCGGTGGTTGATGACCACGTCTTCGATGATGCCGGTGCCCTTCTGCTTGAAGGTCTGTATCATGGAGCGTAGCTGAGCCTCGGTGCCGAAAGCGCTCTTATGGTCGAACCAGTAGACGGGGTGGTAGCCCATGTTGTTCTTCAAATCGTTGGCATAGGCTGAGTTGGGTACCCAGATGAGACTGAAATACTGCGACAGCTCGTCGGCCTGTGACTCCAGATTGGCCCAGTTGGTGTCGGTGTAGGAGTCCCAGTAGAAGCCTTGCAGCATAATGCCGTCATACTTTTCAGGCCAACCTTGTGCCAACATGGGCATGGAGGCCAGCAGGATGATGATGGAAGTGTAGAGTCGTTTCATATTCAATGGGTTATTGGTTTTAATGGTGCAAAGTTAGTGATAAATTGAAAAATGAAAATTGAAAATGGGAAATTAATACAACATCAATAGTGCAATCGGTTGCATTTCAAGTCTTGGTGAAGCCAAGGGTGACGATGCTGAGACGGATGCCGGCAATGCCTTTCAGCGCTTCGGTACAGGCCAGCAGGGTGGCTCCGGTGGTGCAGATGTCGTCGACCAGCAGTACATGCCTGCCCTGTAACTGACTGCTGTCGCGCAACTCGAAGAGGTCGGCCACGTTCTCCTGCCGTTCGCGTCGGCTCAGTTGTGTCTGGCTCTGGCGGAAGTGCTTGCGGCGTAAGGCTTTGGTGATGACGGGCAGTCCTGTGATGTCGCTGATGCCGCGTGCCAATGCTTCGCTCTGGTTGTAGCCACGTTGGCGCATCCGTTTGGGCGACAGCGGCACAGGCAGCAGGACGTCAATGCCGTCGAAGTATCTGGCCATCTGCATCTCGTTGGCCAGCAACCGTCCCATATCCTCGGCAATGTCGGGACGGTCGTGGTATTTCATGTCGTACACTACCTGCGCCATCTCAGCGTGTGGTTCGTAGTAGAGCAGGGCGGCTGCCCGCTCAATGGGTGCCAGATGCCAGAACAGTTGCGCCATCATGTTGTCGGAAGGTGTGAACTGGTAGGCAGTCCGTGGCAGGTGCAGCAGGCAGCTTGTGCACAGGCTTCGCTCCGTCAGTGCCAGTCGTCCGCCACACACCACGCATCGGCGCGGTGAGATAAAGTCCAGCAGTCTGCCCCACCAATTACTCATCTCCATCATTTACCTCTATACACTGTCGAATCAGGTCATAGGTGAAGCCACGACTCAGCGCGAAGCGTAGCAGTTTCTGGTTAAGCTCATAGTTGTTGGCGGCTTTCGTCGTCCGCCGCTTCTGTTGCAGCAGAGGGCGCAGCGCGTTCAGGTACTCCTCGTCATTCACCTCGTCTAATACGCGTTGGCTGATGTCGTCGGCAATGTGTTTCTGCCATAGTGCCTGTTCCACCTTACGGCGGCCCCACCTGTTGTAGCGCACCTTGTCATTGACGAAAGCACGGGCGTAGCGCTCGTCGTCGACAAAACGCTCCTTTGTCAGCCGCTGCATGACGCGGGCCTGAGCTGCGTCGTCCAGTTGCCAGCGGCGCATCTTTTCCAGCATCTCCCATTGGCAGTGCTCGCTTTGTGCGCAGAGGGCAGCCAGTGTCAGGTAGGCTTCCTGTTCGGTCTTCTGTTTCATCGTCTTGCTCTTATCATTCGTTGCTTGCCGTACTGGTCTTCCTTGATTTCGATGTCGTGGTACGACATCGTACGCAACAGCTGTTGCAGTTCGTCGGCAAAGAGGGGATTGATTTCAAAGTAGAGCCTGCCGTCGCTCCGTAGTGCTTGCAGTCCGTAGCGGGCTATGGCACGGTAGAACAGCAGTGGGTCGTCGTCAGGCACGAAGAGTGCCGTGTGTGGCTCGTAGTTCAGCACGTTGGCTTCCATGCGCGCGCGCTCCTTATTTATTATATAAGGAGGGTTGCTGACTATGATAGAGAGGTTTGAAGTTAGAGAAGAGGGGGCTAAGGCGTCCTGTTTGTGGAAGTCTATGGTGACACCGTTCAGTCTGGCATTCTCCTTAGCCACTTGAAGGGCTTCCTCGGAGATGTCCCATGCTGTCACCTTGGCCTCAGGCAGTTCTGCCGCTATGGTAATGGCTATACATCCGCTGCCTGTGCCTATGTCGAGGATGGAGTCTTCACCTCTAACCTCTTCTATCACCCACCGGCACAGTTCCTCCGTCTCAGGACGGGGAATGAGCACGGCAGGTGTCACTTTGAATGTACGTCCGCAGAAGTCAGCTTGTCCTAAGACGTATTGTATAGGTTCTTGTCGCTCTATGCGTGCGGTCAGCTGTTCCAGCTCGTCCTGCGGTACCGTGACGTCGCGCCCCATCAGCAGGTCGCTCAGCGACAGGCCGTAGTGCACCTCATATAGCATGCGGGCTAAGGCTTTCGCCTCGCCCGCATCATAAACCTTCGATAGCCGATGCCACAGTTCCTGGTAGTTCATTTGCTTTGGGCTATCTCGGCTACGTTCTTCAGCATGTCAGGAACATCGACACCCAGCATTTCCAGCAGGTAGGTCAGCGTGTAATCCTGGCTACCCAGCAAGTCAGAGCGTACCATAATGGTGGGATAGAAGCGTTTCGTGGCTGTGTCGTACTGCGTGTCCATGAAGATAGTGCCTATCGGCGTGTCCCCCAGCGTCATAGTCAGCGTGATGTTGTTGTTGAAATCGCTAATCAGGCTGTTGCATTCCGCTTCTTCCGTGGTACCTTCTTTCATGCAATTGGAAATCTTGATGCCATTGACTACGAGGTAGTTCACGTTCTTTACCGCTCCGTTCAGGTTGAGCAGTCCGTCAAGTGCCTTGACGGTGAAGTCGGCTTTCACCTCGACATCGTGCGAGAGCAGCTTCTTAATGTCGGCATCGTCTTCCAGTTTGACCGACATCGTCAGCAGTGCGCCCTCTATGCCAGCCTTGCTATACACCATATCTACCGTACGCTCGTGTGTGCTGACCTTGTCGTAGGTCAGGCTAACCTCGAAGTCGTCATAGAACAGCTGGCCTGTATAGAAGTTGTCTTTGATAAGGATAGGGAGCCATACTGGCCGGTTGTTCTCTGAACTCGACAGTATTTTTAGCACCTGTATGCCGTCCTTGTAGATAAACAGTTCGCTGGCTTTTGATACGACTATCTTGGTTTTAAAGCCACGGAACTGAACGGTGATGTTCTTGTCCATGACACCTTTTACGGTGTATTGGGCTCCGTTACGTGCCGAGTAGTTGACCTCGCCCTTCTTTGTCGTGTTCAGACCAAACCATGAGGAACTGCTCTCGCCCTGTTCGCCCAGGGTGACTGAGATGTCCCATGCTAACTGCAGTGCCTCGTTGAAAGCCTGGAACGAGAACCTGCGTCCCAGCGTCACCGAAGGCATTGACCTTCTGGTGTTCACGTCCCCTTGGAGTATTGTCAGCAGTCTTTTCAGTTTGTTTTCAAACTCGATGGCTGTATTGTCGCTGTCTCCACGGGTAAACGCTTGCGCATTTGCATTTATAGAGGGTACGGTCTCGGCCAGCGGCTCAAGGGTCGAGAAGTCCAGACCGGCCATGTTCTCGTTCAGGTCGATAGCTGCATTGGCCAAGGGAGTCGCCGTCTCCGTCACGTCTTTCTCGTTGCTGACAGTGATGCTGGCTGCGTTCTCGTCGTCAGAGCTGCAACCTGTCATGAACAGCATGCCTGCCGTCAGCGATAGAATGAGGAAAAAGGAATAGAATCTTTTTGTCATCGTTGCTTTCTTAGCGTGTTAGTGGAATGGCAGCAAAGGTACTAATTACTCTCCAAAAATCCAAATAATTCTTGTTTTTTTGAACGCTTCTTCGTACCTTTGCACTATGAACATCGACGAAGTCTACATGCGACGCTGCCTGCAACTGGCGGCAAACGGAATACAGGGAGCACGGCCGAACCCGATGGTGGGAGCAGTCATCGTGGCTGGTGGGCGCATCATCGGCGAGGGCTATCATGTGCGCTATGGCGAGGGTCATGCTGAGGTGAATGCCTTTGCCAGTGTGAAGACTGAGGATGAATGTCTGCTTGGCGCTTCTACCATTTATGTGTCGTTAGAGCCGTGTGCGCACTATGGCAAGACTCCGCCCTGTGCCGAGCTCATCATCAGGAAAGGGGTGCGTCGTGTCGTCGTAGGTTGTATAGACCCTTTTGCCAAGGTTCAGGGGCGTGGTATCGGGATGCTTCGCGATGCTGGCATTGAGGTCACCGTAGGTGTGCTGGAGCAGGAGTGTCAGTGGCTGAACCGCCGCTTCTTCACTTACCATTCCAAGCAGCGTCCTTACATCATTCTGAAGTGGGCGCAGACGGCCAACGGTTTCATTGATGACAACGGCCATGCACTGCTTATCAGCAACGAGCAGACGCTGATGCGTTCGCATCAGCTGCGCGCAGAGGAGGATGCCATACTGGTAGGACATACCACTTACCACCGTGAGCATCCAAAGCTGAACGTGCGTCACTGGCACGGTCCCGACCCCATGCGCATCGTGCTGACGCATGACCGTCCGTTGCAGCAACGGATGGATGACCTCTACCAGCACGGCGTGCAGTCGCTCATTGTAGAGGGTGGCCGTCAGACCCTTGAGGCTTTCATAGGGGGTGGCTTGTGGGACGAGATACGCGTAGAGACTAATCATCGGTTGACAGTCACCGATGGCACGCGTGCACCGCAGTTGCCTGCGGAAGTTCAGCTATATAATATGATGGGATATGGGGATAACACCCTTGCTACTTACGTCCGAAGTCGGCAGGCACCTCGCCCCACTTCTGCGTCTCCCACTTAATGATAGGGTTGCGCCATGTGTGTGTCTGCAGCCACCGTTCGGCACGAAAGATAATCTGATAGAGCGGCTCCGTCTCAGGAGTACGCTCTAATTTTGTTTTGCACTTACGCTTGTTGACCCACAAAATGGCATTGTAGGAGTCGGAGTAGATGGTCTTGTCTTTCAGTCCTTTCTGCTGCATTAAGGCCAAGGCATGGACTATAGCCAGAAACTCACCGATATTGTTGGTTCCTTTCATGGGACCAAAGTGGAACACGCGTGCACCTGTCTGCAAGTCGATGGCTTGATACTCCATCGGTCCCGGATTGCCAGAGCAGGCAGCATCCACAGCCCACGCGTCTGCCCTTACCTCATTGGGCAAGGGCAGGACGGTGTCGTGTCTGTAATCGGGAGGGTTTAAAACTTTCAATTCTTCAATCTTTCAATTCTTTTACATGCGTTCAGGCACTTCGATGCCTAACAGGGACATACCGTTCTTCAGAATCTTGGCCACGTTGCGGGCAATGATGAGGCGAGTCTCGCGTTTCTGCATGTCAGGTTCATTGAGGATGCTGTAGTCGTGGTAGAACTGGTTGAACACCTTCGTCAGCTCATAGCAGTAGTTGGCGATGCCAGAGGGTGAATAGTCCTTGCCGGCCTGCTGGACGGCAGCACCATACTCAGACATCTTCTGGATGAGCTCGACTTCTTTTTCAGCGAGGGCAATGGTTGGCAGAGTCTTACCTTCAGGTGCCTTTGTGACCTTACGAAGGATGGAACGGATACGGGCATAGGTGTACTGTATGAAGGGACCGGTGTTGCCGTTGAAGTCGATGGACTCCTCAGGGTTGAAGAGCATGTTCTTGCGGGCGTCGACCTTCAGTATGAAGTATTTCAGGGCTCCCATGCCTACGATGCGGGCAATGTCTTGACGCTCTTCCTCAGTCATGTCGTCGAACTTGCCTAACTCCATGGACGTCTTGTAGGCGTCGCTGACCATCAGTTCCATAAGGTCGTCGGCATCGACCACAGTGCCCTCGCGACTCTTCATCTTGCCGTTGGGCAGCTCTACCATGCCGTAGGAGAAGTGCGTCAGCTCTTTGCCCCACTTGAAGCCCAGACGGTCCAGCAGGATGCTGAGCACTTGGAAGTGGTAGTTCTGCTCGTTGCCCACGACATAAATCATCTTGTCGATAGGGTAGTCCTCATAACGCATCTCGGCTGTGCCGATGTCCTGTGTCATGTAGACCGAGGTGCCGTCGGAACGCAGCAGCAGTTTCTGGTCCAGCCCTTCGTTGGTGAGGTCGGCCCATACGCTGCCGTCGTCGTGACGCTCGAAGAGACCTTTCGCCAGTCCCTCCTCGACTTTGGCCTTACCCTTCAGGTAGGTCTGCGACTCGTAGTATATCTTGTCGAACGATACACCCATCTTTCGGTAGGTCTCGTCGAAACCGGCATAGACCCAGGAGTTCATTTTCTCCCATAAGGCGCGTACCTCAGCGTCGCCCTGCTCCCACTTGACGAGCATGGCGTGAGCCTCCTTGATGAGCGGTGCTTCCTGCTTGGCCTGCTCCTCGTCCATGCCTTGGGCCATGAGTTGCTTGACCTCTTCGCGATAGTGTTTGTCGAAGGCTACATAATAGTCGCCAATAAGGTGGTCGCCCTTCTTACCGCTGGACTCCGGTGTCTCGCCGTTGCCCCACTTCTGCCAGGCCAGCATGGACTTGCAGATGTGGATGCCTCGGTCGTTGACGATATTGGTCTTGACCACGCGGTAGCCGTTGGCTTGCATAATCTGGGCCAACGACCAACCTAACAGGTTGTTGCGTACATGACCAAGATGCAGGGGCTTGTTGGTGTTGGGACTGCTGTACTCAATCATGACAAGTGCTGATTGCTCGTCAGCAGCTTTTTCGCCGTAGTGGGGGGTAGCGTCGATGTTGGCCAACAACTGGAGCCAGGCCTCGTCGCTGATGGTGAGGTTCAGGAATCCCTTCACCACATTGAAGCGGCTGACAGCCTTGCAGTGGTCGACCATGTACTGACCAAGCTCCTGTCCTGTCTGCTCAGGGTTTTTGCGGGCCATTTTGACGAAGGGGAAAACGACGAGGGTCAGGTTGCCCTCAAACTCGCTGCGTGTCTTCTGCAGCTGAACCATCTTCTCGGGCACCTCCTGCCCATATAATTCCTTGACGGCCTGCCTTGCTGCCGCCATGAGTTGTTGTTCTATCATCATACTCTCTTAACGTTAAGTGGCTGCAAAGGTACACAAAAAAGTGAAAAGTGAAGAGTGAAAAGTGAAAAATTTGCTGCCGCTCAGGCATTACTCTCGTTTTCGCCTGCTTATTACCTTTTAAGTAACTAATCTTATCTTATATATATATTTATCCTCTATCTCCGTCTTTATCTTCATAGGTCTGGTAGACCATGTAGTAGCCGTCGGCATGGAGGGTGAAGCGGTCGGTGAGGGCTTGGTTGAGAGTGCCCTGCCATAGTTCGCGGTAGGCATAGGAGTCCCATTTCAGTCCGTCCGACGTAATGGCTGTGCAGCCGAAGTTGAAGATGCTGACCTGCTGGCCAGGCTGTGACTGAAATGTATGATTGCCTTGGGCGGGGGTGAAGTATCCGTAGTCGGTGAAGATGATGCCCTCGATGCCCATGTCACGGTAGTAGCGCATCAGCAGCGAGATGTTGCCTAAGGTATGGTCTTCGCGCTTGCCGGTAGTCCCGATGTAGGCTATGCGGTGCCAGCCACGGCTGAGACAGTAGCGGGTGGCCTTGGTCAGGTCGTTGTCTTCCTGTTCGGTCATCTGGATGAGACGGTCGCGAAACGCTTCTGGCGCGGAGTCGCCGTCGCCAATGACGACTTCTGCCTGCGGGCAGTGGATGACGGCGCCGTCGCAGGCCACCACGTGGCAGGCATTGCGCAGGATGCCCAGCGGCACTTCGTGTTTAGGGAAAGTGCCATTGGCTACGATGACGGTACCAAATGCGGTAGCAAATTCTCTCATAGAGAGTGTGGCGTTGCATTCTTCACTCTTCACTTTTCACTCTTCATCATTTGTTTCCACTTGAAATAGCCTGCTATGGCGATGGCGACATAGAGACCGTAGAGGCCTGCCTTGAAGGGGATGCCCTTCTGCACATAGAGTATGCAGCAAACGATGTCGACTACAATCCAGAACCACCACTGTTCAATGTACTTGCGAGCCAATGCCCACAGTCCGACGAACGAGAGGGCATTGGTGAACGAGTCGAGCACGGGAACGGTGGAGTTGGTCCAGGTGACTAATATATAATAGGTGGCGGCCCAGGCGATAAAGAAAAACAAAACAGTGGGCAGGTAGAGGTGAAGCGGCAAGTGGGTGATAGGCAGTTCCTGTTTCTCGCCCTTGCCCCATCTCCATGTAATATATCCATAGATGGCTGCTATGGTGTAGTAGCAGGCCATGCCTGCATCGCCATAGAGACCGTGGCTCCAGTAGAGGTAGATATCCAATGCTGGCATGATGATGCCCACCACCCACAGAGCAATATGAGCACGATACTCCAGCCAGATGTATATCAGGCCGAGTATCGTGGTCAGTATGTCAAGCCAATACGCTGCCAGAAAGTCCATAGCACTTAGAAGTTAACCGACAGGTGTGCCATGAAGTTGAACGGTGCTGAGGGTGCGAAGCCAGCATTGTACTGGTCGTGGGTTTCCCAGCCAGTGGCTACCACCTTGCCGTTCTCCTTGGTGAAGGCAGGGGCGGCCCAGCCGTTGTTGTCGAACTTAGCCGAGAAGAGGTTGTAGAGCGTCACGCCGACGGTGGCATCCTTCAGTCCGAACTTAGGCAGACGGAAGTTGTACGACAGGTCGAGGTTCGTGGTGAAGTGTCCGTCCAGCATCATGCTGACATCTACAGGCTTGTCGTTGTCGTCAAGTGTCTGGTAGCTCTTCATACCTGTGTTGGTCAGGTACTGGTCGCTGATGTAGCGGCTCTGCACCGAGGCCTTGAAACCACAGTATCTGAAGGTCAGGATGTTGTTCAGCAGGAAGTCGGGCGAGAAGGCCAAGGGCTGGTTGCCTAAGTTGGCCACCGTGCCGTCGGTCAGATTGACTGTGATGTCCTTGACGCGGTTCTTCGACCATGTGGCGTTGATGTCCCAGCGGAACCAGTCTACGGGTTTCCATGCTGCCTCTAACTCAATGCCGAGTCGGTAGCTCTTAGGCATGTTGCGGGTGATGGCCTCACCAATCTTGTCTATCTCGCCCGTCAGCACAAACTGGTCCTTGTAGTCCATCCAATAGAGGTTGGCGCCAGCCGAGAAACGTTCCGACTGGAACTTGTAGCCGGCCTCCAGGTCGTTCAGGCGTTCCGTCTTCGGACGTTCCAGACCGGCATTGTTGTTGTTCTCGAAGTTGTTGCGGGTCGGCTCCTTGTGTGCGATGGCATACGAGGCATACACCTTATGGTTCGGCGTGATGTCGTAGTTCAGTCCGAACTTGGGGTTAAAGAAGTCGTACGACTCCTTGATGTCGTAGACGATGCGCTTTTCCGTATCCCAGTCAATCTCGTCCGTCGGACCGTTCATCTTGATGCCGATGTGGCGGTACTGCAAGTCGAGGAAGGCATTTAGACCCGGCAGCAAGTCGTAGGTCGCCTTGCCGTAGATGTTGAAGTCGGTTTTCTTCGTGTTGTTATCGTAGTAGCGGTGGTCGGGGAAGAGCTCGTCGACGGGCTTCTTGACCCAGGGGGTGAGTCCGTAGTGGTCGCCGTCGTACTTGTTCCAGCCTCCCCCGAAGATAGCCGTCAGGTTCTGCTTGTTGTCGTAGGTCAGCGAGGCTACAGCACCATAGAAGTCGTTGTCCATCGTCTTCCTGCGCACCAGGTCGCTCTCGGCCCAGGTCTTCTGGTTGTCCAGATCGTACTCGAAGAGCGTGCGGCTCGTCTTATACTCATTATAATAGCCGTGTCCCTTTGTATAGTGCAGGGCGGCATTCAGCTTCAATTCGTTGCTGATGTTCTGGTTCCAGATGAGTTGGTAGTTCTGCTGATGGTAGTTGTCGGTCTGGTCGTCGTAGTAGTGGCGGTTACCCTGCTCGTCCCAGTATTCACCGCACGAGTTGTAAGTGCGTCCGTAGAGCGACTGCTCATACTTTGAGGTGTAGTTCCAGGCGTGGTAGGTCTCCTCAATACCGTTGAAGGTAATGAATTTCATTACCGTATTGTCGCCAAACCAGCCAGCCTGCAGGAAGTAGCTGTTCAATTTGGTAGAGGCACGGTCCAGATACCCCTTAGACCCGATGTCCGACAGTCGGCCCTGCAGTCCCCAATGCTCTTTAAGCAGACCGGTGCTGAAGCGTACCGTCTCCTTATGCGAATAGTAGGAGCCGGCACTCAGGTCGACACCCACATAGGGATTGATACCGATGTTCTCGGTCAGCATGTTAATGGTGGCACCGAAGGCACCGGCACCGTTGGTCGACGTGCCCACACCGCGCTGAATCTGCATCGACTGCACCGAGGAGGCAAAGTCGCCCATGTTGACCCAGTAGAGTCCGGCACTCTCAGCGTCGTTCATTGGGATGCCGTTGGCGGTGATGTTGATGCGGGTGGGGTCTGTACCACGTACACGGATGCTGGTATATCCGATACCGTTACCTGCATCGCTGGTTGTCGTCACTGATGGGGTCAGCGACAGCAGGTAGGGGATGTCTTGTCCGTGGTTGACAGCTTTCAGCTCTTCTTTCCCCACATTGGTGAAGGCCATGGGCGTCTTCTTCGTAGCACGTACGGCAGTTACCTGCACCTCTTCCAGGTCTACACTCTTCAGCGTGTCAGCATCAGCCGCACGCTGTTCTTTCACTCCTGCTGCATTCCCTGCCACAGCGGTGGCAAGCCATGCGAGGGTCATCATCAGTTTTTGCATTTTTCCTTATTTAGATAAATGAATAAATAAGGGGATTTCGATTCTTCCTTACTCTGTCATCCCTACGTCGGCATTACCCGTATCAGGTTCAGAAGGGTATCATCTCAGCCCGCAACAGCGAGCACCCCTTGACGAGCACTTTGCTCAAATCGGGCGCAAAGGTACGACAAAAAATTAAAATTAAGGCATAAAAGATGAAAAAGAAGCATGTCAGTCCCCTTTTTCACAATAAATTTGTAATTTTGCGCACCAAACACAACATCGTAACTATGACACTGAAGGATTTTTTCAAGAAAGACCGGTTTGCGGCACTTGCTGGTGTGGAACTGTTAGAAGTAAAGGAAGGCTATGCGAAAGCCCGCATGCTGGTGACACCCGAACACTTGAATGGTGGCGGCGTCTGTCAGGGGGGAGCATTGTTTACATTGGCCGACCTGGCCTGTGCCGCTGCTGTCAACAGTCACCTGATACTTACGCTTGGCACTTCTGCCAATATCACCTTTGTGGCTAACGTCAGCGAAGGCTACGTCTTTGCTGAAGCCCGCGAACTGGTAGACCATCCCAAGATGCCTTACTGTGAGGTTCGTGTGACGGACGAGACAGACCGCCTTTTGGCTGTCTTTACCTCCAGTTGTTACCGTAAAAAAGGGGCGGTCATTGATGCTGACCGCCCCTGATGACGCTTATACGAGCTTCGACAGGTCGGGTTCTTCAATGTAACGCAGCTTGTTGTCAATGATGACTTTCTCAGCCTCATTGGCGTTTTCTGTGCGGAACACCATGATGCCCTTGCCGCGAAGCAGGAAGGTATACATGTAGGCGATGGAGATGCCTGCCTTCGAGAACGTCTCGACAGCATCGGCGCAGCGTCCAGGCTCGTCGTCGAGTTCAAGGGCGAAGACGTTGCTCTGGGCAACGGCTACTCCGCCTTTCTTCAGCTCCTCGTAGGCACGTTGTGGTTCTGAACAGATGAGACGGTAAATGCCGTACTCAGCAGTGTCTGCTATGGTGGAGGCCACAATCTGAATCTGGGCCTGCTTGAGAATCTGTAGCACTTTGATGAGCGTGCCCGAACGGTTCTCAATGAAAATGGAAAGTTGATTGATAGTCATAATGGTAATTTACTATTTGACGATTTACTATTTACTATTTTTTACGATTCTTCAATTCTACTGATAAACCTTTCGCTTGTCGACCACACGTACTGCTTTGCCTTCGCTGACAGGCAAGGTTCCCTTTGGCACAATGCGGATGCGCGGCTTCAGCAATATCTCATCGCCCACTCGGTGACGGATCTCTTTGGCCAGGTTCTCAATCAGCGAGTAGTTGTCGGTAGGCTCAGCCAGTTCTACTTCGATAATCATCTGGTCGTTATTGTCTTCGGTGACGAGCGTGATGAGGTAGTTGTTGCCCAGTTCGGGGAACTGCATGAGAATCTTCTCAACCTGAATGGGGAAGATGTTGACACCGCGCAGCACAATCATGTCGTCGGAACGGCCGCGCATGCGGTCCAGTCGCACATGGTTGCGCCCACAAGGGCATGTACGGCCTAAGACACGCGTGAGGTCACGGGTGCGATAGCGCAGCAGGGGCATAGCTTCGCGGCAGAGCGAGGTGAGCACCAGCTCGCCAATCTCGCCGTCGGGTACAGGCTCCAGCGTCTCAGGGTCTACAATCTCTACGATGTAGTAGTCCTCCCAGAAGTGCAGGCCGTTCTGCTCGGGGCACTCAAAGCCGACGCCCGGTCCGCACATCTCCGACATGCCGAACGAGTTGTAAGCCTTGACGCCCATCATCTGCTCTATGCGCTGGCGCTGCTCTTCAGAGTGCGGTTCGGCACCGATGGCCAGAACCTTCAGTTTGGTGTCGCGCCGTGGGTCTACACCCTCCTGCTGCATCACCTCATAGAGTCGGGTGACGTACGAAGGAATGGCGTGGATGGCCGTAGTGCCGAAGTCCTTGATGAACTTAATCTGGCGTAGCGAGTTGCCGGCAGCGGCAGGAATGGTGAGCATGCCCAGTCGCTCAGCGCCATACTGGAAGCCCAGACCGCCTGTGAACATGCCGTAGCCCGACGAGTTCTGAAACACGTCGTCAGGGCGCAGACCTACCATCCACAGGTTGCGGGCTACCTGGTTGGCCCATTCGTTCAGGTCCTTCTGTGTGTGCAGGATGACGGTGGGGTTTCCTGTGGTTCCGCTGGACGAGTGCAGACGCACGCAGTCCTTCAGGGGTACGCACGACATGCCGAAGGGATAGGTGTCGCGCAAGTCCTGCTTTGTGGTGAAGGGAATCTTGCGAACGTCATCCAATGTCTTGATGTCATCAGGCGTGATGCCTGCTTCTTTGAACTTTTTCTGATAGAACTCGTTTTGCATGCAGTGGCGCACAGTCTTTTGCAGACGCTCCAGCTGAAGCGCCTCAATCTGCTCGCGACTCATGGTCTCGAATTCAGGATTAAAATAATTAGATTGTTGCATGATGGTTATTTATAGTTTGCGATTGTCTATCACATGTGCGCTCTTGCCTTGGCTACGCTCGATGGTGTTAGGAGCCTTGAGCTGAACCTTGGCCGAGATGCTGAGCACGCTCTTGAGCTTGTTGCTGAGCTTCTTCTCCAGAGAGGCGACGGCAGCGGGCGTATCGAAGATGCCCGTGAAGTGCTCCTGACGAAT
The DNA here is from genome assembly GCA_017458125.1 of Prevotella sp. Lineage (GTDB taxonomy): Bacteria > Bacteroidota > Bacteroidia > Bacteroidales > Bacteroidaceae > Prevotella. The sequence goes on from JAFTGB010000066.1 coordinate 41,552, forward strand.
TTCCACCTGTACCTGTAGCGTGTCGAGGTTGTTGACACGGTCGACGATGAGCATATAGCGCGGGGCAAACTCGGGCATCGACAGTACGACGCTCTCCACCTGCGAGGGGAACACGTTGATACCGCGGATGATGAGCATGTCGTCCGAACGGCCCTCGATGCGTCCCATGCGTACAGAGGTTCGCCCGCAGTCGCACTGTCCGTCCATGAGCGAGCACAGGTCGCGAGTGCGATAGCGCAGCACGGGCATGCCCTCCTTGGTCAATGTCGTAAAGACCAGTTCACCCGTTTGTCCGTAGGGCAGGGGTTCCAGTGTGGTGGGGTTGATGATTTCGGGATAGAAGTGGTCTTCGCAGATGTGGCTGCCGTGCTGCATCTTGCACTCGTAGCTCACTGAGGGGCCCATCACTTCGGATAGTCCGTAGAGGTTGTAGCCCTTCAGTCCCAGTCGCTCCTCAATCTCCTTGCGCATGTTTTCCGTCCAAGGCTCAGCACCGAAGGCACCCACACGCAGCTTGATCTGGTCTTTCGAGATACCCATCTTGTCCATGGTCTCTGCCAGATAAAGGGCATAGCTGGGTGTGCAGGCAATACCCGTCACGCCCAGGTCGCGGATGAGCTTCAGGTGCTTCTCCGTATTACCCGTCGAGGCAGGCACTACCGAGGCTCCCAAATGCTCTACACCGTAGTGGGCACCTAAGCCGCCCGTGAACAGGCCATAGCCGTAAGACACCGAGAAGATGTCGTCGCGGGTGACGCCGTAGGCCGTCAGACAGCGTGCCATGCACTCGCTCCACACGCCAATGTCCTTACGGGTATAGCCCACGATGGTAGGGTTGCCCGTGGTACCGCTGGAGGCATGGATGCGGATAATCTCGCTCTGCGGAGCAGCCTGCAGGCCGAAGGGATAGTTGTCGCGCAGGTCCTTCTTCGTAGTGAAAGGTAGCTTCTTGATGTCCTCGATGGTCTTTATGTCATCAGGACGGATGTCCAGCTCCTGCATTTTGTTACGGTAGAACGGTACGTGGTGGTACACATACTCTACAATCCTGTGAAGTCTCTTACCTTGCAGCGCGCTCATTTCGTCGCGGCTCATGCATTCTTTATTGGGATTCCAAATCATCTTGTTTATTTTCTATTTAAGGATTTACGATTTTCTGTTTATTTTATTGATAGCATTCAAATATCTTGCTAACGGTCTGGTTGTTCATCTTCTTAGTGAAGAGGCTGACAGCCCATACCACGGGGAAGCCGCCAACCATGGCTATGGCACCGCAGTTGATGGGGTTGATAGGGTTGCCCGCCAGCATGTTGACCACCGTGATGCCCACACCCCAGATGAAGCAGGCCCAGACCGAGGCGGTGGTGACGCCGCGCCAGTAAAGTCCCAGCATGAAGGGAGCAAGGAAGGCTCCTGCCAGTGCACCCCACGAGATGCCCATGAGCTGTGCGATGAATGTGGGCGGGTTAAGGGCGATGAGCAGTGATATGGCGATGAAGAACATGATGAGCACGCGCATCACCACCACCTTGCGGCGTTCAATTTTCTCTGACACGATGTCGTCGATGGTGCCTTCCTCCACCTCGCCGGGCAGCGATTTCTTGTCGCGATAGATGAGGTCGAGGGTCATCGTGCTCGACGATGTCAGCACCAGCGATGCCAGTGTCGACATAGATGCCGACAGCACCAGCAGCACCACGAGGGCGATGAGGATGTCGGGCAGTGTCACCAGCATCGACGGCACAATGCTGTCGAAGGCCAGCTTGCCGTTGGGCAGCAGGGGCGGTGTGCCGTACAGTCGGCCGAAGCCTCCCAGAAAGTAGCAGCCGCCAGCCACGATGAGGGCGAAGATGGTAGAGATGACGGTGCCGCGGCGTATGGCGCTCTCGTCCGTTATAGAGTAGAACTTACCCACCATCTGGGGCAGCCCCCATGTGCCTAACGAGGTTAGGATGACGACACCTAACAGGTTCCACGGGTCAGGACCGAACCATGAGGCGAATCCACCGTTGACCGTCGGGTCGGTGTCTGAGGGCAACTGCGCCAACTTGTCTACGGCAGCCGTCAGTCCGCCCTGTGCGTTGAGCACAGCTACGATGACGGCCACGATGCCGAAGAGCATGATGATGCCTTGTATGAAGTCGTTCATGGCCGTGGCTTTATATCCGCCGAGGATGACGTAGATGGCCGTCAGTATGGCCATGATGATGACACAATACTCGTAAGGAATGCCAAAGCCCATCTCGAAGAGTGTGGAGATGCCCTTGTAGACACCGGCAGTGTAGGGGATGAGGAATACGAAGGCAATGATGCTGGCTGCTACGCGCAGTCCTTGGTCGTTGAAGCGCGTGCCAAAGAAGTCTGGCATGGTGCGGCTCTCTATGTGCTGCGTCATCAGTTTGGTGCGGCGGCCTAACACTATCCAGGCCAGCAGCGAGCCGATGATGGCGTTGCCAATGCCAATCCATGTAGACGACAAGCCGTACTTCCAGCCGAACTGTCCGGCATAGCCTACGAAGACCACTGCCGAGAAGTAGCTGGTGCCGTATGCGAAGGCCGTCAGCCACGGGCCTACCGAGCGTCCGCCCAGCACAAAACCGTCTACGCTGGCAGCCTGTTTGCGGCTGTAGATGCCTACGCCAAGCATGACGGCAAAGAATATGATTGTTAAAAGTATCTTGATAACCATCTTGGTGATTTGCTATTTTAGTATTTACTATTTACGATTTACTATTTATTTCTTTTTGCCTGTGTAGTCTAATCGAATTTGCATCTGTGCCATGATAGCGTGGTTGGCACCGTGCTGGAACTGGCCCCCTTGGGTGTATGCACTCTTGTAGACATACTGCACCTGGAAGCGGCATTTCTTGTAGAACCACCACTGCACGCCTGCTATGACTTTGTGCTGGTCCATGCCCAGCGAGGTGTTGAAGTTGAAGAAGTCGTAGCTGCCCACCAGGTCGACACCCTTGCCTATGGGCACGTTGCCCGTTACGTATGCACCGCGGCTGGTAGCGTCGCCGTCCTTACCCTCCAAGTATTCACCGTGCACGTTGAACCGTGGCGACTTGTAGTCGAAGCCCACCGTCCAGCGGTTGCGTTTGTAGTTGTCGCCCTCCTTGATGTCAGGGTTGTAGAGCGACTCCTTGATGGCATGGCCGCGGCCTATCTGTCCTGTAGCCACCAAGTTGAGTCCCTTTACGGGCCGGTACTCTATACGGCCGATGAAGTCCTTCTCCTTGTTGCCGTCCTTTTTGTTGATGCCCTGTCCGTTCATCACCTGTGCCTCGTAGCGCAGCTTGCCGTCGTTGGTCTCGCCGAAGACGGCCAGTCCCAGGTCACGACCGTACTGCACGCCCATCAGCGGGTCGCTGCCGCAGCCCGTGAGGAAGGTGACAGCCTCCGAGTAGACGTCGATGGCCTCCATGGATGTCGGCGACAGGGGGTTCTCTACTGACACTCCGTTCTTGAACTGTCCCAGACGGACGGTCAGTGCCTTGTTGTTGGTCAGTCGGTAGTCAGTGTAATACTCCTGCACGGCGCTGGAAAAGTCGTGCATAAACAGGAACGACCAGCGGTCGGTAATCTGGGCATTAACCCAGAAGAGGACGCGTTTCAGCTCGAAAGTGCCTTTGTCCTCACCGCCCTGGTGCGTGTAGTTGAAGCCGCCCTGTGCATAGCCATGCAGCTGGACGCGCTCTGTGACGTCTTTCAGCCAGTCAGTGTTGCCGGCTGACTCCGATTGTCCCATGGCAGCGGTACTGCTGAACACGGCCATCAGTGTGGCCAGTGTCCCTTGAACGAAATGTTTTCTTTTCATGTTGTCTTGGTTTTGTTTAAGTGTTAGTGTATATTTATTTGTTGTTTTCTTCAAAAACAGCCATGCGCTCTTCCAGCTGCTCGTACTGGTGATTTTCTATAAACGAGGTACACACGCGCAAGCCTTCCTGATGCGAGCCTGTGGTGATGAGGCAGATGGCCGAGACGCCATAGTACATCAGTTCGCGGGCCAGTTCACCACTCGTCATCTGCTTGTAGCCGATGGTGAAGTAGAAGCCGTCGGCAATGGGCTGGTCGAGGTCGCGATCGTAGACGATGTGGAAGCCGTGACGCAGGAAAATGTCCTTCAGCTTGCGGGCACGGTCGCCATACACCTTCACATCGCTGCGGAAGTCGTAGGTCCCGTCGCAGGCAGCGCGCAGCATGGCCGCCATGGCATACTGTGCAGAATGACTGGTACCGCTGCTGAGGGCATAGAGCATGCGTGTGGAGAACACCAGTCCGAAGGGCAGACCCTCGTAGCGTGCTGAGAGGTCGTCGTAGTGGCGGTGGAACAGTTTGTTGCTGATGCACGTCACGCCGATGCGCTCGCCGGCATAGCTGAAAGCCTTGCTGCCGCTGATGAGCAGGATGTAGTTGTCCGTATAGTGAGCCACGGTGGGCTGGTAGGGTGGCTCGAAGGGTTTCGACAGGTCTTTACGGAAGTCCATGGCGAAGTAGGCCAAATCCTCCATGACTATGGCGTCGTACTTCGTGGCCAGTTCGCCGATGGTCTTCAGTTCCTCCTCCGTCATGCATATCCATGCCGGATTGTTGGGGTTGGAGTAGACGATGGCGCAGATGTTTCCCACCTTCAGGTACCCTTCCAGCTTTTGGCGCAGCTTTTCGCCACGGTAGTCGTAGACGTCGAAAGTCTCGTATTTTACGCCCTGCACTTGCAGCTGCATCTTCTGGACGGGGAAACCCGGGTCGATGAACAGCACCGTGTCCTTCGCCCTGTTAGCCTGCGAACAGGTAAGGAACGAGGCGAAGGTGCCCTGCATGCTGCCGCTGACGGGTACGCAGCCCTCCGGGGCGATGTCGACATTGATAAAAGCCTTGACGAACCGCGAGGCCTGGCACTTCAGTTCCGGGTAGCCCTGAATGTCGGGATAGCTGTGGGCGATGCCTTCCTGGAGTGCTTTCACCTGTGCGTCTACGCCCACCTGTGCGGCAGGCAGTCCGGGGATGCCCATCTCCATCTTGATGAACTCCACGCCGCTTTCCTTCTCGGCCATGGCAGCTACCTGCTTCACCTCGCGGATGGTGGCTTTGGCGAAGTCCTGAATGCCCAACTGGGCAATCAGTCTGTCTACGATGTCTTTCTTTATGGGAGTCTGTTTCATCGCTGGGCCTCCTTGCCTATGGCTAATGCTTTGATGTTGGCCTCGACGATGGCGTCGCCCTTGCGGCCGAAGACACGGCGGATGGCGTCCTCTAACTTTTCGTACTCGATGCCTAAGGCTTTCTGTGCGGCACCTAAGAGGATGACGTTGGCCGAGCGGGGCACTCCGGCATCCTTGGCCTTTTGCTCAATGTCGAGCATGATGACGTTGGGCAACTTTCCGAGGTCGCCTTTGATGACTTCGATGTCAGGGTAGTTGGGAATGTTGACGAAGGGAGTCGATGAGGTGATGATCCAGCCGTCCTTCTTCAGGTAAGGCAGGTAGCGCAGGGCCTCCATGGGTTCCATGGAGATGATGACGTCGGCAGCCCCCTTGGCAATGAGGTCGCTGGCAATGGGTTCTGACGATATGCGCAGGTTCGACTGTACGTCGCCGCCCCGTTGGCTCATGCCGTGCACCTCGGCCTGCTTGATGTATAGGTTCTCGTTCATGGCTGCTTCGCCTATGATGGTAGCGATAGAGAGGATACCTTGTCCGCCCACGCCACAGAGGATGATATCTGTTTTCATTTTGCTTTCTTCTGCTTAAGGTGTCTTTGTAATGTCTGCATGCACTCACGGCGGGGAATAATGACGGAAGTGCCGTGGTAGTTGATTTCGTCGCGGATGGCCTGTGTAATCTCCGGCATGTTCTTGGGCAGGGGAACCACCACTTTCAGGTGCTCTTCGCTGAGCCCTAAGCCGCGGCAGATGGCCTCGAACTTGTTGGTACCGGCCGAGTCCTGTCCGCCGGTCATGCCCGTGGTCAGGTTGTCAGAGATGATGACGGTGATGTCGGCGTTCTCGTTGATGGCATCCAAGAGTCCTGTCATGCCGCTATGGGTGAACGTGGAGTCGCCAATGATGGCCACGGCAGGCCACTGACCGGCGTCGGCAGCGCCTTTGGCCATGGTGATGGAGGCACCCATGTCGACGCACGAGTGTATGGCGTGGAACGGCGGCAGGAAGCCCAATGTGTAGCATCCGATGTCGCCGAAGACGCGCGGATTGTCGTATTCGCGCAGCACCTCGTTCAGGGCGGCATAGACGTCGCGGTGTCCGCAGCCCTGACACAGTGCGGGGGGACGTGGGGCTACGTCGGCGCATGGGTCGAAGCACTGGTCTGTCTCCATGTCCAATGCCTTCTTGACAATGTCGGGGTTCAGCTCGCCCGTGCGGGGCAGCGTGCCGTCCAGCTTGCCATGAACAGTCTTCAGGTCAGCCACGCCGCGTACCATGTCCTCGATGAAGGGCTGGCCCTCCTCGACGATAAGTACCTGCTGGCACTCGTCCATCAGGCGGCGTACTAACTGTTTGGGCAGCGGGTACTGCGAAATCTTCAGGATGGGGTAGGGTGAACCCTTGGGGAAGCACTCGCTGACGTAGTTGTAGCCGATGCCACTGGCCAGTATGCCTAACGACTTGTCTTCACCATCCTTATATATATTATAAGGTGAAGCGGCGGCGTCCTGCTCCAACTGGGCTTGCTGAGCCGTCACGACGTCGTTGCGACGGCGGGCGTTGGCCGGCAGCAGCACCCAGTTCTTGGCCTCGGCGTTGTAGTTCAGGTCGTTCTGCTGACGTGGAACGTCAGCGCACTGAACGACGGCGCGGCTATGGGCCATGCGTGTGGTGACGCGCATCAGCACGGGCAGCTTGATGCGCTCCGAGTAGTCGAAGGCCACGCTCATCATGTCGTAGGCCTCCTGCTGGTTAGAGGGCTCGAAGGTGGGGATGAGTGCGAACTTGCCGTAGAAGCGCGAGTCCTGCTCGTCCTGCGATGAGTGCATGGAGGGGTCGTCGGCCACGAGCACGATGACACCGCCGTTGACTCCCGTCATGCCGCTGTTGACAAACGGGTCGGCGCAGACGTTCAGTCCTACGTGTTTCATGCACACCAGTGCGCGCTTGCCCATGAACGACATGCCCAGAGCAGCCTCCATGGCCGTCTTCTCGTTGGTCGACCAGCGGCTGTGTATGCTGCGCTCGCGTGCCAGCTGGTTGCCCTGTATGAACTCAGTGATTTCGGTTGACGGCGTGCCGGGATAGGCATACACACCGCTTAGCCCGGCATGGATGGCACCTAACGCTATGGCCTCGTCGCCCAGTAACAGTTTCTTTGTCATATTTTGTCTTTTTGTTAGTTTTTAACCCTAATGGATTGCAAATGTACGGCTTTTTATCCAATCTGGCAAATATATGACGAGAAAATTACGTATTCTCTTTCATGCCACCTCAGTTGATTTTGCTTTTCCTGCAAATTATTTTGGCATTTAGCGCACTTCTTTGTACCTTTGCGGGCAAAATAATTTAACGAGAGATATATTATGAATACAATCAAGCACCTTTTTGCACAGAAGCTGATGGACATTCAGGCCATCAAGCTGCAGCCCAGCGAGCCCTTCACGTGGGCCTCTGGTTGGAAGTCGCCTATTTACACTGACAACCGCAAAACGTTAGGATACCCGCAGGTCCGCTCGTTTGTCAAGTTGGAACTCTGTCATCTCATACAGGAGCAGTTCCCCGAGACTGAGGCTGTGGCTGGCGTGGCTACGGGCGCCATTGCTCAGGGTGCGCTGGTTGCCGAAGAGTTAGGGCTGCCCTACGCCTACGTGCGTCCGAAGCCGAAGGACCACGGCATGGGCAACCAGGTGGAGGGCGAACTGAAGAAGGGTGCCAAGGTCATTGTCGTTGAAGACCTCATCTCTACCGGCGGCTCGTCGCTGAAGGCCGTTGCCGCCCTGCGCGCCTATGGTGTCGAGGTCATTGGCATGGTGGCGTCGTTCACCTACGGCTTCCCCGTGGCTGAAGAGGCCTTCCGCGAGGCTGGTGTGCGCTTGGTGACGCTGAGCGACTATCAGGCTGTGGTCGAGCAGGCTGCACAGACGGGCTACATCAAGGACGACGAGAAAGCCGTGCTTGCCGAGTGGCGCAAGGATCCAAGTACGTGGGGGGTATAGGCTATGACAAAGTTTGAGAGTAGCGTAAAGCAGATACCGTATCCCGTAGAGGATGTGTATCGTAATATCAGTGACCTCAGCAACTTGGAGCGTGTGCGTGACCGCGTGCCTGAGGATAAGTTGAACAGTTTCTCCTTTGACCAAGACTCTGTCAGCGTCAATGTGTCGCCTGTTGGCGATTTGAAGCTGCGTATCATTGAGCGCGAGGAGAACAAGTGTGTGAAATTCGAGACCGAACAGTCGCCGTTGCCCTTCAACCTGTGGGTTCAGGTGCTGCCTGTCAGTGCCACGGAGAGCAAGATGAAGGTCACCGTCAAGGCCGATATTCCCTTCATGCTTAAAGGCATGGTGGCAGGTCCTTTGCAGGACGGTGTCGAGAAGATTGCCGATGCCTTGTCGCAGATACCGTATGTATAACCAGTTCATAGTTCATAGTTCATCATTCATAGTTGGGCTTGCGCGCTTTTTTCTGTGAACTGTAACTGTGGATTGTAACTATGAACTATGAACTATGAGCAATGAACAATGAATAAACTTTGGGAGAAGAATTTTGAGGTGAACGCAGAGATTGAGCGTTTCACCGTAGGCCGGGACAGAGAGATGGACCTCTATCTGGCCCGTTACGACGTGCTGGGCTCCATGGCTCACATCACCATGCTGGAAAGCATAGGCCTGATAGGCAAGGACGAGCTGCCCCTGCTGCTCGACGAGCTGAAGAACATCTATCAGGTGTGCGAGCGCGGCGAGTTCCGCATCGAGGATGGCGTCGAGGACGTGCATTCGCAGGTGGAGCTGATGCTTACGCGCCGTCTGGGCGACATGGGCAAGAAGATACACTCCGGCCGCTCGCGTAACGACCAGGTGCTGGTGGACCTGAAGCTCTTTACGCGCCACGAACTGATGGAGGTGGCCGAGGGTGTCAAGGTGCTTTTTGACGAGCTTATCCAGAAGAGCGAGCAGTACAAGGACGTCCTTATGCCGGGCTACACCCATCTGCAGGTGGCCATGCCCAGCAGCTTCGGCCTGTGGTTCGGAGCATACGCCGAGAGTCTCACTGACGACATGCTGTTCCTGCAGGCCGCCTACCGCATGACCAACCGCAACCCCTTGGGGTCGGCGGCGGGTTATGGCAGCTCCTTCCCCCTGAACCGTCAGATGACGACCGACCTTTTGGGCTTCGACTCCATGGACTACAACGTGGTGTACGCCCAGATGGGTCGCGGCAAGATGGAGCGAAACGTAGGCTTCGCCCTGGCTTCCATCGCCGGCACGCTGGCCAAGCTGGCCTTCGACGCCTGCCTGTTCAACTCGCAGAACTTCTCGTTTGTCCGTCTGCCCAAGGAGTGTACTACTGGCAGCAGCATCATGCCGCACAAGAAGAACCCCGACGTCTTTGAGCTGATACGTGCCAAGTCGAACAAGCTGCAGGCCCTGCCTCAGCAGGTGACGCTCATCATGAACAACCTGCCCGTGGGCTACTTCCGCGACCTGCAGATTATCAAGGAGGTGTTCCTGCCTGCCTTCGGCGAGCTGAAGGACTGCCTCTCCATGTGCGCGTACATTATTAATAAGATAGAGGTACGCAAGGACATCCTCGACAATCCGATGTACGACCCTATGTTCTCCGTCGAGACCGTGAACCGCTTAGCTGCCGAGGGCATGCCCTTCCGCGACGCTTACCGTCAGGTAGGTCTGGCCATAGAGGCCGGCACCTTCCGTCCAGACAAGGACATCCACCACACCCATGAAGGCTCCATTGGCAACCTGTGTAACGACCGCATACAGGCGCTGATGCAGCACACGCTGGACGGTTTCTCCTTCGACCGCGTGCTGAATGCCGAGAAACAACTGCTGCAACGATGAGAAAGGCTGCACGTCTACTGCTCGCCGCATGCTGTATGCTGCTGTCAGCCTGTCAGGCTGAGGGCGAGTTCTCGACATGGCCGTGCCGCTTCGGCTACGACAACGGCTTGCACTTGGATGCTACGCTGGCCTCGGCCATGGAGTATAACTCGCGCGGCGTCTTCTGCAAGATATGGGAGTCGGCGTCGGGTGGCGTGGCGTTCATCAATTTCCAGAACAACCACGGCATGACGTCGTCCAAGGAAGAGACGGCCATGGAGCGGCAGGCCAGCTACGTCTTAGGGCTCAACAACGGCATCATTGTGGGCTTCCCCTCGCTTGCCGACGGCTTCGTGGCCTACGACGCCCAGTGTCCCAACTGCGTGCGTGCCTCGGACAACTACGTCAACCCCAAGTTCCCTGTCACCATGACCTCTACCGGCATCGCCACCTGTCAGAAGTGCGGCCGTAAGTACGACCTCAACAACGGCGGCATCATCCAGAACGGCGAAAAGGGCGATGTGGGCTTAGAGAAGTATCTGGCCTCCACCACCGGTCCCCAGGGCTATATCGCGGTGGGCACCAAGCGTTAAGGAAGGTCTAAAGAAGGTTATGCTGTTGCAGCCATGCCTTGCCGCTCGGCGTAAGGCAGAAGAGCAAGAACAGTATACATGGAACACCATAAACCAGAAAAATCAGATACATTCCCATAATCAAACCTCTTTTTTGCGCTTCTTGTTTGTTAATACTAATCCTGCTATGAGCGTCGAGACGGCCACGATAGTTCCTAACACATAGATGAGAGAACTGTCTGACACGTCCTTGAAAAGCGAAGAGATAACAACGACTGTTGCCACATATTTGGAGATGTCGAGAAAATACTTTCCAAGATTCTCCAGCCAAGTGTTTTCCATTTCCGCCTTCTGCTCTGCTGTCGGAACAGCCTGCTCCTGCCTGTTTGGCTGTGGTCTTTGTGACTTGTTTTTTCGCGTCTGACACTCATAAGTCTCGCTTATATTGCATGTTTGCGTTGCAAAGATAGGTAATTAATCCCATTTCTCCAAACCTTTGGAGAAAAATAAGCGCTTGTTAGTTATTCCATAAAAGAATTTTCCCTTCATTCTTGAGCTTGTCTGCGTTCCTCGCCACATGGTTTCTTGGCCGACTGGATGCCATTTTATTGCTGGCGATTTTACGTTTTCCCGAGATTGGTATTATTTTTTCCCGAGATTGCAACCCTTTTTTCCCGAGATTTAAGGTAACAATCTCGGGAAAAAAGGGTTGCAATCTCGGGAAAACGTGATTTGCTTCTCGGGTTAATTAAACTTAAATGTGCATACTTTTCGGTACCACGAATGCTGTTTTGACGTATATTTGCAGAAAGAAACCGACACTAACACTGAAGCAGATATGGAGAACAAGAAAGGAAGCATCATGTTTTACGCGGTCAACGACCAGCGTACTACGGCCATCAAGAAGGGATACTCGCTGCGTCCGTACCGGCTCCCGACCATCGACGCCCGCGAGCTTTCCATGCATGTGGAGATGGACTCGAAGATAGACCATGCCCGCGTGGAGTACATCATGGCATCGGTGGTCAAGCAGGTCAAGGAGATGGTGCTCAACGGGCACAAGGTGGAACTGGGCGACCTCGGCGTCATAGGGCTGTCGTGCCAAGGGACGGGCAGCGAGCGGAAGGAGGACGTGACGGTGAAGAACAACGTGAAGGCCGTGAAGTTCACGTTCCGTCCCTCGGTTTACTTAAAGGACAAGATGAAGCAGGTAGAGATGACGCGCGTGGAGCCTGAGGCCGTCAGTGGCCGTCAGCTCGACGCGAACGGGGCAGTGCTGATAACGGACAAGGAGGGCTGACTATGGGAACGATACTGCTGAAAAAATACCAGTTCAAGGGTGCTAACGCGCAGAGCGAGGGACTGTGGTACCCCAGGGTGGACCACTACAGCACCATCGGCACCGACGAGTTGTGCCAGCTGGCGTCCAACGATTCGCATGTGGAGCGCACTGAAGTGAAGTACGTCATCAACGCCATTGTCAAGCAGATAGTCGAGCTGGTGCTGATGGGACACACCATTGTGATACCCGAGTTGGGCACCCTCTCCGTCAGTGCCGACGGCATCACCGTCGACGACTGGGACGACGTGAACTGCCAGCACATGATAAAACAGCTGAAGCTGAACCTGCGCGTCACCCCGGAAATCCGTCAGGCGCTGAAGTCGATAAGCATGCGCATCAGGTAGTGCCGCGGTGCTTGGCGGTGCCATTCGGTGGCAAAATAAAAAAATACTGAAAATTTTTGGTTTTTTCTCTGAATTGCACTACCTTTGCAGTCGCTAATCTTGCCGCGATGGTGGAATGGTAGACACGAGGGACTTAAAATCCCTTGGCCATAACGGCTGTGCGGGTTCGAGTCCCGCTCGCGGCACAGATTGTTTTTCCCACCTCAGAGGTATGTGCGGGCAAGCCCCGTGACGTACCTTTGTGTCATTAAATGCAACATCATCAAATAAACATACGCAATGAAGACAAAAGGACTGATTATGGCAGTAGCAGCAGCGCTGCTGACCTCGTGCTCAGGCAAGCTGGGCAACCTGTCGAGTGACTATTTCAAGGTGAATCCCAAACCCTTAGAGGCAGAAGCCGGTCAGGTGACGGCCACCATCAGCGGCACGTTCCCCGAGAAGTATATGAACAAGAAGGCCGTGCTGCGGGTGACTCCCGAGCTGCGCTTCAAGAAGAACGGCGTGATGCAGAGCGTGCAGGGACAGTCGGCCCAGTTCCAGGGCGAGAAGGTGCTGGGCAACAACCAGACCATCTCCTACAAACTGGGCGGCCACTACACGATGAAGACCACCTTCGACTACGTTCCCGAGATGCAGAAGAGCGAGCTCTACCTGACGTTCAACGGCACGATAGGCAAGAAGCAGGTGACGGTACCGGCCGTCAAGGTGGCTGACGGCGTCATCGCCACCAGCGAGTTGTACCGCAAGACGCTGCTACAGTCGCAGGGCAGCGTGGCCCAGGACAGCTTCCAGCGCATTGTGGCCCAGAAGCAGGAGGCCAACATCAAGTTCCTCATCCAGCAGGCCGAGCTGCGCAAGAGCGAGCTGAAGAACGGCTCCGTGCAGGAGTTCGTCAACCTGCTGAAGCGCATCAGCGCCGACCGTCAGGGCCTGAACCTGAACAACGTGGAAGTGTCGGCCTATGCTTCGCCCGACGGTGGCTACCAGCTGAACGAGCGTCTGGCCAACCAGCGCCAGCAGAACGCTGAGAGCTACGTGAAGCAGCAGATGAAGCAGGCCAGTCTGACGCAGCCCGTCGAGGCTAACTACACGGCACAGGACTGGGAGGGCTTCCAGCAGATGGTAGCCGCCTCGAACATCCAGGACAAGGATGTCATCCTGCGCGTGCTGTCGCTCTACAAGGACCCCCAGGAGCGTGAGCAGCAGATTAAGAACATGAGCGCCGGTTTCCGCGAGCTGGCAGACTACATTTTGCCTGAGTTGCGCCGTGCCCGCCTGACCATCAACTACGAGACCGTGGGCCGCGACGACCAGCAGATCAAGGACCAGCTGAAGGCCGACCCCACCAAGCTCGACATCGAGGAGATGCTGTATGCCGCCACGCTGACTGACGACAATGTCGAGAAGGAGAGCATCTACAAGCAGACGGCCAAGCTGTGGGACCGCGACGCCCGCGCCGTGAACAACCTGGCCATGCTGGCCTGGCAGCGCGGCGACTACGAGGAAGCCCAGAACCTGCTGTATAAGGCACAGGCCATCAACCCCAACTGCCCCGAGGTGAGCGCCAACTTAGGCATGCTGGCCCTGCAGCAGGGCGACGTCGCACAGGCCGAGAGCCTCATTGGCAAGGCTGCCAACGCCTACGGACTGGCTGAGGTGTTGGGTAACCTGCACCTGGCTCAGGGCAACTATGCACTGGCTGCACAGGACCTGGAGAACACCATCTCCAACAGTGCCGGACTGGCTCAGCTGCTCACCAAGGACTACCAGAAGGCTGCCCAGACGCTGAAGGCCGTTAAGAACGGCGACGGCATCACCGACTACCTGCAGGCCATCATCTGCGCCCGTCAGGGCAACGAGGGCATGGCCGGCTACTTCCTGCGTCAGGCTGTCGAGAAAGACCCCTCGCTGGCTGCCTATTCTGCCAACGACCTGGAGCTGAGGAAGGTGAAGTAAAAAAAAAATAAGAAATAAGAAATAAAAATTAGGCATTAAGAAATAAAAAGGCAATGGACATCAGACGGATTGCAGACGGACTGAGGACTGCGGTAGGACTACTGCCTCGCCATTTTTGTTTCTTAATGCCCAATTTTTATTTCTTATTTTTTATTTCTTATTTACTCACCAGTTGTGGTGTTGACAGCGACCGCTTCCGCTTTGAAGGACGGTTGCGCAACATGAATCAGGGAGAGTTCTGGGTTTACAGTGCCGACGGTGCCATGGAAGGCATCGACACCATCCCCGTGCGCGAGGGACGCTTCGAGTATGAGACGGAGCTGCGTGTGCCGACGACGTTCATCGTCATCTTCCCCAACTACTCCGAACAGCCCGTCTTTGCAGAACCCGGCGAGGTGGTAACACTCAAGGGCGACGCCTCGCACCTGAAGGAGATGACCATAAAAGGTACCGACGACAACGAGGCCATGACCAACCTGCGCATGGAGCTGAACAGGCTGATGCCGCCGGAGATACCGAAAGCCGTGGAGACGTTCATCAGGGAGCATCCTCAGTCGCGTGTCAGCAACTACCTGTTGCAACGCTACTTCGTGGAAGACGCCGCTGCCGACTATAAGAAAGCCTATGAGCTGGCCACGCTGCTGCAGAAGGCGCAGCCCGACAACGGACAGGTGGCCAACTGGAAGAAGGTGCTGGAACATCTGAAGAACGGCACCCGCAACAGCAAGCTCCCCGCGTTTCAGGCTACGGACGTAAAAGGACGCACGGTGACGCAGAACGACCTGAAGGCGCAGGCCAACGTGGTGATGCTGTGGGCAACGTGGAACTACCATAGCGTGGACATGCACCGCAGGGTGCAGCGGCTGAAGGACACTTACGCCGGCAAGTTGGGCGTGGTGAGCATCAGCGTGGACGGCGACACAAAGGAGGTGAAGCGCCGCGTCACCCGTGACTCGCTGACGTGGAAGACGGTGTGCGACGGCCGCATGTGGCTTTCGCCCTTGGTGTCGCAGTTCGGGTTTACCGACGTGCCGTCCAACCTGTTGGTCAACGACAAGGGCATTATCATAGAGCGCAACCTGTCGCCCCAGAAATTGGAGGAGAAAATCAGACAGATGCTGAAATAGCACATACTTATTAACAACCATTTATTACCCATAATGAAACGAGGACTTATCATTGCACTGAAATGGATTGGCGGGCTGTTGCTCACCGTTGTTCTCCTGCTGGCAGCAGCCGTGGGCGTGTTCAACAGCGGCTACTTCCAGGATTGGGTGCTGCAGAAGACCGTTGTGCTGCTGCAGGACAAGTTGCAGACGCGCGTCACCGTCGACGAGCTGCGCATCGACTTGGTAGGGCTGGACGCTCACCTGTACGGCTTAGAGGTGGAAGACCGCCAGCAGCGCAAGATGCTGCGCCTCGATGAGTTGCGGGCCGACGTGGTGCTGTGGCAGCTGATGCAGCACCGCGTCAAAATAGCCGAGGCCACATGCCGAGGACTGGAAGCCACCCTCGTCCAGCCGCAGGACACGGCCGCCAACTTCCAGTTCATCGTCGACGCCTTCAAACGCGACCGCCAGCATACGGACACCGTGCCCAAGAAGCAGAAGATGAACATCTCGTTCGACGTGGACAAAGTGGAACTGGAGTCCATCAAGTTCAGCTACAACGACGCTAAGGCCGAGCTGGCCCGCCTTATATATAAGAAAGGTGTAAACGACCGTCAGGTGGCCGAGCTGCTGAACCTGCGCATGCAGTGGATACACCAGAGCAAGAAGCACGGCCCGATACTCAACAAGCTGCGCGTGGGCGTGCTGGACATGGTCGACATGCAGCGTTACATACAGCTGAGTATTGACAGTCTGTGCTACTTCACCGACAACCATAAAGACCGCAAGAACGTGGGCAAGCCCAAGCGCGGAGCCTTCGATGCCGGCCATTTCGACGTGGTGGCCAAGTTAGGCGCGCGCGTGGAACACCTGTCAAAAGACAGCGTGGTGGCTGCCATCACCAACTGCCAGGCCACGGACCGTGGCTCGGGGCTGAACTTAACGACGCTGACCTGCAGGCTGACCGCCAACAAGCGGACGCTCAACCTGAAGAACATGACGGTGGGCATGGCGCACACCAAGCTGAAAATAGCCGATGCCGTGGTGCAGTTGCCCAGCAAGAAGGAGGGCAGAACCATGGCGTACCATACGTCATTGATTACCGGCACGACGCAGTTGCGCGACATCTCGAAACCCTTCGCCCCGGTGTTAGGGAAGTTCACGCTGCCCCTGCAGCTGCAGACCAGGATGAGCGGCGAGGCTGACGCCATGCACTTCCGCGACGTCATGGTCAAGACCGCCGACGGTAAATTCAAGGTGACGGCAAAGGGCGGCATCACGGGACTGAAGGACAAGTACCAGTTGCACGTCCATTTCGACATCAACAAGATGGTGGCCGTCGGTGACTCCAAGCAGCGCATCATCAACCAGTTCCAGGTCAAGAAGTTCATGATGAAGCAGCTGGACAACCTCGGACGGATAGAGTACACGGGCCACTTCGACGTGCTGTATAAGAGAGAACAGTTTGCCGGCACGCTGCGGACAGGCGTGGGCAGCATCATATTCAACTTCGCTTTGGACGAGAAGAACAAGTACGTGTTCGGAAAGGCACGCACCGACTCGCTGGAGCTGGGCAAGGCCATGGACATGCCCGGCATCGGCAAGACGGCCTGCGAGGCAGAGTTCAAGTTCGACATCTCGAAACCCCGTACTGCTCTCATGCGCAGGAAGAAAGGCGGCAAACTGCCCATCGGCGAGGTCAAAGCCCATGTCACGGAGGCCCGTTACAAGTTCATCAAGGTCAGGAATATTGGCGTCTCCATGGTGAGCGACGGTGCCGTGGCCGAGGGCGACCTGAGTGCTCCCGGTAAGTTAGTCGACCTGAGCTGCACCTTCTCGTTCACCAATACCAACGAGATGAAGAAGATGAAGGTCAAGCCCCGTGTCAAGTTTAACCTCTTCCGCAAGTCCACGGATGAGGAGAAGGAGCGCAAACGGCAGCTGAAAGAGCAGAAGAAGGAGGAGCGCCGTAAACAGAAGGCCGAGGCCGAGAAGGTGAAGGAAGCCGAAAAGGCCGCCAAGAAGGCTGAGAAAGAAGCCCGCAAGGCTGCCAAGGAAGCTGAGAAAGCCAAGAAGAAAGCCGCCAAAGAAGCCGAGAAAGCCGCCCGCAAGGCTGCCAAGGAAGCCGAGAAAGCCGCCAAGAAGGCCGCTAAGGAAGCCGCGTCCTAAATATTAATCAAATTTAAAACGTGGCGGAAAACTGCGGTATTTGGAATTATTTTGTTATCTTTGCAGTCACGATACATACTAAAGCTAATCTATTTTAATGACCGACTAAAAATAACAGTTATGGCAAATCCATTTTCATTAGAGGGCAAAAACGCCTGGATTACCGGTGCCAGCTATGGTATTGGTTTTAACATTGCCAAGGCTTTCGTAGCCGCTGGCATCAAGAACATCATCTTCAACGACATCAACGAGGCCGCTCTGGAGCGTGGTCTGGCTAACTACAAGGAGGCCGGCATCGAGAACGTCAAGGGCTACGTCTGCGACGTCACCGACGAAGTGGCCGTGAAGGCCCTGGTGGAGAAGATTCACCAGGAGGTGGGTCAGATAGACATCCTGGTCAACAATGCCGGCATCATCAAGCGCATCCCCATGCACGAGATGAAGCGTCAGGAGTTCCAGCAGGTCATCGACATCGACCTCGTGGGTCCGTTCATCGTCAGCTCGGCCGTTATTCCCGAGATGATGGAGCGTCGCGAGGGTAAGATCATCAACATCTGCTCCATGATGTCGGAGTTAGGTCGTGAGACCGTCAGCGCATACGCTGCCGCCAAGGGTGGACTGAAGATGCTGACCCGCAACATCTGCTCGGAGTACGGTGAGTACAACATCCAGTGCAACGGCATAGGCCCGGGCTACATCGCCACGCCGCAGACCGCTCCCCTGCGGGAGCGTCAGCCGGACGGCAGCCGTCATCCCTTCGACTCGTTCATCTGCGCCAAGACTCCCGCCGGACGCTGGCTGGAGCCCGAAGAGCTGGGTGGCCCCGCAGTGTTCTTGGCCTCTCATGCCTCCGATGCCGTCAACGGTCACGTGCTCTACGTCGACGGTGGCATCCTGGCCTACATCGGCAAGCAGCCCTGATGCGTCGTTGCCTTCCGGCATGGCAGAAAGAAAAAGAGGATGCGCTCGTTGGAGTGCATCCTCTTGGTGTAAATAAATTTACAAAATTACTTGTTGACTGCCTCAGCGAGCTCGGCACCGGCCTTGAACTTGGCAACCTTCTTAGCAGCAATCTGAATCTTCTGCTTGGTGGCGGGGTTAATACCTTCACGGGCGGGCTTCTCTGCAACGGCGAACGTACCAAAGCCTACAAGCTGAACCTTGTCACCCTTAACGAGGGCATCCTTAATAGCTGCTACTGCGGCGTCAAGAGCCTTCTTGGCGTCAACTTTTGTCAGTTCAGCACCTGCTGCAATCTGATCAATCAATTCTGTCTTGTTCATAATTAAGTTGATTTAAAATGATTTATATAAAAAATTAAGTTGTTTTCTTGCGCAAATATAGGTTAAAGAATTTAGAAAACAAACAAAAAACTGAAAAAAATGACTTTTTTGATGAAAAAAAGTGCGTAAAGACCTGTTTTTGTGCTTAAAAACATATATTTTTTGTAATTTTGCGCTCGATTTGTGTGAGTAAAGAACACGAAAGAAAGTAAACCGACAATAGCTTATAAAGACAAGATGAACAATATTCCCACAATGACCAAGAACCTGCTCATGGTCAACTTCTTGGCGTTTGTCGCCACATGGGTGCTGGAGCGCAGCGGCATCGACCTGACGTCGCTCTTTGGTCTGCACTTCTTCATGGCCAGCGACTTCCGTATCTATCAGTTTGTCACCTACATGTTTCTGCATGGCGGACTGACGCACATTTTCTTTAATATGTTCGCATTGTGGATGTTCGGCAGTGTGATTGAGCGCGTGTGGGGACCGAAGAAATTCCTTTTTTATTACATTTGCTGCGGCATCGGCGCCGGTTTCGCACAGGAGTTGGTACAGTATGCCAACTTTATCATTAACGACATGGCGGCCTACCAGTACGTCGATGCCGGCGGCGTGAGGATGCCGGTCAACGCATACATCAACCTGTGGACCACCATCGGAGCATCTGGTGCCGTCTATGCCATCCTGCTGGCTTTCGGCATGATATTCCCCAACGAGCGGCTGTTCATTATTCCCTTCCCCTTCCCCATCAAGGCCAAGTGGTTAGTGGTTGGCTACATTGCCATTGAACTGTTCTCGGCCATGAGCAGTCCGGGCGACGGCGTGGCCCACATGGCTCACCTGGGCGGCATGCTGTTTGGTTTCCTGCTGATACGCTATTGGCAGAAACATCCTGACTCCAGCCAGCGTTTCGGACGGAGTAGGGGACAGGAGTTCTTCGACCGCATGAAGCAGAAGTACGATGCCCGTCAGGACACCCGCATGCATGCGGAGTATCATGGCGACCCTCGCCGCGAGAGCGACGAGGAGTATAATGCCCGCAAGCGTAAGAACCAGGAGGAGATAGATGCCATTTTGGACAAGATACGCAAGAGCGGTTACGACAGTCTGACGAAGGAGGAAAAAAAGAAATTGTTTGACCAAAGCCGTGAGTCGTGATAAAGCGTCTGAAGACATTCATAACCCAGCTGGTGGCCGGTGCTAATGTCGTCACTGTCGTACTGATGGTGCTGGTGGGGTTCAGCGACCGCGTCAACCCCACGGAGCACCCGTTGCTGTCCACGTTCGGCATGGCTTTTCCCGTCCTGCTGCTGCTCAACATGCTGTTCCTCTTCTTTTGGCTGCTGTTCAGCTGGCGCAAGGCGTGGATACCCATTGCGGGCTTCCTGTTCGCGTACGTACCTATCACTATCTACCTGCCGCTCAACCTGTCGGAGAGCGTGCCCGACGGCGCCATCAAGCTGCTGTCGTACAATGTCTGCTCCTACGGCGGCAACTTCAAGTACGAGAACGGCTTCAAGACGGTCTGCGACTATATCGCCTCCGAGGCTCCCGACATTGTCTGCGTTCAGGAGGACGTGGACACCTGGCGCCACTACACGTTCCGCGAGTATGAGAAGATAGGGCTTACGTACAACGACACGGTAGAGATTGTCAACACACGGAAGAGCCAGAACAGCATAGGCATCCATACGCGCTTCCCCATCGTGCGTCGCGACCGCATAGCATACACCTCGGAAGTCAACGGCAGCGCGGCGTGGTGGCTCAAGGTGGGCGACGACACGCTCATCGTTGTCAACAACCATTTCGAGAGCTGTCACCTGAACCCCAGAGACCGCCAGCAGTACCGCCAGATTATCAGGGGCGAGCTGTCGGGCGACTCCGCCCGTGCTGAGTCGAAGCTGCTGCTGGTGAAGTTGGCCGAGGCCAACGCCAAGCGCGCCCCGCAGATACGGGCGGTGCTCGACTACGTGCAGGCACATAAGGGCTATCCCGTGCTGGTCTGCGGCGACTTCAACGACTCGCCCATCTCCTATTCGCGCCACGCCATGGCTCAGCAGCTGACCGACTGCTACGTAGCCACCGGTCGCGGCGTTGGTTTGTCATATAATCAGAAAGCTTTTTCACTGCGTATTGACCACCTTTTCTGCAGTCAGGACGTGCAACCTTACAACTGCAAGATAAACGGCGAAATGGACGCCAGCGACCACAATCCGCTCGTTTGTTGGCTGAAAATCAGGCCAAAACCGTAAAAAAAGCATGAAAATTGCCGATAAATTTCGGTAAATCAGGAAAAAAGCGTATATTTGCAGGCTTAAAAAGCGAAATCATAAATTAAATTATAAAAATAGCACAATGCAAAACAAAGGAATTGTAAAATTTGTCGCAATCGTTCTGATACTCGTTTGCTGCTTCTACCTTTCCTTCTCGTTCGTGACGCGCCACTACGAAAGTAAGGCTGCTGCCATGAGTGAGGAGGCAGGACAGGAGTATCTCGACTCTATCATGAACGAGAAAGTGTACTGCGGAATCTACTCGTTCAAGCAGTGCCGCGAGATGGAGATTGGCCTGGGTCTTGACCTGAAGGGCGGTATGAACGTTATTCTTGAAGTGTCGGTCCCCGACGTCATCGATGTGCTGGCCGACCACAAGAGCGATGCCACCTACCGCAAGTCGATGGAGGAGGCCAAGAAGGAAGAGGAGACCAGTCAGGACGACTTTATCTCCCTGTTCATCAAGTATTGGAAACAGAACGCCAACGGTCGCCCCTTGGCAGCCATCTTTGCCACTCAGCAGATGAAGGGCAAGGTGAGCACGTCGTCGACCGACGCCGAGGTGGAGCGCGCACTGCGTGCCGAGGTGCAGTCGGCTGTCGACAACTCGTTCAACGTGGTTCGCAACCGTATTGATAAGTTCGGCGTCGTTCAGCCGAACATCCAGAAGCTGGAAGGCCAGTCGGGCCGCATCATGGTGGAGATGCCTGGCGTGAAGGAGCCTGAGCGCGTGCGCAAGCTGCTGCAAGGCTCTGCCAACCTTGAGTTCTGGGAGACCTACAATTCACAGGAGATTTATCCGCTGCTGGCTCAGCTGAACCAGAAGTATGCTGCCATGGGTGGCAATGCTGCCGCCGCAGCAGACACCACTGCCGCTGCTGCGGACACCACAGCCGTGGCTGCCGTGGCTACTGATTCCGTCGCCAGCAAGTCGGCCAACGAGCTGGCTGCCAAGCTGGCCAAGAAGGACAGCCAGGTGAAGGACGCCAAGGCCAAGGCTGAGGCTCTGAAGCTGAACCCGCTGTTCGCCGTCTTCCAGCCCATTCCCCAGGGTCTGGCCATCGTCGGCTATGCCAACGCCCGCGATACTGCTGACGTCAACAAGGTCATCTATAGCGACATCGCTGCCCAGGTGCTGCCTGCCGAGTGCAAGCTGCGCTGGGGTGCCAAGCCCGAGGACTTCGGTGGCGAGAGCACCCGTGGCGACGTCTTCGCCCTGTATGCTCTGAAGATTACCGAGCCTAACGGCCGCGCTCCGTTAGAGGGTGACGTCATCACCAGCTCGAAAGACGACTTCGACCAGATGGGTCATCCCTCGGTGTCCATGCAGATGAACTCCGACGGTGCCCGCCGCTGGAGCCAGATTACGAAGCAGAACATCGGCCGTGGCGTAGCCATCGTGCTCGATGACGCTGTCTACTCTGCTCCCCGCATCCTGACTCAGATTGACGGTGGTAACTCGCAGATTACGGGTAACTTCACCATCGAGGATACCAAGGACTTAGCTAATACGCTGAACTCTGGTAAAATGCCGGCTCCCACCCGCATCGTGCAGGAGGAGGTCGTTGGCCCGTCGTTGGGTGCACAGTCTATCCAGCAGGGTATCATCTCGTTCATCGTTGCTTTCGTGCTGCTCATGGTCTACATGATTATGCTGTACGGCTTCATCCCCGGCATACTGGCCGACATCGCACTGCTGTTCAACCTGTTCTTCACCTTGGGTATTCTGACATCGTTCCAGGCCGCACTGACCATGCCGGGTATCGCCGGTATCGTGCTGACCCTCGGTACTGCCGTCGATGCTAACGTGCTTATCTACGAGCGCATCAAGGAAGAGCTGCGCCGCGGCCTCGGCATGAAGGAAGCCCTGCAGAAGGGTTACTCCAACGCCTTCTCGGCTATCTTCGACTCGAACGTGACATCACTCATCACCGGTTTTATCCTGCTGTTCTTCGGTACGGGTCCTGTCAAGGGCTTCGCCACCACTTGGATCATCGGTATCTTCTGCTCGTTCTTCACCGCCGTGTTCCTGACCCGTCTGGTCTACGAGAACCGTCTGGCCAAGGACAAGTGGCTCGACCTGACCTTCATCACCGGCTACTCGAAGAACCTCATGCAGAACGCCCACTACAACTTCATGGGCATGTATAAGAAGTCGTTCATCATCTGGGGTGCCGCTGCCGTGCTGTTCTGCGTGTCGTTCGCCGTTCGCGGACTGAGCCAGAGCATCGACTTCACCGGCGGTCGCAACTACGTCATCACGCTCGATAAGGAGTCGCACGTCGAGGATGTACGTCAGGCACTGGCCGGCGTGTTTGTCAACACCGTCGGCGAGAATGCTGGCAAGGAGGCTAACACCAGCGTCATCGCCCTGGGTACCGACGGCAAGACCATCCGTGTGAGCACCAACTGGGACATCGAGTCGAACAACCCCGACGTTGACGACCAGGCAGAGACCATTCTCTACAACGCACTGAAGAAGTCTGGCTTCGTCAGCCAGAGCAAGGTCGAGGACTTCAAGAACCCTGACGTCCGCGAGGGTGGTTCCATCATCAGCTCGGCAAAGGTAGGACCGGCCGTGGCTAAGGACATCACCTACGGTGCCATCATCTCGGTCATCATCGCCCTCATCGCCATCTTCCTCTACATCCTGCTGCGCTTCCGCAATGTAGCCTACTCTACGGGTGCTACCATCGCGCTGGCACTGGATGCACTGGTGGTCATCGGCTTCTACAGCGTGCTGTGGGGCTGGGTACCCATGTCGCTGGAAATCGATCAGGTGTTCATCGGTGCCATCCTGACCGTGATTGGTTACTCCATCAACGATAAGGTGGTGGTCTTCGACCGTATCCGTGAGAACTTCCAGCTCTATGGCAAGCGCGACCGTCAGCAACTGTTCAACGACTCGCTGAACCAGACGCTGGCTCGTACCATCAACACCTCGGTGACGACGCTCATCGTGCTGCTCTGTATCTTCATCCTCGGTGGTGACTCGATACGCAGCTTCTCGTTCGCCATGATTCTCGGTGTCGTCTTCGGTACCCTGTCGTCGCTCTTCATCGCCGCTCCTACGGCCTTCCTCGTGATGGGTCGCACCATCCGCGAGGCCGACCTCGCAGAAAATGCCAAGTGATAAGGCATACACCTTATTAATTATATAAGAAAAGACCTCCCCGCGAAGGGAGGCCTTTTCTATTTACAGTAGGCTTCCCCATGGCCTGCATCCCCGCTTCGTCCGCGGAGATACTCAGACAGGTATAAGGCATCAAAACTGCACAAAATCAGTCATATATTTGCTCAGTTTAGAAAAATACATTATCTTTGCACTGCAAAAACGGTCGAATAATGCGACAGTTTTTGCAGTAAGACGTTTAAGGCCATGATTATTAAAAGAGAACAATACATAGAAGCACTGCTGAGCAAACGATGGAACGGAAAGGTGAAAATTATCACTGGCATCCGTCGCTGTGGCAAGTCATTTCTTCTGTCGGCGCTGTATAAGGACTACCTCAAATCGGAGGGAGTTCCAGAAGACTGTTTCATTGAAATCGCATTGGATAGGAAAGCCAATTTGAAGTACAGGAATCCTAATGAACTATACGAATATGTAATTGCCAAAACTCGGGATGAAAGCAAGCGCTATTACGTGTTTATTGATGAGATACAGTTATCTTATAAGGTAAAAAACGAGGATGTGGATGAAAGTTTGGTGCCTGAAGAGGACAGGGAGATGCTCTATACAACCTTCTATGACATCCTAAATGACTTGATGGCACGAAGCAATCTGGACATCTATGTAACGGGCTCAAATTCCAAGATGCTGTCAACGGACATTGTTACCAATTTCCGCGACCGTGGTACCGAAATCAAACTCTATCCTTTGTCCTTCAGGGAATACTATGCTTTTTCCGGATTGGAAAAGACCGACGCACTGGAGGAGTATCTGATGTATGGAGGTATGCCGTTGGCAGTCATCGAGAAAGATGAGACGGAAAAGCGTAAATATCTTGCTGGACTATACAAGAACGTGTATATCAAGGATATTGTAGAACGATACAAACTGAAGGATGATGAAGTGCTTGATGCGCTGATTGATTCTCTTTCATCGGCTGTAGGTTCGCTTACAAATCCGCACAACCTCGCCAATGCGGCAGGTACGCTGATGAAGCGCAATACGTCCGACCATACCATCAAGAACTATTTGGACCATTTGGAGGATGCCTACCTTTTCATGGGTGCCAAGCGCTATGACGTGAAGGGCAAACGGTATTTCGAGAATACCCAGAAATACTATTCCATGGACTTGGGACTGAGAAATGCTAAGCTGAACTTCCGACAGCAGGAGAAAAGTCACCTGATGGAGAACATGATCTACCTCGAACTTGTACGCAGGGGATATAGTGTTGACGTGGGCGTGGTAGAGATTACCCGAGTAAGGGACGGCAAGAAACAGCAATCACAATGTGAAATAGACTTTGTGGTCAATACGGGTCGAGAAAAAATCTACATCCAGTCGGCTCTGAATGTAGATACGGAGGAAAAGCAGAATCAGGAGACGTTCTCTCTGAAGAACTCAGGCGATCTTTTCCGTAAGATAGTCATTGTTGACGGAAACGCCAAGCAATGGACTGATGATAACGGCATTGTGTACATTGGTGTCATTCCATTCCTGCTGGGAGAATCGAGTCTTTGAAACGAGAAGGCTTCTGGGTGGGAACGGTGATAGAGAAACTGGCAAACAGGTTTGGCTTCCGTGGGTATCAATGCCAAGTGATAGGGCATACACCTTATTAATTATATAAGAAAAGACCTCCCTGCGAAGGGAGGCCTTTTTCTGTTTTTAGTAGAAGTAATGTGTTTTTACTTTATTACTATCTTCTTGCCGTTGACAATGTAGACACCTTTTTGCAATAATGCTCCTAACAGGGAGAGAGGTATATCCTTTCTGACCAGTGTTCCATTGACAGTGTAAACGTCCACGTTGTCGTGGTTGGCATTGATGTTTGAGATGGCTGTCGCTTCTGGTTCTTTCAAGCAGATGTTGTCGTCTGTGCCAATCTCGGCTTCCCACTCCCCGATGTTCAGCAGTTTGATGTAGTCAACATCTGTGCCGACGAAACGGTAGCTGTTATACGCAGTCATGAAACTGTAGCCTGCCTTGCGCAGTGCCGACGGCACATAGATGTATATGTAGCCTGTCAGGCGGCTGCCGACATAGATGTTAATGACAGAGTTGGTGATAAACACCACGTCATCGAATAGTCCTCCGTCAATGTGCACTTTGGCTTTCGGGTCTATGCGGAACGCCGCACCGGGAATATAGCTGTCTGTCGCATTGACACTGGTGTCAAGATAGCCCTTGATATGGCATCCTGTCAGGAAGTAGACATTGCCCGTGATGTCGAAGATATAGCGTGTCACAGGTTTTCCGCTGACGATGTAATGGACTGACGATGACAGGTCTATGGTGACATCTTCCAACCTCATTGTACACTCCATGGGTGTTTGGAACATATAGTCATACGTCCATGTTCCGCTGGGAACGAAGCTGCCTTGCTTAATGTACACATGACTGCCTACTGGCAGGTACACAGGCTGCGTGATGTAGATGATACGTCCGCCAAGGTCAAGCACCTGTGGGTTGCTCTCCGTGCTGGCCGCCTCACTACTCTGGTATTTAGCCAGCCAGTCGAGGTAAGCCTGCAGGTCGTCTTCGTCATACACTTCCTCATCACGTGGCTCAATGGTGTTGTCCGTCACGTTGAGATACCAGCGCCAGCGGTGGTTGGGTAGTAGCCAGTCGATGTAGTCATAATAGTCTTCGGTGAGTGTGAAGTCCTCTCCGTGGAACAACGGATAGCGAGGAGTTGGATGTCCGCCGATAAACTCGATGCTGAATTTGTAAATCCAACGGTACAGAATGCGTATGGTCACCGACGGTTTCAGCAGGATGGGCAGTGGCGAACCGTAGTCATAGTCGCCGCGAATACAGAACGTCTCATGTGCTTCGATGAAATAGTCCTTAATACCGCTGAAGTCGAACGTTCCTCCGTCGATGCGCATATATCCGCCTTCGCCATGATAGATGAGTCGGCTGCCATAACCGCCGATGATACCACCTGTAAAGTCGAACGTTCCATAGTTGATGAATATCGTCTGCGTAGAGTTTACTATGGTGTTTCTGACATAACCACCCGTCATAGTGTACTTACCCCCTGCGTAGTTGTAGGCTGTCAGTGCAGTACCGCCACGATGGTAGTATTCTCCATAGTTATGAAGGTCATTGATAATACCATTTGTAAAGTAGTAAATGTAGCGGTTGACCACTTTAATAATCGTACCACCAGTTTGGTTGACAGTACCAGTATTCTCCAGGTGTCCCATCCTGCCCTCAGGCATATCAAGCGTTCCTTCATTGTCTATCCTTGGGTTAGCATCGCCGTCGTAATGCCAGATGACACGTCCCGTCGGGCCGACATGAATGAATTTTTCCCAGTTTTCAAGGTTTAGTTTGGTGTTGATGGTGATTTCCAATATACCATCCACATAGATGACGTGGTCGCCACCCACAAGGTCGTTGAACGTAATATCGTCAAAGATAATGCGGCTGCCAGAAGGTATGTAGATGGGGTGGAAGTCGGCTGGCCTCTTTCCGTCAGAAGGATTGGGGACAACGAATTCTCCACCAGTTACTCTTATCTTGTAAATAGTTCGCGGGAAAACAAAGGGTACACCACTGTGACATCCATAGCAAATGAAAGAAGGGGGATTGATTACCAGTTCGTCATCTTCGGTCAATCCGGATTCGCTGCCAGCCCCGTCTTCTTCTGCCAGCAAGTTCAAGAATGCCTGCAGTTCGTCAAGCTCTGATTCCTCAATGGTCCATGCGTGCGAGGCGGTGTTGGTCCTTACGACCGTGTTGACCTGCGTCCCAGAGTATGCGAGCCACGAGGGTGACGTTGCTGCCTCGAACGTATAGCTGCCGTTATTCAGGCTTCGGCCAGTCCATATCGTGGCTTCTTCCATGGTACCGGTTTTCAGCGTTTCGCTGCCGTTTGTCGCCACTATATAATTGTCATTAGCGTCTTTCAGCCTGAAGGTGGCACCCTGCACTTGTTCAAAAAACATCAGTCCCGCCGATGTCAGCACAAAGCCACGATTTGACTTATAACCCATCTGTATGGCAGAAGCAAGACCTGTAGGCCTTATCTCGTACGCTGCGTCTTCCTTGGGGAAATTAACATCCAGAGCATCGAAGAGTTCCTGTAGGACCGGTTTCTGAGCTTCCTCTGCCGCCAAATCTTTATCGTTTTCTTCTTTCATGCTGTTCATCTTGTCAATCTGATCATAGAAGTAGACAGCATCTTCAATACTACTAATACTATGGTTTTGTATCAGCGGATTATAATAGGAATAAATAATTTCATCGTACCACTTTACTGTGCTTAGAACATCGTTATACAACTTTGATAAATATCCATTGAACGATGTGTCGCTTTTCCTTTGGAAATAGTAATCGCCTACTTGTACTTGCAGATCACGACACCAATCGCTAAGCATTTGGGCTTCCTTATGTTTGGCGACCAAATCATCGCTCAGTGTGGTAAGCTTCTGCTGGATATCGGCAGCAAGTTTAGACTTAATGTCTTCCTCAAGCAGAACAATGTCTACTGAATTTATGGCATACTCTTCATTGACTTTGCTTACAAAGCTGTCTATCTTAGTATTCAAGTTAGGATAAGCTGAAGTTGAGGTATTGTCCAGCTCGGCTAACAATGCTTCATACTCCTTTTTGAGTTCTTGGATTCTTGTATCTATTACGGCAAATTTTGCTGCAATTTGAGATAGATCCTTTGGAGAAAGCCTGTCTCTGACCTTATTGAATTTGGTAGACAGACTTGAAGTCGTTTCATATAATTCATCGAGTTTGACTTTTGCTTCATCCAGCTTTGCCTTCAGTTCATCATAAGTATAAGTATGCACGTCTATACCTATGATAGTGCCGTTGTTCGGATTGCTGATTTTGCCCGTAAGCGTCCCGGAGATATAGACAAAGGTGTCTTCCGAACTGTCAAGATAGACGGCAATGTCTGACCCTTTGTCAGGAGCCGTGATGTCACCACACTCGTAGAATGTGCTGCCGCCATAGATGCCAACGGCGGCAAAGCAGTTGCCGTTGTATGCTGCTGAGGCATCCACCGCTGCCGTAGCATCGAGCACAACTGTTGCACCGTTCATTACCTTCAGTAGACAGGCGCCGTCAGTGAACGCTGATGATGCAGAGATGGTGCCGTTGATGAACTTTACGCTTGACTTCACCTCCAATGTCTTAGTACGGCTAAGATAGGATGGAAAGTTTGCCAAGTTAACCTCTGGCAGTCCAACGGGTACATCCACCGAGGCCCTTCTGCCATCAACAGTCTGGGACTGTTCTGCTGCCAGACGGTCCAAGTATGCTTGCAGTTCATCCACCTCCTGGGCCTTCAGTTGTGGAACGAAAAATGTCATCATGCACAGAAGCATGCCTAAACTTTTCAGTTGTCTAATAGTTTCCATAGTTTATTGTATTACGTATTTTTTGTTGTTGATGATATATACACCCTTCTTCGGCGTTGCACCATGCTGCAGCTTTCTGCCTTGCATGTCGTAAATGCTACGCGCTGCATCCTCAGTCATGCCGTCTGGCTGTGTGATGCCAGTGGTTTCGCTGTCGCCGATTACCAAGAGTCCGATTCTTGCTCCTGCTGGTGTTTCGTTCAGCTGGTTGCCTAAGTTTTCGATAGTCAGATACCAGCGGAACGGTGGCAGAACTTCATCGTCATTGTCTGGTATGGACAGCGAGCCGCCACGCAGACGATAGCGGCTGGCCGTCTTGAGTCCCGTTATGTCAGCGTAATTACCTGTGAACGTGTATTTGGCCTCCATCGTTGAGCAACTGACGGAGTTGATTTCCTCTGCCACTTGCTTTGACGGCGCCACGTTGAGTTTGAGTATGCCTGTTGTCTTTGGACGAATCAGGTAGGGATGGTTGGGTTTCAGAGCACCGTTGCCTGGCTTTACGATGATGGCCTCCAGTACCTGACGGTCCACCATGCCGTCTTCGTCGTCGTCATATTGATAGAAGGCATTGATGCGTGCTATGTCGAAGTGGGCCGACCAGTCGCTGTATTCCAGTGAGAACGGTACGTAGAGTGCGTGCCAGCTCTTGTTGCGGTATTCACGTGAATAGACACTGTTAGCATAGCTGTCCTCGGTGTCGATAAGCGAGTTAAGATATTCCTGTAGGGCATCCCATCCTTCAAACTCAATGTCCGAATGAAGTGTTACAGGACTCCAAGCTCCGGAACCGGACTGTGCTCTCACGCCGAGGGTATGCGTGCCCTGCGCCAAGTCCGCCATGTCAGCCTCAAAACTCACGTTTACTTCCTCACCCGGTGTGATGTCTATGGCCAGTCCGTTGCCTGCTCCGGGGTCGTCGTCCCAGAAATATTCCACACGGGTGATGTAGTTCTCCACTACGCTGCGCACCAAGAATTGGCGGTACTTGGTGTCTGACCATGTGCCGTCAGTCAGCGTGCGGATACCTATCTTGTGAACGCCATCTTCCAGTCCGTCGGTACTTACGTCGAAGGCCATCGTCAGCTCATCGCCAGTCACGCTGGCTACTTTCTGAGTACCGTTGCCTACACCCGGGTCTTGGTCAAAGAAATATTCTATGGCAGACACCTTATGGACTTTAGGAAGTATATATACAGTCCGATAATACGTGGCAGAGAAATATTTGTCGTTCAGTGTACGTATTCCCAACTGGTGGATACCCGTCGAAAGCGAACTTACGTCCAGTTCTGCTTTGATGGTTGCTGAATTTCCCGTAAACTGCTGTAACACCAGCCCATTGCCTACGCCTGGGTCTTTGTCCCAGAAGTATTCAACCTGCTGTGCCTCGGTTGTCAAGGCAGCAAGGCAGCACACGGCTGTTACTACAAGTCTATAGTATAATCGTCTCATAGGGCTGTCACTTTATTCGTCCTGAATCTTGATGCTCACACTTACGGGCAGTTTGGCGTTCTCGCTGCGGGAGCCAATGGTAACCTTTGTGAAATAGGGAATGTACTGCGGACGACCGCCAGAGGGGCAGCCGAACATACCGCCATGGCAGCCAACCTCGCCGCCGTCAGTGGCATAGCCGATGGCAGGGCTGCTGTCAGCTAACTTGTAATAGTCGCTGAAGTTGCCTGTTTGGCTAAAGAGTTCAGAGGAAGATGCACCGAAGCCTGTCTTGTTATTCGGGTAGTATGTTAATGCCCCTGTATGGCTCAATATATTATGTTCTATGCTGTTACCAGAACCAGATGAATAAACATTGCTGTTTAAGTCGCCATTGTAGCCAGAATCACTATTTATGCTCAAAATAATATTATTTGTAATTTCTGTATTGTTAACATCACTAAGGCAAGTGTATCCACTATAATAACTAGCAATGATGACGTTATTCTTAATGAAAGAAGATGTTAGATATCGTATTAAAAATTGATTGGCATATCTCTTACTAATACAATTATTTTGGATGTCAAACAGTGAATATTGACTGGAACTGTAACCTACAATGCTACCCAAGATATAGCAGGAGTAAATATGGTTAATACCTGCCGTTGAAGAAGCTGCTTTAATTTCATTAGTATAACAACGGTCTAAAATGCAGTCTGTGTTATAAAAATTGACGGTGCTCAACTTGGTGCTTTTTACCTCTGCTTTATTTGCTTTTAGATTTAGATTACCCGTTAATACTGCTACTACTTGTTCATCAGTCAATGAGGTGTCATAGCCAGTGCCGATAATGACCACTCGTTTTGTTACGTTCTGTTCCGCACTCTCATTGTAATACTGATCAAGATACAATGTGTCACCAGCACTGACACTTGACGAACCCATAGCGGCATTGATGCTGGCGAAGTCCATACCTGTTACCGAACTTGGACCAATCTTCCAATACTTGGCCTCTGCGCTTGACGCTGCTGCCAGCAGTGTAAGCAACGAAAAGAAAAACTTTTTCATCTTTTTATCATTTTCTGCCTATCACACCCCAACTTCGGCAATTTTAATCTGTTTGATTTTGATTCTGCTTACGATACAAAAAAGGCGTAGGTGTCTGCTTCTTAGTCTATCCTGGACTCGTAGGCTCTCGCATTGCCTTCATCACACAGGATAGACAACGCTCGTCAGCCCACGCCAGCACGAACTATATATGGTAATGTATATAGAAACGCACCACGTAGACGTCTCGTTGCCATCTGCCTGCTGTGATGATTGGAACTTGCGAGATTCACGAGTCACAACGACAGACGTCCGAAAACGTCTTCCTCATACAATAAGACCGCCCGCTCACCCTATTGGTGGGCTAACAAGCGATAGTGCAAAGATAGGGAATAATTTTGAAATGCCAAAGGAATCGGGATTTTTTTTCAGGCGAAAAACTTGAAAGATGATGAAATAATGACGGAATTGTTTTGCTTTTCGTCCGATTTGCATTACCTTTGTGGGATAAATGAAGATAACCAGTCTACAAAATATCAAGGTCAAGCAGCTAGTGCTGCTTCAGCAGGAGTCGTCAGAGTGCCGCAAGACGGGACGCTTCGTCGTGGAAGGGCGGCGCGAGATAGCGCACTGTCTGGAGGCGGGCTATGAGGTGGAAAGCCTTTACTGTTGTCCGCAGCTGATGGTGGCCTCACAGAGGGACTGTCCCCCTGTGAAGTGAGGCTTACCCTTATTAATAATATAAGCAGCCCGCTCTACATGTGAAGAGCGGGCTGCTTTGTTTTCTGGGGGGTGTTTTCCTGACGTATATACCCCAAAAGAAGAGCATTACTTTTTTTCTATCCCGGTGTATTGTCCGATAAAAAGGATGGTGCCTGTAGACTGTTCGCTGATGACGTAAAGGAAGGGACGGTTGGCTACGAAGGCAGTGCCCATAACTGAGGTTGGCATCCCCGTTACCGTAGTCACTGCTGCTGCCTCGGCGCCCTGTTCGTTCACCTTGATACGGGCACACTGGTTCATCTTCCCGATAAAGGCGGGTTGCTGGCATAGGTCAGGAAACTCGGCCGCTTCGGTGAAGGCAAGGGGCATGCCTAAGTCGCTCATCAGTTGCACCAGGTCTATGTTGGTGCTGATTTCGAAACGAGGTATTCTAACCTGCACTTTCCTTGACATCATTTGTTTTGGCAGTTCCTGCCACCAGCTTCCCGAGATACTCCACTTCACGCCGTTCAAGGTATTTCCTTCCCTTGGCAGGATGAAGGTCATGGCATAGAGACCATTGCCAAAAGGCATCTGCAGCAACTGGTAGTCGTCGCTTTGGGTATAGCTAAAGGTGCCTTCCTGCTGCATCATGGGTACTTGCCTAACTGTCTTATTGTCAAGTTCCGAATAGAATGGCTCTTCACGCGTCATGTCAGCATTGAACTTCCTGGCCCACTCGCCCTTGAAATAGGTGGCATTCAGCATATAGCTAATGGCATCGGGTTCGAAACTTTTCTCATTCACCACCTCGCTGATCATTCCTTCCGTTTTGTCCTTGGCCCACTGGTTGATGATGTCCATCGTCTTGGCATCACGGAAATCGAGTGTCGTAGGCTGTGCCATGTAGTAGGACTGGGCCGTCTGTAGAAAGGCGGGCTTTAGCTGAATGCCTTTGTTCACGTAGATGTTGTTAGCTATGGCAATGCGCGTCTTTTCGTCCAGACGTGGGGCTTGCTGCATCAGCTTCTGGCAGAAGACGTTAGCCTGACTGACATCTGTGAACCCCAGCACCTGATTTATCTGTTGTTGTGTCAGACCGGCAGCGCCATTGCTCAGCATGCTTAGGACAGTGGTAATGCTGAAGGGTGAGAGCATCAGTGTGCGTTCTTGTCCCGAGCCGGCCTCGTCAATGACTGTGGCCTGCCGCAACAGATTGAAGGCAAAGTCGTTGTTCGACAGCACTAAATCTTTCTCACCTCGTGTCAGTTCGATGCCTGCCACGGGGCAGACTACGGGTTTGGGGTCGTCGCTGTTTTTCTCCGTAGTGCAAGCTGCCATCATCAGGATGACGGCCAGCCCTTTCATGAATTCTTGTTTCGTCATTTTGTGTGAATATTAGTTAGACATTTTTTTTTTTAACCTTGCAGGTATTGAAACCTTGCACGGTGAGAGGTTAATAAACGTTAAGTGGAGTGAAAACGGTGCAAGGTTTCCTATGTTCCCAAGTTTATATAGGAAAACAGTCTAACGCATGAAACAGAGAATCATCGGAAAGCTAATGCTGCTGTGCCTGACGGTCGTAATGGCCAGTGCCTGCAGCAAGGAGGAGTCGGACTGGCCTCAGTCCAACATACATGGTGTTGTCAATGATGCCGACGGCATGCATGTCGCACGCTATGAAGCGCAATGGGTGGTCGATAAGCAGGTGTCAGACCATACGGTGCTGACCGTCAATGTCACCGGCAACTTTTTCTCATTATCCCAACTGCCTATGGAGCATCTGCTGGTTCCAATACTTCCTGTTGAGGAGAGAGAGGAGCCGATTACCCAGCTGACGGTTTCCGATTGGCGCTTCGTCATGTATGCCTACTCCAACACCGTCACCTATATCGAAGCAGAGTCAAACAGTCAGTGGAGCCAATGCGCGGTCAAGGTGGGAGAGAAAAGCTATAACCTTTGTATTCACGCCACGTTCTATTCGACCCACGACATGAACAGAGATGTATGGAGCATTCGCTGGGATATAGAGGAAATTAGCCTCCGCGACCCGTATGCTGGGAGGCCTGGCGATGAGGAGGTGCACCACTTCGACCCGGCCCTGAACCTGACACTTGTTACCACCAACCGACTGAACTGAGGACAGCGTGGAGACGGAACGGCAACTGATAGAGAGCATCAGGCGTGGTGAGCCAAGTGCCAGGAGACGGCTCTACGAGCGTTTCGCCGGCGTGGCTCTGGCTACGGCTCTGCGCTATGTGCCCCGTCAGGACGAGGCGCTTGACGTAGTGCAGGATGCTTTCGTCAGCATTCTTACGTCCGTCAGCCGCTTCCAGCTCCGCAGCGAAGGTTCGCTCAAGGCATGGGTCCTGACCATTGTGGCTCATCATGCCGTTGACTATATCAAGCAGCACGAACGGCTGCTCTTCACCGACCATCTGCCGGAACAGGCTACGGAAGAAGAACCCGACGTGGGGCTGATACCACCCGAGGTGCTGAACAGGCTGATAGGACAACTGCCAACAGGCTACCGCACGGTGCTGAACCTCTACGTCTTCCAACAGCTGTCGCACAAGGAGATAGCCTGTCTGCTGGGCATCAAGCCCGAAACCTCTGCCTCACAATACCTGAGGGCCAAACAGGCACTGGCCCGGCTTATCAAGAACTATCAAGACAACAACAAGCTATGAAGCAACAAGACTGGACATGGAAGCTGCGCGACAGGATGGCCGACTACGAAGCAGACATCCCTGAAAAGCTGTGGGAGCGCATAGAGATGTCATTGCCTCAGCAGCCGGTAGCGTCGCATAGACCCATAATATGGCGATGGGTGGGCGTCGCTGCCATGGTAGCCCTGCTTATGGGGGCTGGCTGGTGGCTGTGGCCTGACCGGCATACGCCTCAGCTGGCCGAATGGCAACGGCCGTCGGCAGGCGGGCACCAGAGACGTACTCAGCACACATCCATGCAACCGGATGAAGGTGTTGTGCCGCTCACGGTGCAGCACCGGCACCACCGG
The DNA here is from genome assembly GCA_017458125.1 of Prevotella sp. GTDB lineage: Bacteria > Bacteroidota > Bacteroidia > Bacteroidales > Bacteroidaceae > Prevotella. Next base: position 77,363 of record JAFTGB010000066.1, read on the forward strand.
CCGGCTGTGACGCCGTACCGCCAGACTGCCGCAGAGCCGTACCGGCAGCAAGAGCCGCCACACAGTGAAGAGCCCGTCAGAGAGCAGCAGCCACAGCAGTCGCAGCCTGCTGGTCAGCAGCCCTCATACCATCCTCTGACTTCTACGCGTCAGGAGCAGGATGTCAGTCTGCTCGCCTCCCAAGACGGCAGACGGGAGAAGCACCGGGACGTCACGCTAAGTCTGCATGCCAACAGTGGTCTGATGGCCTATACACACAGCAATGGCATACAGATGAGTGCCGAGATGATGCGTCGCTATACCACAGCATCACAACCGTCTTCGCGCAGGGCTAATGCCGACGAGTCTGTCTGGCTGGTTGACCATGAGGAGCGCCAGCATCACAGCCATCCTATAGCAGTAGGACTGACGCTGGGCTATCCGCTGAGCTCGCGACTGACGCTTTCGTCTGGGCTGGTATATACACGGCTGAGCTCTGATTTCACCAGCATCATGCATCAGACCAGCATCCATACCGACCAGAAACTGCATTACCTGGGCATACCGCTCAGTCTGCAGTATTACATCGTTAAAGGCAGCCGCTGGAAGGCTTACGCCACGGCAGGTGTTGAGGCCGACTGGAACATCAAGAGCCGGTCGGTTACCGAAGGCGTTGAGACGCAGTCGCCTCGTGACCGACTGCAATGGTCGCTGGGTGGTGCCGTAGGTGTTCAGTACGACATCCTGCCACAGCTGGGTGTCTATCTGGAACCCGGGGCGCGCTACTATATGGACAACGGCAGCAAGGTGCAGAACTACTTTAAGGCTCACCCCACTACGTGGACCCTCCAGTTCGGCATCCGTCTGTCGCTTGTCGGCCGGGATAAATAGTAAAAAAGGCTCGCCGCCTTTTTATTCACAAAAATAATTAGTACCTTTGCCGCATGAAATCCATCGAGCCGCAACAAATAACGAGTCTGCAGAACCCCCGCGTCAAGCAGTTGGTGCTGCTGCAGCAGAAGTCATCGGAGCGTCGCCGGACGGGTCTTTTTGTCGTGGAAGGACAGCGCGAGGCGATGCACTGCCTGGAGGCAGGCTACCAGATAGACAGTCTCTACTTCTGCCCGGGACTGCTTTCCGACGAAGGCAGACGGTTCTTTGCGCTACACGCTTCAGACCTCGCCTCCTACACCGTATCCCCCGCTGTCTACGAAAAGATAGCCTACCGTGGCACCACCGAGGGCCTGTTGGCCGTGGTACGTGCACGACAGCTCCGGCTGGCTGACTTGCCCCGGAAGGAAAACCCGCTATACATCGTGCTGGAAAGCGTGGAGAAACCGGGCAACCTGGGTGCCGTGCTGCGCTCGGCTGATGCTGCACAGGCCGATGCCGTCATCGTGTGCGACCCGCTGACCGACCTGTATAATCCCAACCTCATCCGCTCGTCCATCGGCGCCATCTTCAGCGTGCCCTGCGTGGCCTGTACCACCGACGAGTGCATCGCTTACCTGAAGGCGCACGGCATCAGCATCCTCACGGCACAGCTGCAGGACAGCCACCTCTATTACGACACCGACATGCGCCGGGCCACGGCCATCGTCATGGGCACGGAGTCAACAGGACTGACCGACACGTGGCGCCGTGCCGCCGATGCCCACATCCGCATTCCCATGCTGGGCCGGCTCGACTCGCTCAACGTGTCGGTCAGTGCCGCTATACTGCTCTTCGAGGCTGTGCGCCAGCGTCAGTTGAAGTAGTACAGGAAGGCGGCGATGCCTTCGAGGGCAGGCTTGCGCTCGCCCTCAATCTCAATCTTGAATTTGATTTCGGCCTTGCAGATGCCGCGCAGGTTCTGGATGTTGTGCAGCGTGGTGACCAGGCGCACACGGCTGCCCGTCAGTACCGGCTGGCCGAAGCGCATGTCGTTCATGCCGTAGTTGACGAGCATCTTGATGTTGTTCACCTCAATAATCTGGTCCCACATGTAAGGCAGCAGCGACAGCGTCAGGTAGCCGTGGGCTATGGTCGACTTGTAGGGACTCTCCTCCTTGGCACGCGCCACGTCGACGTGAATCCACTGGTGGTCCAGCGTGGCGTCGGCAAACAGGTTGATGCGCTCCTGGTCTACCAGCAGCCACTCGGACTTTCCTAACTCCTCGCCCAGGTGGGCGGCAAACTCGTCGTACGAGTTGATGACTAATTTTTCCATAATCTTCTTTTAGTAAAACTTTTTGCAAAGGTACAAAAAGTTGTTCACATATCGTGATGTGATGTTGGAAAATAAAATTCCCATGGTTGGAATTTTTATGGTGACCATCATGATTTTTATGATGAGCATCATTGCGAATATATATGGTAGTGAATGACTTTTTTTACCTGCACCCACAGCACCCACAACACTTGAATTCAGTGTTGTGGGTGCTGTGGGTGCAGGTAGTTTTATCTTTTCCTATTTATATTACGCGCGCGTGTATGTGTAGCAGGATGTGTGGGTTTAATTTCCGTTATACTATTCAGCACCGAAATTACAAATAGTTCAGAATATATGTGCTTGAAACGTGCGGTTTTCTCAATATTTATTTGTACCTTTGCAAGCGGTTTCCGATGCCCTGATAGTTAAATGGATATAACAAGGCTCTCCTAAAGCTTAGTTCCGAGTTCGATTCTCGGTCGGGGTACCATCAGGCGGAACGGCTCATCGAGGTGAGCGGTTTGAGTGGATTTTCGGGTTAAAGAATACTAAATTTATTATTTTGTGTTAAAACACCAGAACTCAGACCACATTTCTTTCTTATATATTAGGTGAAATGAAATAATTGTTGTACCTTTGCAGCCCGAAACGCCTTTTTGCGGCGAGCATGAGGTGTAACTGTTTGAATTTGAACAAAATAATATATAACAAAATTAAAAACAAATTATTATGCCTACAATTTCACAATTGGTAAGAAAAGGCAGAAAGGTGCTCGTTGACAAGAGCAAGTCGCCCGCGCTGGACTCATGTCCTCAGCGTCGCGGCGTCTGTGTTCGCGTCTACACAACGACCCCGAAGAAGCCTAATTCGGCTATGCGTAAGGTAGCCCGTGTTCGTTTGACCAACCAGAAGGAAGTCAACAGTTACATTCCCGGCGAGGGACACAACCTGCAGGAGCACAGCATCGTGCTGGTGCGCGGCGGTCGTGTGAAGGATCTCCCCGGTGTGCGTTATCACATCGTGCGCGGTACGCTCGATACCGCCGGTGTGGCCAGCCGCACCCAGCGCCGTTCCAAGTACGGTGCCAAGCGTCCTAAGGCTAAGAAGTAATAACCGGAGAAGGTTAGTAAGCCGTGAGGACTCTTGCATGGCGGGACTACCGCCATGCACTAAACAAAAGAAATTCCGTTTTGCTGGAGAATTGTTAAGGAAAGGTTGAGTAAATGCTCATGTGAGAGCGTTGAAGGACGAGAAAGAACAGCCCCAAGCAGACATCATTAAAATTTTAAACAACAAAATGAGAAAAGCAAAACCTAAGAAGAGAGTGATCCTTCCCGATCCAGTCTTCAACGACAAGAAAGTGTCGAAGTTTGTGAACCACCTGATGTACGATGGCAAGAAGTCCATTTCGTACGAGATTTTCTACAATGCCCTCGAAACCGTCAAGGGTAAGATGAAGGACGAGGAGAAGTCGGCTCTCGAAATCTGGAAGCAGGCTTTGGACAACATCACCCCGCAGGTCGAGGTGAAGAGCCGCCGTATCGGTGGTGCCACGTTCCAGGTTCCTACTGAGATCCGTGCCGACCGCAAGGAGAGCATCTCGATGAAGAACATGATTGCCTTTGCCCGCAAGCGCAGTGGCAAGTCGATGGCCGACAAGCTGGCTGCCGAGATTATGGACGCTTTCAACAACCAGGGTGGTGCCTTCAAGCGTAAGGAGGACATGCACCGCATGGCCGAGGCTAACCGTGCATTCGCCCACTTCAGATTCTAATATATTAATAAGGAAAAGAAATGGCAAACCGCGATTTACATTTGACCCGCAATATTGGTATCATGGCTCACATCGATGCAGGTAAGACCACCACGTCGGAGCGCATCCTGTTCTACACGGGTAAGACGCACAAGATTGGTGAGGTGCACGATGGTGCCGCTACCATGGACTGGATGGCCCAGGAGCAGGAGCGTGGTATCACGATTACCTCTGCCGCCACGACCTGTAACTGGAACTACAACGGAAAGCAGTTCAAGATCAACCTGATTGACACTCCGGGACACGTCGACTTCACCGCCGAGGTGGAGCGTTCGCTGCGTGTGCTCGACGGAGCCGTCGCCACCTACTCGGCCGCTGACGGCGTGCAGCCTCAGTCTGAGACGGTGTGGCGCCAGGCCGACAAGTACAACGTGCCCCGCATCGGTTACGTCAACAAAATGGACCGTTCGGGTGCTGACTTCTTCGAGACCGTCCAGCAGATGAAGGACATTCTGGGTGCCAACCCTGTCGTCATCCAGGTGCCTATCGGTGCTGAGGAGAACTTCAAGGGTGTGGTTGACCTCATCAAGATGAAGGCTATCCTGTGGCACGACGAGACCATGGGTGCCGAGTACGACGTGGAGGATATCCCCGCCGACCTGCAGGACGAGTGCGACGAGTGGCGCAACAAGCTGCTGGAGGCTGCCGCCGAGTACGACGAGGCTCTGATGGAGAAGTATTTCGACGACCCCAACTCGATTACCGAGGAGGAGATTATCGCCGCCATCCGTAAGGGCACCATCTCGATGGCCTGCACGCCGATGATTTGCGGTTCTTCGTATAAGAACAAGGGTGTTCAGCCCCTGCTCGACTATGTCTGCGCCTTCCTGCCCGCTCCCGTCGACGTGGAGATGGTGATGGGTACCAACCCCAACACCGAGGAGGAAGAGGGCCGCAAGCCCAGTGAGAGCGAGCCGACGGCAGCCCTGGCCTTCAAGATTGCCACCGACCCCTACATGGGCCGTCTGGTGTTCTTCCGTGTCTACTCTGGTAGCGTGAAGGCCGGTTCATACGTCTTCAACCCCCGCTCTGGCAAGAAGGAGCGCATCAGCCGTCTGTTCCAGATGAACTCCAACAAGGAAATCCCCATGGAGTCTATCGACGCCGGTGACATCGGTGCAGGCGTAGGCTTCAAGGACATCCGCACGGGTGACACCCTCTGCGACGAGGAGAAGCCCATCGTGCTGGAGTCGATGACCTTCCCCGACACCGTGATCTCCATCGCTGTGGAGCCGAAGTCGCAGGCCGACGTGGCTAAGCTGGACAACGGTCTGGCTAAGCTGGCCGAAGAGGACCCGACGTTCACCGTACGCACCGACGAGCAGAGTGGCCAGACCATCATCTCGGGTATGGGTGAGCTGCACCTCGACATCATCATTGACCGTCTGAAGCGCGAGTTCAAGGTAGAGTGCAACCAGGGCAAGCCCCAGGTGAACTACAAGGAGGCTATCACGCAGACCGTCATGAACCATCGTGAGGTCTACAAGAAGCAGTCCGGTGGTCGCGGTAAGTTTGCCGACATCATCATCAACGTCGGTCCCGTGGATGACGACTGGGACATCAAGGAGAACGGCGGTCTGCAGTTCGTCAACGAGGTCAAGGGCGGTAACATCCCCAAGGAGTTCATCCCCTCTATCCAGAAGGGCTTCGAGACGGCCATGAAGAACGGTATCCTCGGTGGCTATCCCATGGACTCGCTGAAGGTTGTCGTCGTGGACGGCTCGTTCCACCCCGTGGACTCCGACCAGCTGTCGTTCGAGATTGCCGCCCAGATGGCCTACAAGGCAGTCTGCGCCAAGGCTAAGCCCGTGCTGATGGAGCCCATCATGAAACTGGAGGTGGTGACACCCGAGGAGAACATGGGTGACGTCATCGGCGACCTGAACAAGCGTCGCGGTCAGGTGGAAGGCATGGAAGAGGCCCGTAGCGGTGCCCGTGTCGTCAAGGCCAAGGTGCCCCTGTCCGAAATGTTCGGCTATGTCACTGCCCTGCGTACCATCACCTCCGGCCGTGCTACCAGTTCTATGGAGTACAGCCACCACGCACCGCTGTCCAGCGCTCTGGCCAAGGCAGTGCTTGAGGAGGTCAAGGGTCGTGCCGACCTGGTGTAATATTGACTAAGTGAAGGCCGTGGGCCTTCGACAATACCGATCGTGTCCGCCGGAAACTCAGCAATGAGGTTCCGGCGGACATTCCGTTCTGCCACCCCGACATGAAGATGGTCGCTATCACGTCGGCCTCAGGGTTCACCACCGAGGCATCCTTCTTCCGCAACTTCAAGGCCGTCATCGGCATGACGCCCCGCGAGTGGGTGGCATCCCTATAAAGCATCGTGTCAGTATAACAGCCCGACAATCCATAGGGGAAGTTTTTTCCCGACGGGGAACTCCATGGAGTCGGCAAGGATGTATGAGTTGGGAATGTCGGCTATCTGGTCGAAGGTCTTATCCTTGCCGCCGACCTCAACGGTGATGCTGCCGTCTATCAGAAAATCACCTTGTGCCTTGCCGTATTCTATGGTATGGCCCACTGCGAGTTGGTTCACGACGAAACATTCCCTCAGGGTGCCGACGTTATGCTCTGTGCTAAGGGCGCAGAGCATATTTGGATTTTGTACATATATCTTGTCCGGCTTCTGCATTTTCGTCACCGACTTGTTGTCAGCATATAGCAGATGCAACAGTTCTGCCTTCTTCATACTGGAAAGATAACTTAGAACAGTGCTCTTGTTGAGTTCCAGATAAGAGGAAAGTTTGGCTATATTTACGTCGTATGGCAAGTTGTTGGCCAGGAATAGCATCATGGCTTTGAGTTTGCGGGTGTATGATGCCTCCACGCCACAGAACTGTGTCATCTCCTGATCTATGATAAAACTCACTACATTTTCTATGCGGCTGTAATACTCCTGTTCGTCTCCATCGAAAAAAGGATAGTAGCCTACACGGAGATACTCTTCGAACAATGACTGTGGATGGCAGAGGGCACCAACCGCGTCGCATACAGCATCGGCATTCGTCAGAATTTGTTTTAGAGAATATACGGGCAGTTCTATATGCTTGTAGAACCGCAGATATTCGCGGAACGACAAACCTGCCATATCATAACTGAGCACCCTGCGCGACAAGTCAGCATCAGCATTCAGAATCTGGATAAGCGACGACCCCGTGAAGGTAATCTTCATATCGGGCCACAAGTCAATGATTTCCTTCACTTCCTTGCTCCAGGTGGGGTATTTGTGCACCTCGTCGAGGAACAGGTGTTTCCCGCCCATGATGTGGAACCGTTCCGCCGTTTCAAGAAGAGTGTGATTGGTGAAATACATGCTGTCCATCACACAGTAAAGTGCTTCACCGGCATTCACTCCGTACCTTTGTTTGATGTACTGTCGCATGAGCGTTGTCTTGCCTATGCCACGTGAACCACGGATAGAAACAAGCTGTTTCTCCCAGTTGACCGACTTCATCAGCTCACGAACAATCTCTGTGCTTGTCTGCGAGATTAATATACGGTGTTTCTTGAATAGTGACTCCATAACTTACCATCTATATTGTTGATGCAAAGTTACGAAAGTTTGGCATGATAACCAAATTTTGCAGAAAAAAGGTTACTCGACTAAACTATTTTTTGTAAATTTCGGTTATCGCAGTAAACGATTTTGGACTTTTGCAGATCATTGGGACAGAGTTTTTTTGAATGTACCGCAACTTCAAGGCCGTCACCAGCATGACGCCACGCTGACGGCCACCGTGGGGGCAGGCACCTATACCTACGAGAAGTCCGGCGTGACGTTCGCCAACAGCCAATACTACGCTATCGCGGTGAAGATGACGAAGCAGTACGCCATGGCCGCAGATGCTACTGACGAAGACAAGGGTAAGTTGATTTGTACCGACGGACACATCCATGCCTACGGCGAGGATGCCGACTGCACGAAGGACCGCGTGGCCAAGATTATCTATGTGGGCACCAACACGGGTGACAACACCTACAACCACGGTCTGCTCTAATAAGAACATTTCCACTCCCGTAAGTGGCGCCATATGGAAGATTGAAAGTACTACAATGTGGTATAAAATGTTCGTGCCTGCCTTGTTTTTTAACCTGTTTACCCATTTATCTATTTATCTATTTATCTGTCATTGGCTATGCGAACAAGACCGCTACAGGTAACGGTAATTCCTATAATTCCAGTTTAAAAACAGAAAAGTAAAAAGTTAGGGGAAAGTTTGGTCGTTCCAAAAAAAGTGCGTACCTTTGCAGCCCGAAAGAAAGTCTGTCTGCTGAGCAAATGACTCTTTAGCGGCAGGAAAGAAATTAGTAAATAGTAAATCATTAAATCGTAAATTAACAAGATGAGTCAGAAAATTCGTATTAAGCTGAAGTCTTACGACCACAAGCTCGTGGACAAGTCAGCCGAGAAGATTGTGAAGGCCGTGAAGGCTACGGGTGCTATCATCAGCGGTCCTATTCCCCTTCCCACACACAAACGTATCTACACCGTCAACCGCTCTACCTTCGTCAACAAGAAGGCCCGCGAGCAGTTCCAGCTGTCAGACTACAAGCGTCTGATTGACATCTACAGCTCGACCGCCAAGACCGTCGATGCTCTGATGAAGCTCGAACTCCCTTCTGGTGTAGAAGTAGAAATCAAAGTGTAGTCATTCATACACATTATAATAAAGTCCCGCAGCAGACGAAAATGGTTTGTCGCGGGACTTTTTTTGTCTAAATAATTCTAATGTTGCAAAAGAATTTTATAAAATTAACACAAACCGACCTTGAAGTAGAGCGTAGCGAGGACGGTTCTTTGTTACTCTTTTTTTGCTTGTCAGTTACTTGTTGCGAAAAAATACGGGGAAAGCGTGTCTTTTTGTTTTTTTTTTATTACCTTTGCAGCCGTATTGTAAACACTAACGCATCAACAATTAGATTTTATGATGAAGAGACTATTCCTTATGAGTGTTTTGTGCTGGGGTTTCTGCATGGGGGTGTGCCATGCCCAACTTCCTTCCGTATCGCTGAAGACCATGGACGGGAAGACCGTCGACACCAGTACGCTGTCCAACGACGGCAAGCCTTTTATCATCGACTTTTTTGCCACCTGGTGCAAGCCGTGCAACCGCGAGCTTGACGCCATTGCTGAAGTCTATGAGGACTGGCAGAAAGAGACGGGTGTCAAGATTATTGCTGTCAGCATCGACCAGGGCCAGAACATCAACAAGGTCAAGCCGCTCGTGGCCAATCATGGCTGGGAGTACGAGGTGCTGCTCGACCCCAACAGCGACTTCAAGCGTGCGTTGGGTATACAGATGATACCCTACGTGCTCATCGTTGACGGCCAGGGCAACATTGTCTATAAGCACAACGGTTATACCGACGGTGCCGAGGTGGAGCTTATAGATAAGGTACGAGAACTTATTAAATAATAAAAGCAAAGACTGCAAGTGAAAAACCATAGTGTTCTTTTGCTGTTGGTGCTTCTGATGTGCGGCACGACCCGCAGTCAGGCACAGGAGGATCAGAAAGGCGTAACCTTCTCGGGTAGTATCCAGAGCGACATGCTCATTCCGCAGAGCGACGACAAGATTGGTGCTACTAAGAAGGATGACTTTGTGACCAATACGTATGTGGACCTGCAGATGCAGAGCCGCTATGTGGATGCCGGTGCACGCTTAGAGTATTTGGAGCATCCGCTGCCCGGCTTCGAGAACGACTTCAAAGGGTGGGGCGTTCCCAACTTCTGGGTGAAAGGCAAGTTAGGCTGCGCCGAGCTGACTGCCGGTACCTTTTATGAGCAGTTTGGCTCGGGTTTCATCCTCCGTACCTACGAGGAGCGTTCGTTGGGCATCGACAACTCGCTGTTGGGCGGGCGCTTAGTGCTGAAGCCCATCAAGGGACTGACGTTGAAGGCACTGAGCGGCAACCAGCGCCGCTACTGGAGTTGGAACGGCGGGCTCGTCAGCGGTGCCGATGCCGAGGTGAACGTTGACGAGTGGGTGCCGTCCATGCAGCAGCACGACACCCGGCTGAGTGTCGCCGCCTCATGGGTCAACAAGTATGAGAAGGACGAAGACATCCTCGCTGACCCCACGCACCGTTACAACCTGCCCAAGTATGTCAACGCCTGGGACGTCAGGGCCAACCTTAACAAAGGACCGCTGAGCGTGTTGGTGGAATACGCGCAGAAGAGCCAGGACCCGTCGTTCGACAATGGCTACTCCTACGCCAAAGGTCATGTGGCCATGCTCTCTACCTCCTATTCCGACAACGGACTGAGCGTCCTGCTTCAGGCCAAACGCTCCGAGAACATGTCGTTCCGCAGCCAGCGCACGGTCAACGGCACATCGGCGTTCATCAACCATCTGCCCGCCTTTACCCTCGACCACACCTACGCCTTGGCAGCACTCTATCCCTACGCCACCCAGTTGGCCAAGGGCGAGTGGGCCTATCAGGCCGAGTTAGGCTATAACTTCAAACGGCGCACGGCCCTCGGCGGCAAGTACGGCATGAACGTCAAGCTGAACTATTCGTATGTCCGTGCCATACAGGACGCGTGGTTCAAGTGGGGCAGCGACACCTACTACCAAGACCTGAACGTCCAGCTGACACGTAAGTTCACCAGTGTGTTCAAGCTGAACCTGATGTATATGAACCAGCGTTACAACAAGGACGTCATCGAGGGACATGGCGGAATGATACACTCCAATATCTTTGTTGCCGACGGTATGTTCCAGTTAGCACCCAAGAGCCGTCTGCGCTGCGAGGTGCAGTACCTGCAGACCAAGCAGGACCAGGGCGACTGGCTCTACGGACTCCTTGAGCTTTCGTTGGCTCCCCATTGGATGTTTACGCTCAGCGACATGTGGAACTGTGGCGACAGCGATGCGGAGTATTACACCGAGAACACCCACTACCACTACTATCAGGGACTCGTTACCTATAACATCGGTTCCCACCGCATACAGGCAGGCTACGGTCGTACCCGTGCCGGCTATAACTGTTCGGGTGGGGTATGCCGCTATGTTCCTGCCACCAAGGGCTTTACCCTTTCTTACAACTATAACTTCTGATACTGTCATGAAAGCGAAGCTATACTTACTCACCATACTCTGTGGACTCATCACAGGCTGTGACTACATCGAAGACGACGAGCGGCTCATTGCGCTGGACGACACTCCCGTTGTGCCCACCACTGTGATGAAGAACGTTCTTTTAGAAGATTTCACCGGTCAGCGTTGCTCCAACTGTCCCACGGGAACGGAGGTCATCGAGGAGCTGCAGGAAGCCTATGGCGACCGTCTGATAGCTGTCGGCATCCATAGCGGGCCGTTAGGTTTCAAGGGCACGGCCACTGTCAAGGGGCTGGCTACCGCTGTAGGCGACGAATACTACAGTCATTGGGGCTTGGAGTACCAGCCCGTGGGCTTAATCAACCGTCATGGTGCCGTCAACTATACCGACTGGCCCCGGGCCGTCAGGGAAGTCATGCCGCTGGAGTCGGTGCTGAAGATGTCGGTGACGGCCACCGTCGATGGCGACCAGATGGCTATTACGGTGACGGAGGAGGCCACCGCCGACTTTGCGGGTAACCTGCAAGTATGGGTGCTGGAAGACGGCATCACCGCCCTCCAGACCATGCCCGACGGCAGCAACAACCGCGAGTACGTGCACAACCATGTGCTGCGCACGCCCGTCAACGGCACGTGGGGCGAGCCGTTCACCATCAGCCGTGGCAGCACGCTGACGCAGACGCTGACGCAGCCCGTCAGTGCCGACTGGGACGCCAGCCAGCTGAGTGTCGTTGCCTTTGCTTACAACGACAGCGGCGTGGAGCAAGTCGTCAAGGCCAAGATAGTACAATAATATAGAATTTAAAACAAGATGCTTATGAAGAAAATTTTTACGTTATTCACTTTTCTGACTTTTGCATTTGCCGCTTTTGCCGCTGACACCTACGTGTTCACCGACAAGGACGGCAACACCATTGCCAACGGCACTACCATTACCTGCAATGATGCCGAGGTCGACGACTTCGGCGGTGTGCTGGTCAAGTCAGGACTTTTCATCAAGAACGTCGCTGCGCCTTCCAACTATCAGGTGAGTGTTGAAGCCAACATCACCCGAATAGACAACGGTGCCGTGCAGCTCTGTTTCCCCGTCAACTGCTTCAGCTACGACACCTTAGGCAAGCACGGCGGTGACGGCAAGAAGGCTCTTGCTCAGGGCGAGAGCCAAAACATCCAGACCGAATGGCTGCCCACGGCCTACGGCGAAAGCATTGTGGAGTACACGGCCAAGATTTTCCAGGGAGTCTTCCAGAAGGAGACCTACACGGTGACGGTGCACTATATCTATGCCGATCCGGCCGGTGTCGCCAGTGTCGATGCCGCTAACGTGCAGCCCGTGCAGCGTTATGACATCATGGGTCGCCAGATTACTGTCGGCCAGCGCGGTTTGCACATTGTCCGTATGAGTGACGGCAGCGTCCGCAAAGTCATCAGCAAATAATCCATTCATTAAACTATACTAACTATGAGGAAATTCATTTTGTTTGCAGTTGCCGCCCTTGTGGCAGCAACTCACACCTTGGCACAGCCCAAGGTGCAGACGCAGGCCAAGAAGGTGGAGCGTTCCGCCCAGGCCCAGGTCAAGCAGCGTCCCGTGCTGAAGTTCTCGGACGCGAAAACCAACACCTTCGGTCAGCGGCAGCAGCTGCCCAAGACCGTCAAGATGGAGAAGAACAACCGCTCCAACGACAGGGCGAAAGTGCTGAAGAAGGCCCGTAAGGCCGCCTCTGTGGCCAAGCGCCGTGCCGCCGGCATCATCATCGACCAGCCGGCCGGTACCTACTACAACCTGAACTACGCCACCAGCTATATGGGCTACAGCCTGTTCGGTCTCTATGATGGCTCCTACGACGCTGCCCTCGGCGAGGTGGTGGAAGGCACTGACGGCTGTCTCTACATCCACAACCTGCTGACAGAGTTCCGCACCGAGGAAGGCTATTGGGTGAAGGCAGAGAAGGTAGACGGTCAGGCTGACACCTACGTCATCCATGAGCAGCCTATCTATGTGGAGGACTATTTTGGCACACTCTACACCTATTCTATTATGAAGTGTACCGTGACTTCCGGCGGCGAAGTCGTCGCTGCCAGCAATACCGACATCAAGCTGACTTGGAAAGACCACAAGCTGCGCACGGCGTCAGAGTTCAACGGCTTCATGAACAGTGCCTACATCTCGGCTATTGACGACGGCGGCTACTGGTCTGGCGCCATGAACTGGGACGTCACCATGACTGTGAACACCGACAAGGCTATCACCGAGCTGCCCGCCGGTGTTGAGGCTCAGGATGTCGTCATCCAGTACAACGACGGTACGTTAGACGCCAACGACGAACCTGCCGTTGCCGCCCACATCGGCAAGCTGGCCGTCAGCGGCAGCGACATCTACCTGCAGTATTACAAGAATATTGACAGCTGGATCAAGGGAACCATCAGCGGCAACAAGGCCACTTTTGCCTCCCATCAGTATTTAGGCGGCGACGTTGAATACAAAATGCAGACCTACTTCATAGCCGCATCCATGGACGAGGAAGGCGAACTGACCGCAGTCGACGAGATTACCTTCGACTACGACGCTGCCAATATGAAGCTCTCCAACAGCGGATTGAACATCGTCGCCAACGGCGGCAACACCGACATCTACTGGTTGTCGTTCTTCGGCAACCCCGTGGTTTACAAGTTTGTGGAGAAAGCCGCCACGCCGGCTGCTCCCGATGAGTCGTCGATGTACGGTTCTAACTACATGCCGGGCTATGGCTATGGCTATTTCGACTTCTCTATCCGTTCGTTCGACGTGAATGGTGAGTTCATCAGCCCCGACAAGCTGTACTACCGCGTCTACTTAGGCACAGGCTTGGAGGGCGATGAACCCAAGCTGTTCACTTTCACCCCCGACGTGTACCCGGAGCTTACCGAGGCCATCACTGACGTTCCCTATTCGGAGTCGTCCAGCAACTTCTGGAGCTCTGGCGACAGCCATGAGTTTGTCTTCTATCTGAACATCCCCTACAACATCGGTATCCAGTCCGTCTATAAAGGCGGTGGCGAGGAGCACGCCTCAGAGATTGCCTGGGGTTGGTCGTTCGACAATAACAAGGCCGATGGCGGCGAGAGCCTCTTCCCCCATGTTGCCAACGGTCAGCCCAACACTGAGCTGGCCGACGGCGAGATAGCCCTTAACCTGGGTACTGCCTCCGAGTACGGCTTCGGCACCGGCTCTTACGACACGGAGACCTTCGATGTAGCCATGAAAGTGGAGGACAGCTGGATCAGCGGTGCCAAACTCAGTGGCAAGAAGATATCGGCTATCAACGTTCCCTTCTTCACCACCGAGGGCGTAAGCAACACCAAGGTGTGGCTCTCTACGACGCTTTCTTTGGACGAGAACGGTCTGTTTACGCCCGACATTGTCAGTAAGGACTTCACCGTTACCGAAAACGGCTTCACCAAGGTGACGCTCGACACCCCCGTCGAGATTCCTGCTGAGGGCGGTATCTACATCGGTTACACCTTCACGCAGGCCGTTGGTGAGGACGAGAATACCTTGAATCCTGTTGTGGTGACCGACTATTCTAACGTGGGCGGCTTCCTCATCCATACCGACAACATCTACCGTTTAGGCTGGGCCAGCCTGCAGAATGCTGCCGGCGACCTGGCCCTGGAGGCTGTGCTCACTGGCAGCGAGGCCAATGCTGCCGAGTTTGAGCGTGTCAAGGACAGCTATCTAAAGGTCGGCGAGTCAGGAACGGCTGTTGCCGAAATCACCAACTATGGCTACAAGGGTCTGCAGTCGGCCGAGTTCGACTACAACCTGCTGGGCGACGGTGTCGATCTGAAGGGCAAGGCATCGGTGAGCGGTCTTAGTCTGGCTCCCGTCTTCGGTGCCTACACCGAGGCATCCTTCACAGTGCCTGCTGTAGAGAAGAAGGGTGACTTCATCAACTACTACGACATCACCATGGTCAACGGTCAGGAGAACGGCATCAATGACGGCGACGCACAGAACAACGTCTTTGTCAAGGAGTTCCTGCCCAAGAAGCGCCCGCTGTTAGAGGAGTACACCGGCACCTGGTGCGGCTACTGCCCGCGCGGCTATGTTGCTTTGGAGAAGATGGCCGAGTTCTATCCCGAGGACTTCGTGGCCCTGTCGTACCACAACGAAGACCCGATGGAGATTACTACCGAGTTCCCCTCACTCGTCGAAGGCTTCCCCGCTGCCTATCTCGACCGTGCTATGGAGGTTGATGCCTATGGCGGCTTGACCGATAATGACTTCGGCATCGAGCAGACGTGGAAGGAGCGTTGTCAGGAGTTCGGCGTTGCCGACATCGACGTGCAGGCTTCATGGTCTGAGGATATGAAGACCATCAACGTCACGTCGACCACTACCTTCGCCGACAGCAATGAGTCTTCCAACTGCCTCGTCAGCTATGCCGTCGTGGCCGACGGACTGACCGGCACGGGCAGTGAGTGGTCACAGTCCAACTACTACGCTGGCCGTTCGATGGGTACTCCCCTCTACATGGAGCAGTTCTATGACGGCGAGGACCACGTCAGCGGACTCGTGTTCAACGATGTCATCGTGGCCAGCGCTTCCTATGAGGGCGTGGAGGGCAGTCTGCCCGAGAGCGTCACTGTCAATACGCCGTACACGCACACCTTCTCGTTCAATGTCGACGACATTGTCAACACTGCCGGCGAGCCTGTCATTCAGGACAAGAGCAAGGTGAAGGTTGTGGCCATGCTCGTTGAATGGGGTTCGGTGGTGAATGCCAACAAGTGCACGGTGAAGCTGGCCGGCGACGGCATCAGCGAGGTGAACGGCACTGCCGACCGTGCTGTGAAGACCGAGTATTTCGACCTCTCGGGCCGCAAGGTGCTCGTGCCTGCTCACGGTGTGTTCATCAAGACGGTGCACTATCGTAACGGCAGTTCAAAGACGCAGAAGGTTGTTGTCAAATAACGGAAGCGTATGCTGTCAATGCACAGGTTAACGGTCAGCCTGCTGGCTGTCCTGCTATCTATAAGTGTACGGGGTCAGATGATGAACCCCGTACACTTCACTTCGCAGCTGAAGAACCTTGCCGCAGGCGAGGCCGAGATTATTTTCAGTGCCACCGTCGACGACGGGTGGCACGTCTACTCTACCGACATGGGCGACGACGGTCCCGTCTCCGCCACGTTCAATGCCGTCAAGCTGGACGGTGTGGAACTGGTAGGCAAGTTGCAACCCCGTGGCAATGTTGTCAAACAGTTCGACAAGATGTTCGACATGGAGCTGCGTTTCTTCGAGCACCAGGCCACGTTTGTTCAGAAGGTCCGGTTCACGAAGCCCCAGTACACCATCGACTGCTACTTGGAGTATGGTGCCTGCAACGACCAGATGTGTCTGCCTCCTACGGAGGTGGCGTTTAAGAAGAGTGGGAAAGCACCCGAAGCCCCAAAAGACCCCCTGTCGTCCCCCGAGGGGGACACTAATGTTAAGGAGGGTGGGGACAGTGTGCCGAAGGCTGCCGTTGACGCTATCGCCCTTGATTCTTCGTCCATTGTGCCCCCCTCGGGGGGCGAAAGGGGGGCTTTTGGGGATTCCTGGACTCCCGTCATCGACGAGTTGCGCAGCATGGGCGGCAGCGAACAGCTGGCCGACCGCTCACTGCTCTACCTGCTGCTCATGGGTTTCGTGGGCGGTTTGTTAGCCGTCATGATGCCGTGCATCTGGCCCATCATCCCGATGACGGTGTCGTTCTTCCTCAAGCGTGCCAAAGACGACAGGCGCAAGGGCGTGCGCGACGCACTGACCTACGGTGTCAGCATTGTCGTCATCTACCTGACTTTAGGCCTGTTGGTGACGGCACTCTTCGGTTCCGACACGCTGAATGCCATGTCGACGAATGCCGTGTTCAACGTCTTCCTGTTCCTGCTCTTGGTGGTCTTCGCCCTGTCGTTCTTCGGCTGGTTTGAAATCAAGCTGCCCGACTCGTGGGCTACCAAGGTAGACCAGAAGAGCGAGGAACTGGCAAACTCAGCTAAAAACGCTCAACGGTCAACGCTCAACTCCCAACTTTCCATTCTGCTGATGGCCTTCACGCTGGTGTTGGTGTCGTTCTCGTGCACGGCACCCATCATCGGACTGCTACTTGTCGAGACAACCACCAGCGGCAACTGGTTGGCACCGGCCGTGGGCATGTTCGGCTTCGCCGTGGCGCTGGCTCTGCCCTTCACGCTCTTCGCCCTCTTCCCCTCGTGGCTGAAGCAAGCCCCTAAGTCGGGTTCGTGGATGAACACGCTGAAGGTAGTGCTCGGCTTCGTCGAGCTGGCTTTTGCGCTGAAGTTCCTGTCAGTGGCCGACCTGGCCTATGGCTGGCATCTGCTGGACCGCGAGGTGTTCCTCTCCTTGTGGATTGTCATCTTCGCCCTGTTGGGAGCCTACCTTTGCGGCTGGCTCAAGTTCCAGAGCGACGAGGTGGGAGGCGACCTGCATCGCCCCATGCCCGTGGCGTGCATCATGGGTGGACTGCTGTCGCTGGCCTTCGCCGTCTATATGGTGCCGGGCCTGTGGGGTGCGCCCTGCAAGGCCGTCAGTGCCTTCGCCCCGCCGATGAATACGCAGGACTTCAACCTGAACACCAAGGTGGTGGAGGCCCGCTTCACCGACTACGATGCCGCCGTTGCCGCCGCCCGTCAGGAGGGCAAGCCCCTGATGGTCGACTTCACGGGCTTCGGCTGTGTCAACTGCCGCAAGATGGAGGCTGCCGTGTGGACAGACCCCCGTGTGGCCGACCGTCTGACGAAGGACTATGTGCTCGTCTCGCTCTACGTCGACGACAAGACGCCGCTGGCCGAGCCTATGGAGGTGACTGACGACGAGGGCAACTCGAAGACGCTGCGCACCGTGGGCGCCAAGTGGAGCTACCTGCAAAGCCATAAGTTCGGGGCCAACGCCCAGCCGTACTATGTGCTGTTGGATGCCGACGGTCACCCGCTGGCCGGCAGTTACGGCTACGACGAGGATGTGGATGCCTATCTGGACTTCCTCTCCCGCGGCCTGCGACAGTACCGTGAAGGTGCCGGAAAGGATTGATACCCGTCAGTCGTGAGGACTGCTTCGACTTTGAGAAATAATCGTTTGACGACTTGATAACACTTCCACGAACGTTTCTTATTCCAAGCAGGAAAAGACAGGTTCGTGGAGGTTTTCTTTTTCTCCTTTCTATGTTTTTGATTTCCAGCGCATTGAAATTTTATGCCCCGCGGCACCGAATTTTATGCCCCGCGGTGGTAAAAAGTATCATCCGTTGTGGTAAATCGGCTAATCAAATTTGCAGCCGTCAGACATCAAATTCTGCACTGTCGGCAATGAAATTAGGTAAAACGGGCGATTAAATCCCATCGAGCCGCTGATGAAATTACCAAGTCGCAGATTATTAAAGAAAGTTAAGAACATTAAATAATGTTATTTTTAGAGCTGCAAATGTTGTGTATATACATTATTATGTGTACCTTTGCAGCCGCTAAAGTGCGTATTGCGCTGGTCTGAAGGCTAACAATACACTGAAAAAGAATGACTTAAGCTTCAGCTTGGAAGCGTTGAGCGTTTCTTTTCTAAGTGTGTCTTACGGCAGGAGGAATAGCAAAATGGCACATGGCGAAAAGAAACAGAATATATTCAAAACGACATTATTTTATTAAATTTTAAACTGAAATGCCAGGATTAATTGGAAGAAAAATCGGAATGACATCCGTTTTCAGTGCCGACGGCAAAAACGTGCCGTGCACTGTTATCGAAGCTGGTCCTTGTGTTGTTACTCAGGTGAAGACCGTCGAGAAGGACGGCTATGCTGCCCTTCAGCTGGCTTATGGTGAGAAGAAAGAGAAGAACACCACCAAGCCTATGCTGGGCATCTTCAAGAAAGCCGGTACGACACCAAAGGCCCACTTGGCCGAGTTCAAGTTTGACGAGGAGCACAACCTCGGAGACACTATCACCGTCGACCTCTTCAGCGATGCAGAGTTCGTCGACGTTGTTGGTACTTCTAAGGGTAAGGGATTCCAGGGTGTTGTGAAGCGCCATGGTTTCGGTGGTGTCGGTCAGAGCACACACGGTCAGGACGACCGTCTGCGCAAGCCGGGTTCCATCGGTGCCTGTTCGTACCCCGCCAAGGTGTTCAAGGGCATGCGCATGGGTGGCCAGATGGGTGGCGACCGCGTGACGACCCAGAACCTCAGAGTGTTAAAGGTAATACCGGAGCACAACCTCATTCTTGTGAAGGGTAGCTGCGCTGGTTGCAATGGTTCAACTGTTTTAATTGAGAAGTAAGCTATGGAATTGAACGTATTGAACATCAAAGGTCAGGAGACCGGACGTAAAGTTACGTTGAACGAGGCCGTCTTCGGCATTGAACCTAACGACCACGTCATCTATCTGGACGTGAAGCAGTATATGGCCAACCAGCGCCAGGGCACAGCCAAGGCCAAGGAGCGCTCGGAGCACAAGGGCTCTACCCGCAAGCTCGGACGCCAGAAGGGCGGCGGCGGCGCACGTCACGGTGACATCAACTCGCCCCTGCTGCGTGGTGGTGGTCGCGTGTTCGGACCGAAGCCCCGCGACTATGGTTTCAAGCTCAACCTGAAGGTGAAGAAGCTGGCCCGCCGTTCGGCTCTGTCGTACAAGGCTCAGGAGAATGCTATCATCGTTGTTGAGGACTTCCAGTTCGAAGCACCCAAGACGAAGCAGTTCATCGAGCTGCAGAAGAACCTGAAAGTGGACGGCAAGAAGCTGCTGCTGGTGCTGCCCGAGGCCAGCAAGAATGTATATCTGTCGGCCCGCAACCTGCAGAAAGCTGAGTGCATCATCGCCCAGAACGTCAATACCTATAAGGTGCTGAACGCTGACGTGATGGTCATCACTGAGAACTCGCTGAAAGCCATTGACAGCGTGCTGGGATAAATCGTAAATCGTAAATTCGTAAATCGTAAATATTATGAGTTTTATTATAAAGCCTCTGATTACAGAGAAAATGACCAACATCACGGAGAAGACTTCTGTCGACCGTACTTACAAGCCCAAGGCAGGTAAGCACCGTGGTGAGGAGGTGACGAAGAAGGCCCAGCCCAAGTATGGCTTCATCGTGAAGCCCGAGGCAAACAAGATTGAGATTGCCAAGGAGGTGGAGGCTATCTACAATGTCACCGTAGAGAATGTGAATACGCTTCGCTATGCCGGAAAGCGCTCAAGCCGCTACACCAAGGCTGGTCTCGTGAGAGGTCACAAGAACGCGTACAAGAAGGCAATCGTCACTCTGAAGGAGGGCGACACAATTGATTTTTATAGCAATATTCAATAAGAAATGGCAGTACGTAAATTAAAGCCCGTAACCCCGGGCCAAAGACACAAGGTTATTGGCACGTTCGAGGATATTACTGCATCCGTGCCAGAGAAGTCTCTCGTTTACGGTAAGCGTTCTACCGGCGGTCGAAACAACACCGGTAAGATGACTGTCCGCTACATGGGCGGCGGTCACAAGAAGAAGTATCGTCTCATCGACTTCAAGCGAGAGAAGGATGGTGTTCCAGCTGTGGTGAAGACTATCGAGTACGACCCGAACCGTTCGGCTCGTATCGCCCTGCTTTACTACGCTGATGGTGAGAAACGTTATATCATTGCTCCTAACGGACTGGAGGTTGGCGCAACCCTTATGTCGGGAGCGGAGGCAGCGCCTGAGGTAGGTAATGCACTCCCCTTGGCCAACATCCCCGTCGGTACCGTGATTCACAACATTGAGTTACGTCCCGGACAGGGTGCCCTGCTGGTCCGTTCGGCTGGTAATTTCGCTCAGTTGACCTCGCGCGAGGGCAACTACTGTGTGATTAAGCTCCCTTCAGGTGAGACCCGTCAGGTGCTCTCTGCCTGCAAGGCTACGATTGGCAGCGTTGGCAACTCTGACCACGCACTGGAGCAGTCGGGCAAGGCCGGACGCTCACGCTGGTTGGGACGTCGCCCGCACAACCGTGGTGTCGTTATGAACCCGCACGATCACCCGATGGGTGGTGGTGAAGGCCGTCAGTCCGGTGGACATCCGCGTTCACGCAAGGGTCTGTACGCTAAGGGTCTCAAGACTCGCGCTCCGAAGAAGCAGTCGAACAAGTACATCATCGAAAGAGCTAACAAGAAGTAATCACGAAATCAAAAAAGAGTGTAAATTATGAGTCGTTCACTAAAAAAAGGCCCGTACATCAACGTCTCGCTTGAGAAGAAGATTCTCGCTATGAACGAGAGCGGTAAGAAGAATGTCGTCAAGACGTGGGCCAGAGCTTCAATGATTTCCCCCGATTTCGTGGGACATACCGTTGCAGTTCATAATGGTAACAAGTTCATCCCTGTCTACATTACTGAAAACATGGTAGGACACAAGTTGGGTGAGTTCTCTCCCACGCGTCGTTTCGGTGGCCATGCCGGTAACAAGAAGTAAGCTCCAGGGACTGACAATTTTTAAATTAAGAATTAAGAATTAAGAATTATAATGGGAGCAAGAAAAAGATTAGCGGCTGAGAAAAGAAAAGCAGCCAATAAGACACAGTACTTTGCAAAGCTCAAGGGCTGTCCCTCGTCACCCCGCAAGATGCGCTATGTCGTCGACATGATCCGCGGAATGGAGGTGAACCGTGCACTCGGTGTGCTGCGCTTCTCGAAGAAGGCCGCCTCAGAGAATGTAGAGAAGCTTCTCCGCTCGGCTATTGCCAACTGGGAGGCCAAGAATGACCGCAAGGCAGAAGACGGCGAGCTGTACGTCAGCCGTGTCTTCGTCGACGAAGGCGTGACAATGAAACGTATGAGACCGGCACCGCAGGGCCGTGGCTATCGCATCCGCAAGCGCTCGAACCACGTGACTCTGTTTGTTGACGCTAAAACTAATGATAAGTAACAAGGTATGGGACAGAAAGTAAATCCTATTAGCAACCGTCTTGGTATCGTCAAGGGTTGGGATTCTAATTGGTTCGGAGGCAAAGACTTCGGAGACAACCTGGTAGAGGATCAGAAAATCCGCAAGTATCTGAACGAGCGTCTGGCCAAGGCCAGCATCTCGAAGATTGTCATCGAGCGCACGCTGAAGCTGGTTACCATCACCATCTGCACAGCCCGTCCGGGTCTGGTCATTGGTAAGGGTGGTCAGGATGTCGACAAGCTCAAGGAAGAGCTGAAGAAACTCTACGATAAGGAGATACAGATTAATATCTATGAAGTGAAGAAGCCTGAGCTCGATGCCACCATCGTAGCCAACAACATCGCTCGCCAGATAGAGGGTAAGATTGCTTACCGCCGTGCTATCAAGATGGCTGTGGCTAACACGATGCGCGCTGGAGCAGAGGGCATCAAGGTGCAGATTAGCGGCCGTCTGAACGGTGCCGAAATTGCACGAAGCGAAATGTTCAAGGAAGGACGCACACCGCTGCACACCTTCCGCGCTGACATTGACTACTGCCAGGCTGAGGCTCTGACAAAGGTTGGCCTGCTGGGTCTGAAGGTCTGGATTTGCCGTGGTGAGGTTTACGGAAAGGTTGACTTGGCTCCTAACTTCACACAGGAGAAGGGCTCTGGCCGCTCCAACGGTGCTGGTAACAATGATCGCAGACGTTTTCGCAACAAGAGAAAGTAATTAACTGTAAAAAGTAAGAAGCAATCATGTTACAACCTAAGAGAGTAAGATATAGAAGACCGCAGGACGGACGTGGCAACAAAGGCAACGCCCACCGCGGTACGCAGCTGGCTTTCGGCTCGTTCGGCATCAAGACGCTGGACGCCAAGTGGATTGACAGCCGCCAGATTGAGGCAGCTCGTGTTGCCATCAACCGTTATATGAACCGTGAAGGTCAGGTGTGGATTCGCATCTTCCCGGACAAACCCATCACCCGCAAGCCTGCTGACGTGCGAATGGGTAAAGGTAAGGGTGACCCCGCAGGATGGGTGGCTCCCGTAACCCCGGGTCGTATTCTCTTTGAAGTCGAGGGTGTACCTTTCGATGTCGCCAAGGAGGCACTCCGCCTTGGCGCACAGAAACTGCCCGTGAAGACTAAGTTCATTGTAAGACGTGACTACGATAAAAACGCTTAAGCTATGAAGATGAATGAAATAAAAGGTCTCGAGACCAAGGAATTGGCCGAGAAGCTGGAGACTGAGGTGGCCAACTACCAGCAGATGAAGTTGAACCACGCTGTTACTCCCATGGAGAATCCATCGCAGATTAAGGCCGCACGTCGTGATATCGCACGTATGAAAACCGAGCTCCGACAGAGAGAACTTAACAAATAACAATTGGTCCAGATGGAAACAAGAAATTTAAGAAAGACAAGACAGGGTGTCGTTATCAGCAACAAGATGGATAAAACCATTGTTATTGCGGCTAAGTTCAAGGAGAAACACCCGATTTATGGTAAGTTCGTCCAGAAGACGAAGAAATACCATGCTCACGACGAGAAGAATGAGTGCAACGTCGGTGACACCGTGCTCATTATGGAGACTCGCCCCCTCTCCAAGACGAAGAGATGGCGTTTAGTACAAATTGTAGAAAAGGCTAAGTAAATTATGATACAAACAGAAACAAGACTTACCGTAGCTGACAACAGCGGTGCCCGCGAGGCTCTGTGCATCCGTGTGCTGGGTGGTACGCGCCGCCGTTATGCCAGTGTAGGTGACGTGATTGTTGTTGCTATCAAGAACGCAATCCCGACAAGTGACGTTAAAAAGGGTGCAGTATCAAAGGCTCTGGTTGTTCGTACAAAGAAGGAGATTCGTCGCGCCGATGGTTCCTACATCCGCTTCGACGACAATGCCTGTGTGTTGCTGAACAATGCCGGTGAGCTCCGCGGCAGCCGTATCTTCGGCCCCGTAGCCCGTGAGCTTCGTGCCGTCAACATGAAGGTCGTGTCATTGGCACCTGAGGTTCTTTAACTTTAAAAGCAGTAAAGTAATGGCTAAATTACATATCAGAAAAAACGATACAGTCATCGTCCTGGCCGGTGAGGACAAGGGCAAGACTGGAAAGGTGCTTCAGGTTCTCGTTGAGAAGCAGCGTGCCATCGTGGAGGGCGTGAACATGGTCTCCAAGAGCACAAAGCCCAGCGCTAAGAATCCGCAGGGCGGTATTGTGAAGCAGGAGGCTCCGATACACATCTCTAATTTAAGTCTTATCGATCCTAAGAGCGGCAAAGCTACCCGTGTCAGCATCAAGCATGAGGGTAAGAACGTCGTTCGTGTTGCTAAAAAATCAGGGGAGGAGATTAAGTAATGGCAAATACAGCACAATTGAAGAAAGTGTATAACGAGCAGATTGCTCCGGCACTTGAGAAGCAGTTCAACTACAGTTCGAAGATGCAGGTTCCTGTCCTGAAGAAGATTGTTGTCAACCAGGGTTTGGGCGATGCCACTCAGGACAAGAAGATCATCGACGTGGCTATCAACGAGATTACCACTATTTGCGGTCAGAAGGCTGTGGCTACCTATTCCAAGAAGGATATTGCCAACTTCAAGCTCCGTAAGAAGATGCCTATCGGCGTTATGGTGACCCTGCGTCGTGAGCGCATGTATGAGTTCCTGGAGAAACTCGTCCGCGTCGCTCTGCCCCGTATCCGCGACTTCAAGGGTATTGAGAGCAAGTTCGACGGTCGTGGCAACTACACCCTCGGTATTCAGGAGCAGATTATCTTCCCTGAGATTAACATTGACACCGTGGACCGCATCCAGGGTATGAACATCACCTTCGTGACGTCTGCAAAGACTGACGAGGAGGGTTATGCACTGCTGAAGGCTTTCGGTCTGCCGTTTAAGAACGCTAAAAACGATTAAAGAGATATGGCAAAAGAATCAATGAAAGCTCGCGAGGTGAAGCGTGCTAAACTCGTTGCCCGTTATGCTGAGAAGCGTGCTGCGCTGAAGAAGGTCATCGCTACCAGCGAAGATCCCGCTGAGGCCTACGAGGCTGCCCGCAAGCTGCAGGCTATTCCCAAGAACGCCAACCCCATCCGTCTGCACAACCGTTGCAAGATTACCGGTCGTCCCAAGGGCTACATGCGTCAGTTCGGTCTGTCGCGTATCCAGTTCCGCGAGATGGCTTCCAGTGGTCTCATCCCCGGTGTGAAGAAGGCCAGCTGGTAAAGAAGAGAATTTCTATTATTTAATATTGTCGGGGCAGTCCCGATTAATTAAACAATTTTATTTATGACAGATCCTATAGCAGATTATCTGACCAGACTCAGAAACGCCATTATGGCCAACCACCGTGTGGTTGAGGTTCCTGCGTCTAACTTGAAGAAGGAGATTACCAAGATCCTCTTCGAGAAGGGTTACATCCTGAACTACAAGTTCATCGAGGATGGCCCTCAGGGCACTATCAAGGTGGCTTTGAAGTATGACCCGGCCACCAAGGCTAATGCCATCAAGTGCCTGAAGCGTGTGTCCACACCCGGTCTCCGTAAGTACACCGGTTACAAGGACATGCCGAGAGTTATTAACGGACTGGGTATTGCCATCTTATCCACGTCACAAGGTGTAATGACAGACAAGGAGGCTTCACAGCTGAAAATCGGCGGTGAGGTGCTTTGCTACGTTTATTAATTGGAGGACCTGATTATGTCAAGAATAGGAAAATTGCCAATTAGTATCCCTGCCGGCGTTACTGTTGCCCAGGGACAGGATGGTGTCGTTACCGTAAAGGGTCCGAAGGGTGAGCTTTCGCAGAAGGTTGATCCCAGCATCAAGATGAAGGTTGAGGACGGTCACATCACTTTCGAGATAGATGAGAACAGTCCTGTAAATATCAAGCAGAAGCAGGCTTTCCATGGCCTTTACCGCGCACTCATCAACAACATGGTTGTCGGTGTGAGTGAAGGTTACAAGAAGGAAATGGAACTTGTTGGTGTTGGTTACCGTGTGTCGAACCAGGGAAACCTCATTGAGTTCTCGCTCGGATATACACACCCCATCTTTATCCAGTTGCCCAAGGAGGTTAAGGTGGAGACCAAGATGGAGCGTAACCAGAACCCCCAGATTATTCTGGAGTCTGCCGACAAGCAGTTGCTCGGTATGATATGTGCCAAGATTCGTTCTTTCCGTATGCCGGAGCCTTATAAAGGTAAGGGTATCTTGTTCAAGGGCGAGGTTATCCGTCGTAAGTCGGGTAAGTCAGCCTCGGCTAAGTAATTACGAATTAGGAATTAAGCATTAAGAATTCAAGATTATGACAACGAAGAAAGTAGAAAGACGAATCAAGATTAAATATAGAATTCGTAAGAACGTTTTCGGTACTGCCGAACGTCCCCGTATGAGCGTGTTCCGCTCCAACAAGCAGATTTACGTTCAGGTAATCAATGATTTGGATGGTAAAACACTTGCATCTGCATCTTCCATCGGTCTGGAGGCCATGCCGAAGATTGAGCAGGCAGAGAAGGTAGGCGAGCTGGTGGCCAAGAAGGCTCAGGAGGCTGGTATCACCGCTGTCGTGTTCGACCGTAACGGCTATCTCTACCATGGTCGCGTGAAGTCACTGGCTGATGCAGCACGTAAGGGTGGACTTAAATTTTAATCGATTATGGCAATGAACAAAGTTAAGATTAATAGCGACGTAGAGTTGAAAGACAGACTGGTTGCCATCAACCGTGTTACTAAGGTAACGAAGGGTGGTCGCACCTTTACATTCGCAGCTATCGTGGTTGTCGGTGACGGCAACGGCATCATTGGCTGGGGTCTTGGCAAGGCTGGTGAAGTCACCGCTGCTATAGCCAAGGGTGTGGAGTCTGCAAAGAAGAACTTGGTGAAGGTTCCCGTCCTCAAGGGCACCATCCCTCATGAGATGGAAGCTCGCTTCGGCGGTGCCCAAGTGTTCCTCCGTCCGGCTGCTGCCGGTACCGGTCTTGTGGCTGGTGGTGCTATGCGTGCCGTGCTGGAGAGTGTTGGTGTGAAGGATGTCCTCGCCAAGTCTAAGGGTTCTTCCAACCCCCACAACCTGGTGAAGGCTACTATCGAGGCACTCAGTCAGATGCGTGATGCCTATACCGTTGCAGGTACTCGTGGCATTAGCATGAATAAAGTGTTTAACGGATAAAGAGGAGGCTCAAGACTATGGCAACAATAAAGATTAAGCAGATTAAGAGCAAGATTGGTTATCCCGTTGACCAGAAGCGCACGCTTCAGGCTCTGGGTCTTCGTAAGATTTCCCAGGTTGTAGAGAAAGAGGATACTCCTGTCATCCGCGGTATGATTCGCAAGGTGCATCACCTGGTGGAAGTTATCGATTAATAAGTTACAATTTTAAAAAGATACGATTATGAAACTACATACTTTAAAGCCTGCTGAGGGATCTACACACTCCCGTCGTAGAATAGGCCGCGGTCCGGGTTCGGGTCTCGGCGGTACGTCTACTCGTGGTCACAAGGGTGCCAAGGCTCGCTCTGGTTATAAGAAGAAGATTGGTTTCGAAGGCGGTCAGATGCCGTTGCAGCGTCGTGTTCCGAAGTCTGGTTTCAAGAACATCAACCACAAGGAGTACTTCGCCGTGAATCTTTCTTCGCTTCAGAAGTTGGCTGAGGAGAAGAACCTCACCAAGATTGGCGTTGCCGAACTGGTGGCTGCTGGTCTTACCAACGGCAAGGAGCTTGTTAAGATTCTTGGCAATGGTGAGCTGAAAGCTAAGATTGATGTAGAGGCCAACGCCTTCTCAAAGACTGCCGAGGAAGCTATCAAGGCAGTAGGTGGTAACGCAACAATTATCTAAACAAGACAATGAAGAAGTTAATAGAGACACTGAAGAACATTTGGAAGATTGAGGACTTGCGCCAGCGCATCCTCATCACAATGCTGTTTGTAGCAATCTACCGTTTCGGCTCGTTCGTCGTGCTGCCTGGTATCAATCCGGCTATGCTGGACAAACTGCAGTCGCAGACTGCCGGTGGCTTGATGTCACTGCTGGACATGTTCTCAGGAGGTGCATTCTCCAACGCATCTATCTTTGCGCTTGGAATCATGCCTTACATCTCTGCTTCTATCGTTATGCAGCTCCTCGCTGTTGCTGTACCTTATTTCCAGAAGATGCAGCGTGAGGGTGAGAGCGGTCGCAAAAAGATTATGACTTACACTCGCTACCTGACGGTCGCTATCCTGATCTTCCAGGCTCCGAGTTATCTCATCAATCTGCGTATGCAGGCCGGTGCTGCCTTGGCATCGGGTATTAGCTGGAATGTGTTTATCATTCCTGCCACGATTATCCTTGCCGCAGGCAGTATGTTCATCCTCTGGCTCGGTGAGCGCATTACCGATAAGGGTATAGGAAATGGTATCTCACTGATCATTATGATTGGTATTATTGCCCGCCTCCCGCAGGCATTCATTCAGGAGGTTTCTTCTCGCTTCACTGCCATTACAGGTGGTGGACTGGTGATGTTCCTGGTCGAGATTATCATTCTCTATGCAGTTGTTTGTGCAGCCATTGTGCTCGTGCAGGGTGTCCGCAAGGTACCTGTGCAGTATGCTAAGCGTCTTGTAGGCGGTCAGCAGGTCGGTGGTGCTCGTCAGTATATTCCTCTGAAGCTGTTCGCAGCCAACGTGATGCCTATCATCTTTGCTCAGGCTCTGATGTTCATCCCTCTGGCTTTCGTACAGTATGCAGCTCCGGAGAATGCTAACTGGTTCGTACGTTCCATGCTTGATCATCACAGCTGGATGTATAACGTGATTTTTGCGTTCCTGATTATTGCATTCACCTACTTCTATACCGCTATCACACTCAATCCCACGCAGATGGCAGAAGACATGAAACGCAATAATGGCTTCATCCCCGGCATTAAGCCCGGTAAGCCGACAGCCGACTTCATCGACGATGTGATGTCTCGCATTACCTTCCCTGGTTCGCTGTTCATTGCATTCATTGCTATCATGCCGGCTTTTGCAAGCCTATTGAATGTGCAGGATGCCTTCTCCCAGTTCTTCGGTGGTACCTCGCTGCTGATTCTTGTGGGTGTCGTTCTCGACACGCTCCAGCAGATTGAGAGCCATTTGCTCATGCGCCACTATGACGGTCTGCTTAATTCGGGTCGTATCCACGGACGTGGAATGAGCGCATACTAAGCCTGTATGAAGATATTTCTGAAGACTGAAGACGAAATAGAGCTGATGCGTCAGGCCAACCAGCTTGTTGGTAGGACTCTTGGCGAATTAGCGAAACATATTAAGCCTGGCGTAACGACCCTCCATTTGGATAAGATTGCCGACGAATTTATCCGCGACAATGGAGCTGTTCCCACCTTCAAGGGTTTCCCCAATCCATATGGAGGGCCGTTCCCTGCCAGTATCTGCACTTCCGTTAACGACGTTGTCGTCCACGGAGTGCCCAACGACCAGACCGTCCTGCATGACGGTGACATCATTTCGGTTGACTGTGGTACTCTGCTGAATGGCTTTTGTGGCGACTCCTGCTACACGTTCTGTGTCGGTGAAGTCAGTGACGAAGTGAAGACGCTGCTTAGGGTTACCAAGGAGTCTCTTTACAGAGGTATTGAGAACGCGGTGGCCGGTCATCATCTTGGTGACATAAGCAGTGCGGTGCAGACTCATTGCGAAGCTCACGGCTATGGTATCGTACGCGAACTCACTGGTCATGGTATTGGCCATGAGATGCATGAGGACCCGCAAGTTCCCAACTACGGCCGCCGTGGTAATGGAGTGATGTTGAAAGCCAGTATGTGTATAGCCATTGAACCTATGGTGACGATGGGTAAGCGTGATATCTGGCTCGACAAAGACCGTTGGACAATTCGTACGCGTGACGGCAAGCCTGCTGCTCATTTTGAGCATACGATTGCAGTACGCAAAGGCAAGGCTGAAATATTGTCTTCGTTTGACGAAGTAGAATTTATAGAAGGAAAGTTATATTAGAATGGCAAAACAAGGAGCTATCGAACAGGACGGGACTATCGTTGAGGCATTGTCCAATGCAATGTTCCGTGTGGAGTTGGAGAACGGTGTGCCTATTATAGCACACATTTCTGGTAAGATGCGTATGCATTACATCAAGATACTACCTGGAGACAAGGTGAAAGTGGAGATGAGTCCCTATGACCTGACTAAGGGCAGAATAGTGTTCAGATACAAATAACATTAAGGAGACTAAATAAAAATGAAGACAAGAGCATCATTGAAGAAGCGTACCCCCGATTGTAAGATAGTACGTCGTAAGGGCCGTTTGTTCGTTATCAACAAGAAGAACCCCAAGTACAAAATGCGTCAGGGTTGATTAAATTGTTAAATAAGCATAATGAGGGTGCAGAATCTCGGTAATTCTGCGTAACTTTGCATGCTTTTTAGCGAAATTCGAATTTTAACATTATTATTTTTTATTTTAACAAATGGCAATAAGAATTGTTGGAGTAGATTTGCCCCAGGAGAAGCGTGGCGAAATCGCATTGACCTATATCTATGGTATTGGTCGAAGTAGTTCAGCAAAGATTTTGGACAAGGCCGGCGTGAGCCGCGACCTGAAAGTCAGTGAATGGAGTGACGACCAGGCAGCCAAGATCCGTGAAATCATCGGTGCTGAATTCAAAGTTGAAGGTGATCTCCGCAGTGAGATCCAGTTGAATATCAAGCGACTGATGGATATTGGTTGCTATCGTGGAGTCCGTCATCGTAATGGTCTTCCCGTTCGTGGTCAGAGCACCAAGAACAATGCTCGTACCCGTAAGGGAAAGAAGAAGACTGTTGCTAACAAGAAGAAGGCCACGAAGTAAAATTTAAAGTTTAACGTTTAAAGTTTAAAGTTTAAAGATTATGGCAAAGAAAACAGTCACTTCAAAGAAACGTAACGTGAAGGTTGCCGCTATCGGTCAGTTGCACGTTCATAGTTCATTCAATAACATCATTGTTTCCTTAGCAAACGACGAGGGTCAGATTATTTCTTGGTCTTCTGCCGGTAAGATGGGCTTCCGTGGTTCCAAGAAGAACACACCGTATGCTGCCCAGATGGCTGCTGAGGATTGCGCCAAGGTTGCTTTCGACCTGGGTCTGCGCAAGGTGAAGGCCTATGTGAAAGGTCCTGGTAACGGACGCGAGTCTGCTATCCGTGCTTGCCACGGTGCCGGCATCGAGGTTATCGAGATTATTGACGTTACGCCGCTGCCTCACAACGGTTGCCGTCCTCCGAAGCGCCGTCGTGTATAAAGAGAAATTAGAAATTAAAAATTAAAGATTAAACATTAAGATGGTAAAATGCTAAGATGTGAGCATACTTCCTTAGAGTAGTGTGACAATCATCTTTCATCTTTCATCTTTCATATCCCAAAGTTATGGCAAGATATATTGGACCGAAATCAAAAATTGCCCGCCGATTTGGAGAAGCCATCTTCGGCCCGGACAAAGTTTTGTCCCGCAGGAACTTCCCTCCGGGACAGCATGGCAACAACCGTCGCCGTAAGCAGTCGGAGTACGCTGTCATGCTGGCAGAGAAGCAAAAGGCAAAGTACACCTATGGTGTGCTTGAGCGCCAGTTCCGTAACCTGTTTGAGAAGGCCGCCAAGGCAGAGGGCATCACCGGTGAGGTGCTGCTGCAGCTCTTGGAGAGTCGTCTCGACAACGTAGTGTTCCGTCTTGGAATTGCTCCTACCCGTGCAGCAGCCCGTCAGCTTGTCGGCCACAAGCATATTACCGTTGATGGTAAGGTGGTCAACATTCCTTCTTTCCAGGTTAAGCCTGGTATGATTGTTGCTGTTCGTGAGAAGTCAAAGTCGCTCGAAGTCATAGAGGCTGCTCTTGCTGGTTTCAACCACAGCAAGTACCCCTGGATTGAGTGGGATGAGGCTCAGAAAGGTGGCAAGTTCCTGCACATGCCTGAACGCGCTGACATTCCTGAGAACATTAAGGAACAGTCTATCGTTGAGTTGTACTCTAAGAACTAAAATCATTTAAATTAATGGCGATATTAGCATTTCAAAAACCTGACAAAGTTGTAATGTTGGAGGCAACGAACAAGTTCGGCAAGTTCGAATTTCGTCCGTTAGAGCCCGGTTTCGGTGTTACCATCGGTAATGCCCTGCGCCGCATTCTTCTTTCATCACTTGAGGGTTATGCCATCAACACCATCCGTATTGCTGGTGTTGAGCACGAGTTCTCATCAGTACCCGGTGTCAAGGAAGACGTAACCAACATGATCTTGAACCTGAAACAAGTCCGGTTCAAGCAAGTAGTGGAAGAATTCGAGAACGAGAAAGTCTCAATCACCGTTGAGAATTCTACCGAGTTTAAAGCTGGTGACATAGGCAAGTATCTGACTGGATTTGAAGTGTTAAATCCCGATTTGGTGATTTGTCATTTAGATTCCAAAGCTTCGATGCAGATTGACCTGACTATTAACAAGGGCCGTGGTTACGTTCCCGCCGATGAGAATCGCGAGTTCTGTACCGATGTCAATGTGATAGCCATCGATTCAATCTACACCCCCATCCGTAACGTCAAGTACAGTGTCGAGCCTTATCGTGTCGAGCAGAAGACCGACTACGACAAGCTTGTGCTGGAAGTGACTACGGACGGTTCCATACACCCGAAGGACGCCCTGAAGGAAGCTGCCAAGATCCTCATCTATCACTTCATGCTCTTCTCCGACGAGAAGATTACATTGGAGAATACTGAGGCAGAGAGCAACCAGGAGTTTGACGAGGAAATCCTCCACATGCGTCAGCTGCTCAAGACCAAGTTGGTGGACATGAACCTCTCGGTTCGTGCTCTCAACTGTCTGAAGGCTGCCGACGTCGAGACCCTTGGCGACTTGGTTCAGTACAACAAGACTGACCTCCTTAAGTTCCGTAACTTCGGTAAGAAATCGCTCACTGAGCTTGATGATTTGCTCGAGAGTCTGAATCTGTCGTTTGGAACCGACATCACAAAATACAAACTTGATAAAGAGTAAAAAAGTAAAATGAGACACGGAAAGAAATTCAATCATCTGGGCCGTACTGCTGATCACCGCCGCGCCATGCTTGCCAACATGGCCATCTCGCTGATCATGCACAAAAGAATCACTACGACCCTCGCCAAGGCAAAGGCACTCAAGAAATATGTGGAGCCCCTGATTACTCGCTCCAAGGACGACAGTACCAACTCGCGTCGTGTTGTTTTCAGCTACCTTCAGAACAAAGAGGCGCTCAAGGAGCTCTTTGGTCCTGTTGCTCAAAAGGTCGGCGACCGTCCCGGCGGCTATACCCGCGTCATCCGGCTTGGCTTCCGTCAGGGCGATGCTGCCGAGGTTGCTTTCATCGAGCTGGTAGACTTCGACGAGAACATGCTCAAGACTCCTAAGGCCGAGAAGAAGACTCGCCGTTCGCGCAAGTCAGCACCCAAGGCTGAGGTTCCCGCTGAGGCACCTGCTGAGGCTCCCGCCGAGGCTCCTGCCGCTGAGGAGGCAAAAGCTGAATAATAAGCAATCCTATATGAAAGCGTTCTGTGTTATCCTAATGCAGGACGCTTTTTCATATATTTACCATGTCTTTTTATAACCGATTACGAACACCCGAGACAACCATGCAGATTATCAATTTTGCTGAGCAGAACAGCATTATCAACCATTATATGGCCGAGCTGCGCGACAAGAGCTATCAGAAGAACCGCCTGACGTTCCGTCATAACGTGGAGCGCATTGGCGAGATGATGGCTTACGAACTGTCAAAGACATTGGAGTATAAGCCCAAGACAGTCAAGACCCCTCTGGGAACCCTTGAGATTCCCCTGACCAGACAGGAGGACATGGTCATAGCCACCGTCCTGCGTGCCGGTCTGCCTTTCCATCAGGGCTTTCTGAATGTCTTCGACCAGGCCGACAACGCTTTTGTCTCCGCTTTCCGCATGTACCTGAACCGTGAACATACTGAGGTTGGTGTCCATGCCGAGTATATTGCCACGCCCAGCGTGAAGGGTAAGACGTTGCTCATTGTTGACCCCATGCTGGCCACGGGAGGCAGTCTGGCCGCTGCCATCGAGGCACTGCTTGAGGCTGGCAAGCCCAAGAAGATACACGTGTGTTGCGTCATTGCCGCCCCCGAAGGCATTGAGGTCGTCCGGGAGTGTCTGCCTGACGACAGCACCCTTTGGTGCGCCTCCATCGACCAGGGCATGAACGAGCAGAAGTACATTGTGCCCGGCTTTGGCGACTGTGGCGACCTCTGTTTTGGCGAGAAGCTGCAGAGCTTCCGCAAGATAGCCGACAAAGACGTAAAGAAAAAAGGTCTCCTGTAGTGGGAGACCTTTTTCTTTTATGCTTGTCACCTTGTTATTTCACTTCCCAGGTGTCGTTGGTTTCCAGCAGTTCAGCGAAGTTGTGATACTTCTTCTGTGCTGATACCTCTGCCAGCTGGGCGTACACGGCGTCGTCGTAGGTGGGCGCCTCCACGTCGCGGATGACGCCGAGCGCTATGGGGAATCCGTCGCCGTTGCCCATCAGGGCCAGCTTCAGCTGCAGCGTGTTGTCCTCGCAGTGGGCGTCGTGCACCAGCACGTCGTCCAGCGTGTAGCCGTCCTTGCCTATCTCCACCACTTTCAGACCGAAGCCCTGCTGCACCAGTCCGTATTCGTTGTTCTCGCCGAAGACGAGCTTCTCGCCGTGGCGCACGTAGATGGCGTTCTTCTTGCGGCCTTCGTTGTTGTAGACGGCCTCGTGGCAACCGTCGTTGAAGATGACGCAGTTCTGCAGCACCTCCGTCACCGATGCGCCTTTATGCTCGTAGGCAGCCTTCAGCACTTCGACGGTGCCTTTGGCGTCGGTGGCCACGCAGCGTGCGAAGAAGTGCCCGCGGGCGCCGAAGCACAGCTCAGCGGGGCGGAACGGATCCTCCACCGTGCCGTAAGGGCTCGATTTCGACACAAATCCGCGCGGCGACGTGGGCGAATACTGTCCCTTTGTCAGTCCGTAGATGCGGTTGTTCAGCAGTATCATGTTCAGGTTGATGTTCCTGCGGTTGGCGTGGATAAAGTGGTTGCCGCCGATGGCCAGTCCGTCGCCGTCGCCCGACACTTGCCATACCGTCAGTTCCGGGTTGGCCACCTTGGCACCGGTGGCTATGGCTGCGGCACGTCCGTGTATGGTATTCATGCCGTATGTGGCCATATAGTGGGGCAGTCGGCTTGAGCAGCCGATACCCGAGATGACTGCAATGTTCTTTGGTGCCACGCCTATCTCGGCCATGGCTTTGTGCAGCGATGCCAGGAAGAAGTGGTCGCCACATCCCGGGCACCAGCGCGGCTGTCCTTTCTTATAATCTTGTGCTGTGTAACTCATAGCTTTTTATTTCTTTAGAATGTCCTCGAATGCGTTGACTAACTCCTCAACCACGAAGGGCTGACCCTTCACCTGGTTGAACTGGAAAGGCGTGAAGTTGTCCACCTTCATGCGCAGGTAGGCAGCCAGCTGTCCCATGTTCTGCTCGGCCACAACCACCTTCTTGTACTTCGACAGCACGTCGGCAGTGTTCTTGGGCAGCGGGTTCAGGTACTTGAACTGAGCCTGAGCCACCTTGTGACCCTTGGCGCGCAGCTCGTCCATGGCCGAGTGCAGGTGGCCGTATGTGGAGCCGAAGCCCACGACGAGCAGTTCGGCGTCGTCGGCGTCACCTTCCACCTCTAAGTCAGGCACCACGATGTTGGCTATCTTCTGCTGGCGGAGGCGCGTCATCAGGTCGTGGTTCTCGGGGTTCGTCGATATGGCACCCGTCTGCGAGTCCTTCTCCAGTCCGCCTAACACATGCTCGAAACCCTCGCGGCCGGGTATGGCCCAGTAGCGTGTGCCGTTTTCTGCACGCATGTACGGCGTCCACTGGCCTTTCAGCTCCTCAGGCACGTAGGGCGGGTTGATGCTGTCCAGCTTTTGCAGGTCGGGCAGCCGGAAGG
Source organism: Prevotella sp. (assembly GCA_017458125.1). Classification (GTDB taxonomy): domain Bacteria; phylum Bacteroidota; class Bacteroidia; order Bacteroidales; family Bacteroidaceae; genus Prevotella. Next base: position 113,320 of record JAFTGB010000066.1, read on the forward strand.
CACCGCTGCCGTTGGCCACGTAGGCGTCGGTCAGCAGGATGACGGGTGTCATGTGCTCCAGGGCCATCTTGCAGGCCTGATAGGCAGCGTCGAAGCAGTCCGTAGGACTCAGTGCGGCCATCACGGGCATGGGGCTTTCGCCGTTGCGCCCGAAGAGGGCCTGCAGCAGGTCGGTCTGTTCCGATTTTGTGGGCAGTCCTGTGGCAGGACCGCCGCGCTGCACGTCAACCACCACTAACGGCAGTTCCATGATGACGGCCAGGTTCATGGCTTCCGACTTCAGGCAGATGCCGGGACCTGACGTCGACGTCACACCTAATGCTCCGGCGAACGAGGCGCCCAGTGCCGAAGCACAGCCGCTGATTTCGTCCTCGCACTGCACTGTGATGACACCGCACGACTTGTGCTTGGACAGCTCGTGCAGGATGTCGGTGGCCGGCGTGATGGGGTAGGAACCCAGATACAGCCGCAGCCCGGCCTTTTCGGCAGCGGCTATCAGTCCGTAGGCTGTAGCCTTGTTGCCCGTAATGTCCATGTAGCGTCCGGGCACCTTATGTTTCGACTCGATGCGGTACACGTTGGCGGCACTCGAATGGGTGTTGTGGCCGTAGTCGTAGCCGGCCTGCACCACCTTGATGTTGTTTTCGGCGATGGCCGGCTTCTTGGCAAACTTCTCGCGCAGGAAGTTGTTCACCAACTCCAGGTCACGGTCGAAGAGCCAGCACACCAGTCCCAGTGCGAACATGTTGCGGCACTTCAGCATGGCCTTGTTGTCCATGCCGCTGCCCTCAAGGGCTTCCTTCACCATTGTCGTCAGCGGACACTGGATGACGCGGTCTGCGTCAATGTTCATCTCGCCCAGGTAGTCTGCCGTCTTGAACTGAGCCTTCTCCAGGTCCTTCGGGCCGAACGAGTCGGTGTCGATGATGATGGTGGCCTGCGGCTTGGCATAGCGGTATTGCGTCTTCAGTGCGGCGGCATTCATCGCCACCAGCACGTCGCACTTGTCGCCTGGGGTATACACGCGGTTGGCGCCGATGTGCACCTGGAAACCGCTTACGCCCGTCAGCGAACCTTGCGGGGCACGGATGTCGGCAGGGTAGTCGGGAAATGTGGAAATGCCATTGCCTACGGTAGCCGATACCGTAGAAAAGATGTTTCCGGCCAGCTGCATGCCGTCGCCGGAGTCGCCTGAAAATCGAACAACCACCTGTTCGAGTTCTTTCACTTCTAAATCAGCCATAATATATTAATAATATGTACGTATCTCAAATTCGGCTGCAAAGGTCGTAATTATTTGTGTAATAGCCAAACAAATGGCAATAAAAATGCAGTTTTCGCTCCTTAATTCATCCGTAATTGCATTTTTATACGTCATCCGCCCTTCATTATTCACTTAGCGGCAAACCTTCTCTTGCTGTCGCGTCAACCCTTGTCCTGTCGTCGGCAAACCGTAAACTCATGTCCACCAAATACAATTTTTTCCGTACTCCCTGTCCTTTTCTCCGTACTTCTCTTAAAATTTTCCGTAATTCATACCAATTTTTTCCGTAATTCTAAGCATGAATTACGGAAAAATTCACTTTGAATTACGGAAAAATTTGCTTATACTACGGAAAATATGCTATTAATGACTTCAGATTTATCAGGCTTCCAATCATGGTTTGTTGGCAGCCTGCAACAGGTCTTTTGCAGGCATTTTCTGTCCGTATCAGTCGCGGAAAAAGATGACGTTCCCCTGCTCTTTATATTATATTAATAAGGTGAGTGGTGTAGCTGTATTTGATTTTAATCAAAATCAGATAATAGAGGATGTATTTCTTTGGAAATTTTTCTCGAAAAAGTTTGGTGGTTCCAAAAAAAGTCGTACCTTTGCACCCGCTTTCAGGAAGACACCTGAGAGTTCCCAAGAAAGAGTTCTTTGAAAGACTTACATAGACAGAGAAGAAAAGTAGTACAAGAAGCAGGTGCCCTTTGTGGCACTTGGGTATAGACATTCAAACCGTCAAGATTCTGAAATACTACCGGAGAGCGTTCTGAGACAGAGAA
>JAFTGB010000067.1 GCA_017458125.1 Prevotella sp.
AGACCGCATCATTTTGTAACGAAAATGGAATCATACGCCTTTTCGCTACATCAAAATCCGTTGCTTCAGCCCTCAAAACAAAGAAAATGAAGCTTCTTAACATTTATTAAGTGCCTCATTCTTGGTTTTATCTTAGAAATCTTTTAGTCCTTCTGGTAAAAAAATGGAAGTCAAGTTAGAACAATCTTGAAATGCATAATCATTTATTTTCTCTATTGTGCCTTGAATATTTACAGAAGCCAAACTGCCACAACCTGCAAATGCATATTCAGAAATACTTTTTAATTCTTGTGGAAGTGTTATTGAAGAAAGAGTGCTACAATTCTGGAATACATTATTACCAATTTCTGTAAGACTTTTAGGAAGTACTACAGAAGTAAGGCTACTACAACCCTTAAATGTGGCGTCTTGTAATAACGTTACTCCTTCAGGAATAGTAATTGATGTTATACTGCTACAATTTTCAAATGCAGAAGAGCCTATAGAAGTAATACTATTGGGTAAGGAAACAGAAGTAGCTTTTGTACATCCTGAGAAGGCACTAGAACCAAGTTCTTTTACTCCTTCTGGAATAACAATTGAGGATAGAGATGAACAACCGGAAAATGCAGAACTGCCAATTGCAGTTACACTTTGTGGAATAGAAACTGATGTAATATTACAAGACTTAAATGCATTGGCTGTAATCTGAGTTACTTTGAAAACCTTGTCCCGAAACATAACAGTTTCAGGAATTACTATGTCACCAGTGTATTTACTTGTTCCAGAAGTAACTCCAAGTTCATCTGTGGACAATCGGTTATAATAGATGCCGTCAACCTCGCAGTCGAAAGCAAAAGCACTTGTACAAGACAAAAGTACAAATAACGTCGTGATTAGAAATTGATTTATCTGTTTCATAAGGAAATAATTAAATTAAAAGCAGTACTTACATGGCATTGGCAAACCTTTTAGTATCAAGACACGTATCTGTCATAATGATTTGCATATCTCGTAGATTGGAGTTGTTCAAGACTTTACCTAATTGTTTACTGTCTGAATGAACATAAATGTAGATCTGTCCATGTGTTATATTATTAAGGACTTTCTTCAGATTCTCAGCCGTTTCTTTATAAAAGCGCTCCTTTTGGGGACCATCTATGTTCTTTATCCAAATGATGAACGGAACATCATCAAAATAAACAAGGTCTGTAAATCTTGATTTATCAAAAATGAGTTTGATTTGCTTGATAAGCTTGTCGTACTCAGGAACCTGGTCAAAGATGAATCTGATAGCAATGTTACAGAGATTTTTGAATTCATCTTCACCGATAGTCACTTCAGGTTGAGTAAACTCGTTAGGGTCACAATCATCGAATACTTGACACATTATCACAAACATTTTGTGCCTATAGCCACCCAGATTCAGCGGTTAGTAATTTGTTATACGGAAAGACGTGGGTGCTCTACTTCGCTTATCCCATCGTCGGGCTCTCGCATTGCCTTGCATCAGGATAAGCAACTCGATAGCCCACGCCGAGATATATTGACATTGTCCAAAGAACAGGACAGAGTACAATACACCCAAAGTGGACGCTCCGGTTGCGTATCTTCTGATGCTTTGATTTGCGAGATCTGACGATAGAAGATAACGTTCGTAAACGTCCTTTTTCCACTAAGATTCGACCCACCAACCCTTGCGGGCTACCTGAGTCGGTTGCAAATATACAAAAAAGTTAGCACATTGTGCATGCTTTTACGAATAATCTTCATAATTCGTTGCAAATTTCAAGATAAAGCACTATTTTTGCAGAAAATATCGATAGAATAATGGGGACTCTGCTGATCCATTTGGAGATATGGCAAAAAAGGAAAACAACGACTTAGAGAAAAGAAATCAAGCATTCTTGATTTATCAAGATGAAAACGGAATAGCTCGAGTTAATGTGCGATTCGAGGGTGAAGATGTATGGCTCAATGTGGAGCAGATGATGGAACTGTTTGATGCTTCGCAGCAGGATATTAGCTATCATATCAATCAAATATATGCCGAGAATGAGCAAGACCCAGAACGAACTCACAAAAAATTTTTGTTAGTTCGGCAGGAGGGAAATAGAAGTGTCCGTAGAAACATGAGTCACTACAATCTGGATATGATTATTGCTGTGCCTATTAAGGTTACTCACGCTCTCTATTTAGATATGGGCAGAGGTTGGAACTATGCCTGGTATCGAGATAAAGACGGAGTAGCGAAAGAGGTCTTCCCTGAAAGCAAGTTGGCTCCAAGTTACAAGTATAGGACTAATTGGATTACCTTCTATAAGTGACAAAAAGCGATAAAATGCAGAGAGAATAACGATATACGGAATAAAAGCATTAACTTTGCAAACGAAATTTGGCTGAAAGATGTCGGATGTGTATGAAGTCTGATGGCTGATGTGAAATATAATATGTATCTTTGCAAGCGAAATATGAATATGGACGAGAAAACGATAAAGGAAGCACTGCTCAAAGGCGAGCGTGTAACTTTGGAGTGCAAGAAGGCTAAGTCTGAAGTTCCCAAAGAACTTTGGAATACGTACTCTGCCTTTGCAAATACTATCGGCGGCTTAATACTGCTTGGCGTAGAGGAACATCGGAAAGAGACTGATCCTGCCAAACGCTTTGAGATAATAGGTGTTGACAATCATCAGAAGATTCTGACGGACTTCTGGAACACCCTCGACAGCGACAAGGTGAATGAGAACATCCTTCTTGACAACGATGTTGAGGTGGTGAATATGGATGGAGCACAGATTGTTTGCATTCGTGTTCCTCAGGCAGACTGGAGAGCAAAGCCTATCTATCTGAACGGCAATGTATATAAAGGTACATATAGGCGCAACAATGAGGGTGACTATCATTGTACAGAGGCTCAGGTGAAAGCGATGATACGTGATTCAAATGTGGATGGCAACGATAGCATCCTGATAGAGTACTATGGCATGGATGATATTGATCCCGATTCCTTGCGTCAGTACCGTACCGAGTTTAGGCAGGAGAATAGTACCCACGTTTGGAACAGGGTTGACGATAAGACTTTCCTCAGAAATCTTGGTGGCTATACTGAGGACAGACAGACTGGCAGAGAGGGATTGACGCTGGCCGGACTGATGATGTTTGGCAAGGGACTTGCCATCAGAGACCGTTTTGCAAACTTCCGCATGGACTATTTAGACATGAGCCATCTGGTGGGTGATGAGCGGTATCATGACCGACTGACATACGATGGACTATGGGAGAACAACCTGTATCAGTTTTTCCGCATCGTATCACCAAAGGTTCAGTTTGACCTGCCGAGACCTTTCAAATTGGAGAAAGGCGGCAAGAGAAATGACGACACACCTCAACATGAGGCTGTTCGTGAAGCCTTTACCAATGCCATTATCCACTGCGACCTGATGATGGATGCTGGCATTCTGAGAATAGAGAAGCATGATGACCGTCTATGTTTCCGCAATCCTGGACTATTGAAGTTGCCAGTAGAGGCCATCTATCGAGGCGGTAACTCAAAGGCTCGTAATCCAAAGATTCAGAATATGCTTCGGATGATTGGCTTTGGTGAGAATGTCGGTTCTGGCTTCCCCAAGATTATCGCAGCGTGGAAAGAAACGAATTGGGGTGAGCCTCAGCTGATGAATAAATTGGATGTTGACGAAGTTGAACTGATACTACCTGTGCCTTCACCTAAGTCAAATAGTACTGGGGTGTCCGAAGGGGTGTCTAATAGGGTGCCTAATGGGGTGTCTGATACTGCGAAGGCTATATATTCTCATATTCAAGCAGATCCTAATATCAGCAGAAACGAGTTGGTTAACCTTACAGGAATTTCGCTCAAAAACGTTCAGAAGCATATAAATAGGCTCAAAGAGTTAGGGTTAATACGGCGAATCGGTTCAACAAGGTTTGGCTATTGGGAGATAATAGAGTGAACTGTAGGTTGCTTGAAGGGTTGTCTATAAGGTTATCTAAAGGGTTGTCTAAAGGGTTATCTGAAACTGCCGCTAATATATATAAGATGATATATGCAGATAATTATATTACAAGAAGTGAGATTGCGAATAGAATCGGAATATCTGTGACAGCAGTCCAAAAGCATATAAACAAGCTAAAATCCCTGAAATTCCTTGACCGTGACGGATCTACTGGTCATGGTAGTTGGATAGTAATAGAGTGAGATAATCGACATGTCATTACGGTAGAGGGATGTAGCCTAATACGCACTTTTCTGGCAGGTGCCATATAAGATGCCACAGTGATTGCAGAAACAGAGAGGTTTCGACTACTTTTAGCGATCTTTTGTACATAAACACCACATAACCTCGACTTAAATTCAAGTCATAAGTTCGACTAAATGGGGGCATATAACGATGCGTCATATCGGATTATCCTTTGTTACTGCACCGCAAGCCTTGCGGAGATTTTGCGATGTGCGGAAAGTTTGGTATCTTTGCAGTCGCTTACCGTAAAACCGTAAGATGTAATGATGACAGAAACGCAACAGACATACGACGAGAAGGCGCAGCAACTGAGGCGGCTGACCCAGGAACTGGTGGCTGCCGGCAGGCGCGACCTGTTGCTGAAAGCCATCGGTGTGCCGCTGTTGGAGGAACTTCGCATCGAGGCTGCCAGAGGTAAACTGTCGAGGCTGGTCATCACAAAGGACTACCGCTTTTGGCTGGCCGACTACGGCAAGGAGGTGGAGCTGCAGCCCGTACACAAAGCGGTGTACCTGCTGTTTCTGGCTCATCCCGAGGGAATCGAGTTCAAACAGCTGGCCGAGTACAGGGATGAGCTGACGCGCTATTACCTGCAGACAGCACGCTGGATGGATAGGGAGAAGGTCGTGGAGAGCGTCGGCCATCTGGTGAACCCGTTGGACAATGCCATCAACGAGAAGTGTTCGCGCATCAAGAAGGTGCTGACTGAGCTGATGGATGAGTATTCGGCCAGCTACTACATCATCAGCGGACATACGAAGAAGCATATCGCCGGGCGTGTGTGGTACGAGCGGCTGAAGGTCATCACGCTGCCGAGGGAATTAGTAATCGACGAAACAAAATAGAAGGTTATGGGAGAAGAGAATACTTTGCTGGAGTTTGCAGTGCCTATAGAAGATAAGATGCAAGGCATCATCAAGGTCATCGGTGTCGGCGGAGGCGGTTGTAACGCTGTCCGCAACATGTATAACGAGGGCGTGAAGGGCGTGACGTATGCCGTGTGCAACACGGACAGCCAGTCGTTGTCGCGCTCGCCGGTGCCAGTGAAGCTGATGCTTGGCAAGTCGGGCTTGGGTGCCGGTGCCAATCCGGAACTGGGCAAGAGCGAGGCCGAGACGAACAGGGAGGACATCAAGAAACTGTTGTCGGACGGTACGAAGATGGTGTTTGTCACGGCTGGCATGGGCGGTGGTACGGGCACGGGTGCCGCCCCTGTCATAGCCGGTATAGCCAAGGACATGGGCCTGCTGACGGTGGGTGTGGTGACCATACCTTTCTATTTCGAGAAACGGCGCAAAATCATCAAGGCACTGAAGGGTGTGGACGAGTTGCGCAAGAACGTCGATGCCATATTGATAGTGAACAACGAGCGGCTGTGCGACGTGTATGCCGACGCTGACATCTCGCTGCCTGAGGCCTTCCAGCGTGCCGACAACATTCTGGTGGATGCCGTAAAAGGCATCTCGGAACTTATAACGATGCCCAGCGACGGGGGTATCAAGAGTGACTTCCGCGACGTAGAGACCACTATGCGCGACGGCGGCGGAGCCATTATGGCTATGGGGCGCGCCAGCGGTTCCAACCGTGTGGAGAAGGCTATCATCACAGCCTTGGACTCACCGCTGCTCTATGGCAACGACATCGGCAAGGCCAAGCGCATACTGTTTAACATCTATGCCAGCAGCGAGCACCCCATCTTCGTGCGTGAGTTGCAGGAGATTGACGATTTCTTCGACCAGCTGGACCCTAATATCGACGTCATCTGGGGTACAGCCACTGACGACTCGTTAGGCGAGGATGCCAAGGTGACCATTCTGGCCACCGGACTGGAGTCCGATCTGAAACAGGAGGTGAAAGCCAACATCCACCGCAACGACGACGAGGCTTACGAGGAACTGATACCCCTGTTGTATAAACCTACGGAGCGGCATACGCCGTCGGACGTTTTGATGCCTGAGCCGCCATTCACTGTTGAGCTTGCACCGGAGGAGGAAGAGGACAGCAAGATAAACATGGTGCCAGCCCCTGATCCAGTTGAGAATGAAAGGGTAGGAACCAGCGAGGAACCGACAGCAGTAGACAAGCTGAAGGGCTGGTTGTCGCGAATGGTCAAAGAGGTGGCAGAGTAGGGCAGTGCCTATTTGGACAGTGCCTCGAACAGCCGGTTGAGGGCTTCGTCGCAGTCGCCGTCAGCCTCGTCGAGCAGGGTGACGAACTTGGAGCCGATGATGGCTCCGGCGGCATTGTCTTGTGCCGCCTTCAGTGTCTGGGCGTTGCTGATGCCGAAACCTATCATGCGCGGGTTGCGCAGCTGCATCTGGTCGATGCGGCGGAAATACTCCTGCTTTTGTTCGTCGAACGACTTTTGTGCACCGGTGATGGCTGCCGAGCTGACCATGTAGATGAAGCCGTCGGTGTGCTGGTCGATGAAGCGGATGCGCTCCTCCGAGGTCTCGGGGGTGATGAGCATGATGATGCGCAGGTCGAAGCGGTCGGCGACGGGCTTGACCTGCGTTAGGTAGTCGTCGAAAGGCAGGTCGGGGATGATGAGACCCGACACGCCGGCTACGGCGGCATCCTGACAGAAGCGTTCGATGCCGTAGTGCAGGATGGGGTTCAGGTAGCCCATGAGTATGAGGGGGATGGTGACCTCGTCCTTGATGGCCTTTAACTGCTGGAGCAGCAGGCTGACGGTCATGCCGTTCTTCAGTGCCTTGGTGGCGGCTGTCTGGATGACGGGACCGTCGGCCAGCGGGTCGCTGAAGGGGATGCCCACCTCGATGAAGTCGATGCCTCGGCGCTGCATGGTCTTGATGACGTCGGCGGTGCCGTCAAGGGTGGGGCTGCCGGCACAGAAGTATAGTGAAAGGAACTTGCTGTCGCCACGCTGGGCGAAAAGGGTGTTAATCTTGTTCATTGTTTATATCTTTTTGATAAATACACTTAATTTTTCTACGTCTTTCAGTCCCGGCTCCAACTCGAAGCGTGAGTTGAGGTCGATGCCGATGCAACGGGGGTGGTTGAAGGTGCGGACACGGTTGGCATCGTCGGGGCCTATGCCGCCAGAGAGTAGAAAGGGCGTCAGCCCATTGTAGGCCGTGAGCACCGTCCAGTCGAACTGTTCGCCGTTGCCTCCGACGGACTTCCCTTTGGTGTCGAAAAGGAAATAGTCTACGACGCCCGCGTAGTCGGCGGTCTGTCTGAGGTCGTCGGTAGTGGCGATGTTGAAGGCCTTGATGACTTGCCACTCCTTCAGCTGCCGGGCGTAGTCTGCTGACTCGTGGCCGTGCAGCTGGATGATGTCGAGGGCGAAGTCCTCAGCCGTCTGCCTCACCGTCTCGATGGCTTCGTCGACGAACACGCCCACGCGTTTGCAGTTGCAGGGCAGATATTCAGGACGCTTGCTGACGAAACGGGTGGAGCGGGGCCAGAAGATGAACCCCATCCAGCTGACGCCGAGTGCTTCGACGGCGCGGATGTTGTCGGCATCGCGCATGCCGCAAACCTTGATGGTCATTTTTTCGGTGTTCTGTTAAGTTAATTCCTTTATTCTTCTGATGAACGACGCCAGGGCCTGGCCGGGGTCAGGCTCCCGCATGAACGTCTCGCCGATGAGAAAACCATGGAATCCGGCCTGACGCAAGTCGCTGACGGTCTGCGGATTGCTGATGCCGCTTTCGCTGACTTTCACCGCGTCCTTTGGCAGCAGTTCGGCCAACCGGAAGCTGTTCTCCACATCGGTATGGAACGAGCCGAGGTTGCGGTTGTTGATGCCGCACAGGTCGGGACCTAATGCCGCATATTCCAGTTCGGCCTCGCTGTGCATCTCTAACAGCACTTCCAATCCCAAACTGTGTGCCTTGGACAGCAGTGCCGCACACTCCTGCTTGGTCAGACAGGCGGCGATGAGCAGCACCGCCGAGGCACCGCAGAACAGTGCTTCGTAGAGTTGCAGTTCGCTGACAACGAAGTTCTTGTAGAGCACAGGCAGGGTGACACCGCTCTGGCGTGCCGTGCGGATGAAATCGTCGTGACCGCCGAAGTAGTGCTTGTCGGTCAGGATGCTGAGGGCGGCGGCACCGTTCTGCTGGTAGCTCAGCGGGATGATGTCGGCACGGCCCTCCTCCTTAATCCAGCCCTTAGAGGGTGAGCGGCGCTTGAACTCGGCGATGATGCCCGTTGTAGATGCTAACAGGGCCTCGCGCATGGACGGCTTTTTGGCTGTCATGCGCTCCAGCTCCACTTGCTTCGTGGCAATGATGTCGTGGAGGATGTCGGGAGTGGGTGATGTGGGCATGGTGGGTTATGAGTTCAGTTCAACGAATTTCTTGAACGTGCGCAGGGCGGCACCGCTGTCTATCGACTCGCGGGCTATCTGGATGCACTCCTCGATGGACTTTTCGCCGCGCTCCAGCACCTGGATGCCAAAGGCGGCATTGGCCAGCACGATGTTCTTCTGGGCGGGCAGCGAGCGGTTCTCCAACACGGCGTCGAAGATGTTTTTGGCCTCGACCTCGGTGGCACCGGCTACCAGCTCCTCAGGCCGCGCGGTGGCAAAGCCGATGTCGGCAGGACTGAAGATGCGCTCGTACTGGTTGGTAGTAACCTTGAAGTCGCCGGTCAGCGAAATCTCATCGTAGCCGTCAATGCTGTTGACGATGCCGTAGTCAATGCCTAACCGCTGGTAGACCTGGTGGTAAAGGCGCATCTGGTCCAGGTTGGCTACACCGAGCAGCTGACAGCTGGGCTGGCTGGGGTTGACTAACGGTCCCAACAGGTTAAAGATGGTGGGGAAGGGCAGGGCCTTGCGGATGGGACCTACGAACTTCATGGCCTTGGCAAACAGCTGGGCGTGCAGGTAGACGATGCCAGCCTCATGCATGCAACGTTTCAACTGGTCGATGTCGTCGGTGAAGCGTACGCCATGCTGGGCGATGACGTTCGAGGCTCCGCTGGTCGATGTGGCGGCGTAGTTGCCGTGCTTGGCCACCTTGTAGCCTGCTCCGGCAATGACGAAGCAGCTGGTGGTAGATATGTTAAAAGTGTTCTTGCGGTCGCCGCCCGTGCCAACGACGTCGATGTAGCGGTCACAGTCCAAGGGTACGGGGACGCCCGTTTCCAAGATACCGTCGCGGAAGCCTAACAGTTCGTCGACGGTGACGCCACGCATCTGCAGGGTGGTGAGCAGAGCGGTAATCTGTTCGTTGGGGTACTCGCTCTGCGTGATTCCAATAAGGATTTGTTTCATTTCTTCACGAGACAGCTGCTCGTGGTTCAGCATCCTGTTCAGGATGTCTTTCATCGTCTGTGCCATTGTTTTTTTGTTTTTGTGGGTGTTGTGGGTGGATTTAGAGGAACAGCCAGTTCTGTAGCATCTTCTTGCCGTCAGGGGTCAGGACACTCTCGGGGTGGAACTGGATGCCGCGGACGTTCAGCTCGCGGTGGCGCAGGGCCATGATGTAGCCCTCGTCGCTGACAGCCGTGACCTCCAAACAGGAGGGTAGGGCGTCTGCTGACACTACCCACGAGTGGTAGCGCCCTACGGTGATGTCGCTGTCGAGACCGCTGAAGATGGGGTCGTCGGCCACGATGTGGCAGGGTGTGGCTACGCCGTGGAACACGTCGCTGAGGTTTTCGAGCTTGGCACCGAACACCTCGCCGATGGCCTGATGGCCTAAGCATACACCAAGGATGGGCTTGCGGCCGGCGTAGGTGCGGATGACGTCGAGCAGCAGTCCTGCTTCAGACGGTATGCCGGGACCCGGCGAGAGGATGATTTTGGAGTAGTCCTCCAGGTCGTCTATGTTGAACTGGTCGTTGCGCACGACTGTTACCTCTGTGCCTAACTCGCGCACTAAGTGGGCCAGATTGTAGGTGAACGAGTCGTAGTTGTCGATGATTACTATCTTCATAACGTTTTACATTTTTTCTGCCATGGTGATGGCGCGCCGCAGTGCGCCCAGTTTGTTGTTCACTTCCTGCAACTCGTACTCTTCGTTGCTCTTGGCTACGATGCCGCCACCGGCTTGGAACCACAGCTCGCCGTTGCGTGAGACGAAGGTGCGGATGGTGATGGCTTGGTTGAGCGAGCCGTCCAGGCCGATGATGCCGATGCAGCCGCCATAGGCACCGCGGTTGTGCGGCTCATACTCAGAGATGAGCTGCATGGCTCTGACCTTGGGTGCACCGCTCAGCGTGCCGGCGGGGAAGGTGTCGATAAATGTCTTGACGGGGTCGGCATTGGTGTTCAGCTCTCCGCTGACGCGGCTGACTAAGTGGATGACGTGCGAGTAATACTGTATGTCTTTGTAGAAGTCCACCTTCACGTCGTGGCAGTTGCGCGACAGGTCGTTGCGGGCCAGGTCGACCAGCATGACGTGCTCGGCATTCTCCTTGGGGTCGTTGCGCAGAAATTCTGCTCCCTTCTTGTCTGTCTCGGTGTCGCCCGTGCGCTTGGTGGTTCCGGCAATGGGGTCGATGTATGCTTTCCGGCCTTCTATCCTACAGTGTGTCTCGGGCGAGGAGCCGAAGATGCGGAAACCGCCGAAGTCGAAGTAGAACAGGTAAGGGCTGGGGTTGATGCTGCGCAGGGCGCGGTACAGTTTGAAGTCGTCGCCCTCGTAGGGCTGGATGAAACGGCGTGAGAGCACTATCTGGAACACGTCACCTCTCAGACAGTGCTGTATGCCGCGGCGGATGTTGGCCTTGTGCTCGTCGTCGGTCAGCGTCGACCGCACGTCGCCCACGGGGTGGAAGTCGTAGGCTTTGACGTTGTCACGGTTCATGGCTTTCAGTATGGTAGCCAAAGCGTCTGCTCCACTGACGGCCTCCGAGGAGGACTCCAGCGCGATGACCCGCAACAGGTTGTTGTGGTGGTCGAACACGATGACCTCCTTATACAGGATATACAGCAGGTCGGGGGCGTCGTTCTTGTTCTGCGTCTCGTCCTTGACGGCGATGTTCTCGAAGTAGCGTACGGCGTTGAACGACGTGTAGCCGAAGAGTCCGCAGTTGTCGGCATCGTCACCCTCCACCTGTATGCAGTCGATGAGGGCATGGATAGCCTCTGCCGTGCCGAAGTCGGCAGTGAGCTTGAGGCGAAGGTTGGTGCCGTCGGGGTAGCTGACGGTGGCTATGCCGTGGCCCACGGCTACCGATGCTATGGGATGTATGCCAATGAACGAGCGCGAGTTGGCGGGGTCGTGGTAGTCCGAACTCTCCATCAGTGCTGACTGCGGGTAGAGGTCGCGCAGTCGCATGTAGACACCTACTGGCGTGTAAAGGTCGGCCAGTATGGTTTGCGATATGGTGTTGTATTTAAAGGTATTCATAATTTTCAGTCTTCATATTTCTTTCAACATTCAGAACGCTCCATATTCTCCGGCCAGCTCCTTGTTGTTCAGGTAGGTCTCCACGTCCTTGTCGCCGCGGCCGCTGACCGTCAGCACCACCACGTCGTCCGGTCGGAACTTCATCTTCGACAGGGCGGCAATGGCGTGGGCGCTCTCTATGGCAGGGATGATACCCTCCATGCGTGTCAGCTCGTAGCCGCCACGGATAGCCTCGTCGTCGTTGATGCTCAGCACTTTGGTACGTCCCTGCCGTGCCATGTTGCAATGCATGGGCCCCACGCCGGGGTAGTCGAGTCCTGCCGAGATGGTGAAGGCTTCCTGTATCTGGCCGTCGTCGTCCTGCATTACCAGCATCTTGGCACCGTGCAGGATGCCCACCGTGCCGCGGTGGATGGTGGCTGCCGTGTAGTCGGTGTCCCAGCCGTGGCCGCCGGCTTCGGCCAGCACTATTTTTACGCGTTCATCGTCCATGTAGTGGTAGATGGTGCCTGCCGCATTGCTGCCGCCGCCGATGCAGGCCACTAAGTAGTCGGGATAGTTGCGGCCTACCTTCTCTTCGAGCTGCCATTTGATTTCCTCCGAGATGACGCTCTGCATGCGTGCCACTAAGTCGGGGTAGGGGTGCGGTCCCATGGTTGAGCCGACAATGTAGAAGGTGTCGGCAGGGTGGCAGCACCAGTCGCGGATGGCCTCTGAACAGGCGTCGCTCAGCGTCATGTTTCCTGTGCGCACGGGATGTACCGTAGCCCCCAGCATCTTCATGCGCTCCACGTTGGTGTGTTGCCGTTCCACGTCGGTGGCACCCATGAATATTTCGCACTGCATGCCCATCAGGGCACACACTGTGGCTGTGGCCACGCCGTGCTGGCCGGCCCCCGTCTCGGCGATGATGCGTGTCTTGCCCATCTTGCGGGCCAGCAGTATCTGTCCGATGGTGTTGTTGATTTTGTGCGCTCCCGTATGGTTGAGGTCTTCGCGCTTCAGGTACAGCTGACAACCGTACTTCTGGCTCATGCGGCTGGCATAGTAGAGCGGACTGGGCCGGCCCACGTAGTCGCGCAGCAGGGCGTGGTATTCGCGCTTGAACTCGTCCGTCTCAATGATGCCAAGGTACTGCTCCTGCAGGTTGCGCACCGTGGCGTAGAGAATTTCTGGCACGTAGGCTCCGCCAAATTCTCCGTAAAATCCTTTCTCGTCTACTTGGTAGTTCATATTGTCTGTTGTTATGTTGGATATTCTGCTGTTAAAAGAAAAGAGGACCGCCGCGTTACCGACGAGCCCTCTTATCTTCATGACAACATGCAATGGCTTCGTACCCCGCGACTGTTACTGTCTCGAGCTGCGCCACCACCAGATGTTGTTCATTGTTGTCATTGTGTTGTCTAGTTTTGTTTTGATTTACGGTTGCAAAATTACATGTTTTCTTTTAATCTGCAAACTTTTTTGCTTTTTTTTTATAATTCTGTAATAAAAGTTGCTTCAAAACTTGCATTTTCAAACTAAAATGTTTATATTTGCCACCGATAAGCCTTTTGAGACAGTTGTCCAATGGCTTATCAGATTTTTGTAGAGGTTGGTAGCGTCCTGCACCAACCTCTTTTCAATAAAATGAGGAATGAGAGTTGTCATTTCTCATTCCTCATTTCTTATTTTTTATTTCTTATTTTCTTTTTAGATTTCCCAGCCTATGGCCGAAGCACCCAGCACAGCAGCCGACGCACCGTCCAGACCGCTGACCAGGAACTGGGCCTTGCCGCGGAAGATAGGTAGCACATGCTCGTCGTACGACTTCTTGATGGGGTTCATAATCAGGTCGCCGGCCTTGACCATGCCGCCGAAGAAGATGAAGGCTTCAGGACTGCTGAAGGCTGCAAAGTCGGCGCAGGCCTCACCCAGCATCTTGCCAGTGAACTCGTATATCTCCTTGGCCAGCTCGTCGCCCTTGCCGGCAGCGATGGACACGTCGAGCGACGTGATGTCTTCGGGGTTCATCTCGCGCAGAATGCTGGGACGCTGTGTCGTCGACAGCAGCTCGCGGGCAGTGCGGGCCACACCCGTTGCCGAGCAGTAGGCCTCCAAACAGCCTGTGCGTCCGCAACCGCAGCTGCGTCCTTCGGCACCGCGCACCATGGTGACGTGTCCCAGTTCACCGGCGAAACCGTCGTGACCGTACAGCAGCTGTCCGTTGACGACGATGCCCGAGCCAACGCCCGTGCCCAAGGTGATGACGATGAAGTTCTTCATGCCACGGGCCACACCATACACCATCTCACCGATGGCGGCGGCATTGGCGTCGTTGGTCAGTGCCACGGGGATGCCGTTCAGGCGTTCGCTGAACAGCTGTGCCAGAGGTACCACGGTGTCGTGTGCCCAAGGCAGGTTGGGAGCCTTCTCAATGGTGCCCTTGTAGTAGTTGCCGTTAGGAGCGCCGATACCCATGGCTTTGATCTTCTCTATGCCTCCTACCTGTTCGATGATGGGTTGCAGGGCCTCTACCGACGCCTTCACATAGTCCTCGGCAGAGGTGTAGCCGCCCGTCTTGATGGCTGTTGTTGCCTTGATTTCTCCACGTGCGTCCACGATACCGAAGACGGAGTTAGTGCCTCCTAAGTCCAAGCCGATGACATACGGCTTAATTCCTTGTTGTTCAATCATGATGTTGTTATGTTTTAAGTTGTAAATAGCTCGGTTGTGAGGCACAAAGTTATGAAAAAAGCGTGATAAACCAAAGATTTGAGCAAAAAAACTCATTATTTCGCATAAAAATTGTAACTTTGCAGCCGATATGCTGTTCCCAATACATATTAATATTGTAGACCTTGTCTTCAAAGGCATGCTGATAGGCGTGGTGGCCTCTGCACCTATGGGGCCTGTCGGCGTGTTATGCGTGCAGCGCACGCTGAACAAAGGACGCTGGTATGGTTTCGTGACTGGTGTCGGGGCTGCTGTCAGCGACATCATCTATGCTGGTATCACGGGTTTCGGCATGGCTTTTGTGATGGACTTTATCAGCAACGAGCAGAACAAGTTCTACTTGCAGATTATAGGCAGCCTGCTGCTGCTGGCCTTCGGCATTTTCACATGGCGCAGCGACCCCACGCGTAACATGCACCAGTCGGGACTGCACAAGGGCTCGCTGTGGTATAACACGTGGACGGCTTTCATCGTCACTTTCTCCAATCCGCTCATCGTCTTCCTCTTCATGGCACTCTTCGCACAGTTTGCCTTTGTCATTCCTGACCGGCCTTTCGAAATGGTGGTCGGCTTTGCCAGCATAGTGGGCGGAGCCCTGTTGTGGTGGTACGGCCTGTCGTGGCTGGTGGACAAGATTCGGGCGAAGTTCGACGAGAATGGTATCCGTCTCATCAATCAGATCATAGGTGTTGCGGTTATCATTGGCAGCGTTGTCATGCTGCTGGGTACAACAACCAACCTTTTGCGCTGGTAGTGAATTAGAAATAGTAAATCGTAAATCGTTAAATAGTAAATTATCAAGGTGTTTATTGCACAGGAGTTACGCAAGTCCAACATCGCCGAATACCTGCTCTACATGTGGCAGGTAGAGGACACCATACGGGCCTTCGGTTGTTCGCTATCGAGAATACGCCGAGAGTACATAGACCACTTCGACTATACCGAAGAGCAGAAAGAGGATGAGGCCGACTGGTTTGGCAATCTCATCCGCATGATGAATCAGGAAGGCTGCCGAGAGCGCGGCCACCTGCAAATCAACAAGGTTGTCATGATGCAGTTGCAGGAGTTGCACCAGCAACTGCTCTCCTCGTCCAAGTTCCCATTTTACAATAGTGAGTATTACAAGGTGCTGCCCTACATCGTAGAGCTGCGCAACCATGGTGCCGACAAGCAGGAGAACGAGATAGAGACGTGCTTCAACTCGCTCTACGGCGTGATGATGCTCCGTCTGCAGAAGAAGGAGATTACGCCCAACACGCAACATGCTGTAAAGGAGATATCGACGTTCATCGGCATGCTGAACGACTACTATTTAAAAGACAAGCAAGAACCCTTGGAGTTTTGAATGAATATGAAAATACTGGTAACGGGCTGTAACGGCCAATTAGGAAACGAGATGCAACTGCTGGAGAAGGATTATCCCCAGCATCAGTGGTTTAACACCGACGTCGCAGAGCTGGACATCACCAACCAGCTGGCCGTCGAGCAATTTGTGGCTGAAAAGCAAATAGACGGCATTGTCAACTGTGCCGCATATACCGCAGTCGACAAGGCAGAGGATAACAAGGAACTGTGTACCACGCTGAACACGGTGGCTCCGTCCTATCTGGCCTCTGCCGTCGAGAAGCGTGGTGGCTGGCTGATACAAATCAGCACCGACTACGTCTTCAACGGCACCAAGTTCACACCCTACGTAGAGACGGACACGCCGTGTCCGGACAGTGTTTATGGCTCCACCAAGCTGGCTGGCGAACTGGGCGTGACGAAGTTCTGCAAGCGTACGATGATTATCCGTACAGCATGGCTCTACAGCACATTCGGCAACAACTTCGTGAAGACCATGATCCGGCTGGGACGTGAGAAGCAGGAGTTGGGAGTCATCTTCGACCAGGTGGGCACACCCACCTATGCCCGTGACTTGGCGCATGTCATCATGGTGGCTATCGAGAAGGGTGTCAAACCTGGCGTCTACCACTTTTCTAACGAAGGCGTCACGTCGTGGTACGACTTTACTAAAACCATCCACCGGTTGGCCGGCATCACCACATGCCGCGTCCGTCCGCTCCACACTGCCGAGTACCCCACGCCAGCCCACCGTCCGCACTACAGCGTGCTTGACAAGACGAAACTCAAGCAGACCTACGGCATAGAGGTACCCTATTGGGAGGAGTCGCTCGAAGTTTGTGTGCACAAACTTCTGAATGAGTAATGAGAAATGAGATGTTAAGAAATGGTTAATCAAGAGATAGAACGTAGAAGAACCTTTGCGATTATTTCGCACCCTGATGCCGGTAAGACCACGCTGACCGAGAAGTTCCTGCTGTTTGGCGGACAGATACAGGTGGCCGGAGCCGTCAAGAACAACAAGATTAAGAAGACTGCCACCAGCGACTGGATGGACATCGAGAAGCAGCGCGGTATCTCCGTGTCGACCTCAGTGATGGAGTTCGACTATACGCCCGGCGGTTCTGACGTGGAGTATAAGGTGAACATCCTTGACACCCCTGGTCACCAGGACTTTGCCGAAGACACGTACCGCACGCTGACTGCTGTCGATTCGGCCATCATCGTCGTCGACGGTGCCAAAGGTGTCGAGGCGCAGACGCGCAAGCTGATGTCGGTATGCCGTATGCGGAACACTCCCGTCATCATCTTCATTAACAAGATGGACCGCGAGGGCCGCGACCCTTTTGACCTGTTGGACGAGTTGGAGCAGGAGCTGGAAATCAAGGTGCGTCCGCTGTCGTGGCCGATCAATCAGGGAGCCAAATTCAAGGGCGTCTATAATATCTACGAGCAACAGCTCAACCTCTTTACTCCTGACAAACAGCGTGTAACCGAAAAGGTCACCGTGGAGCTCGACTCCGTGGATCTGGACAATAAAATCGGTGAACAAGACGCTGAGAAACTGCGTGAAGACCTGGAGCTGGTCGACGGCGTCTATCCGCCCTTTGACGTAGAGACCTACCGTTCGGCAGAGGTGGCTCCCGTTTTCTTTGGTTCGGCGCTCAACAATTTCGGTGTGCAGGAACTCTTGGACTGCTTTGTCGAGATAGCGCCCAGTCCCCGTCCCACCAAGGCCGAGGAGCGCATGGTGCAGCCCGGTGAGCCTAAGTTCACGGGGTTCATCTTCAAAATTACTGCCAACATCGACCCTAACCACCGTTCGTGCATTGCCTTCTGCAAGGTGTGCAGCGGTAAGTTCCAGCGCAACCAGCCCTACCTGCATGTGCGACAGGGCAAGACGCTGCGCTTTTCCAGTCCCACGCAGTTTATGGCACAGCGCAAGTCGACCATCGACGAGGCCTGGCCGGGCGACATCGTTGGACTGCCCGACAATGGCATCTTCAAGATTGGCGACACGCTCACCGAAGGCGAGCAGCTCCATTTCCGCGGTTTGCCCTCGTTCTCGCCGGAGCTGTTTAAATATATCGAGAACGATGACCCTATGAAGTCAAAGCAGTTGCAGAAAGGCATCGACCAGCTCATGGACGAGGGCGTGGCTCAGCTGTTTGTCAACCAGTTCAACGGCCGCAAGATTATCGGCACCGTGGGTCAGCTGCAGTTCGAGGTCATCCAGTATCGCTTGGAGAACGAGTACAACGCCAAGTGCCGCTGGGAGCCCGTCCACTTGTATAAGGCTTGCTGGATAGAAAGCGACGACGACAAAGAGTTGGAGAATTTCAAAAAGCGCAAGTATCAGTACATGGCCAAGGACAAGGAAGGCCGTGACGTCTTCCTTGCTGACTCCGGCTACGTGCTCTCGATGGCGCAAGAGGACTTCAAGCACATCAAGTTCCATTTCACCAGCGAGTTTTAACAAATTGTAAATACTGAAATCGTAAATCATATTCTGGTGACAAGAGAAGAAGATATAAAAAATGCCGTTGAGGTGCTGCGGAGGGGTGGGGTTATCCTCTATCCCACCGACACCGTGTGGGGTATCGGCTGCGACGCCACTAACGCTGAGGCCGTACGCCGTGTCTATGACATCAAACAGCGGGACGACTCCAAGGCCCTCATCTGCCTTGTTGACAGCGACGCCCGTCTGCAACGCTACGTGCGCCAGGTGCCCGACGTGGCCTGGCAACTCATTGACAGTCTGAAGGACAGTGGGGCCAAGCCCACGACGCTGATCCTCGACGGTGCTGTCAACTTGGCACCGAACCTTGTTGCTGACGATGGTTCGATAGCCCTGCGCATCACCAGCGAGTTGTTCTCCCGCGAACTGTGCTACCGCTTTCAGAAGGCTATCGTGTCTACATCGGCAAACATCAGCGGGCAGCCCGCTGCACAGAACTACTGCGACATAGCCCCCGAGCTGTTGGAGGCTGTCGACTACGTCTGCTGGAGCCGCCGTCAGGAGCACAAGCCCCACCAGCCCAGCAGCATCATCCGCCTGCGTCAGGACGGCCAGGTGGAAATCATCAGGAAATAGTTTTTAATATTCAACAGGCTTATGGATTGGCTTCACATCATTGCTGTGGTTATCCTCGTCGTTGCCGGCGTGGTCATATATCTGAAAAAGAGAGGCGAATGACGCGATGACGGAAAGAAACGTACTTCCCCAGTGGGTCGCCCGTCTGCATGAATGGCGTGTCCGGCATGTGAGCGACAAGATGTTCCTGCTCATACTGGCATTTCTGGTAGGACTGCTATCGGCACTGGCCGCCTTTGTGCTGCACGGACTCATCAACCAGATTGTGGCTCTGCTGACAGGTCACTTCCAGACGGACTCGTACAACTGGCTCTATCTGGTCTATCCTGTCGTGGGCATCTGGCTGACGTCGCTCTTCGTGCGTTACGTGGTCAAGGATAACATCTCACATGGCATCACCCGCATCCTCTATGCCATATCGTCAAACCGCAGTCGTCTGAAAGCGCACAACACATGGTCGTCGGTCATAGCCTCGGCCATCACCATCGGCTTTGGTGGCTCCGTGGGTGCCGAGGCTCCCATAGTGCTGACCGGTTCGGCCATAGGCTCCAACTTGGGACGCCTGTTCCGTCTGGACAACAAGACGCTGATGACGCTCGTAGGCTGCGGGGCCGCCGGAGCCATCGCAGGCATCTTCAAGGCACCCATAGCCGGACTGGTGTTCACCCTCGAAGTGCTGATGATTGACCTGACCATGGCCTCGCTGCTGCCCATTCTGGTCAGCTGTGTTACGGCCACCTGCTTTACCTATATCCTGCTGGGCGATGCCGCCCTCTTCTCCTTCCACTTGGACAGCGGTTGGACGGTAGAGCGCGTGCCGGCCTGCGTGCTGCTGGGTGTTACCTGCGGACTCGTCAGCCTCTACTTCATCCGTACCATGAACGCCTGCGAGGATATGTTCAGCCGTTTCAAAGACAAGCCCTACGTGCGGTTAGTCATCGGCGGTGCCATTCTCTCGACGCTCATCTTCCTGTTTCCCTCGCTTTACGGCGAAGGCTACCGCAGCATCAATCTGCTGCTCAACGGCAGGACAGAGGCTGACTGGAACCAGATGTTGGACGGCTCTCTGTTCTATGGACATTCCGAATACCTTATTATATATATAGGGCTTGTGCTGCTCACCAAGGTGTTTGCCACCAGTGCCACCAATGGCGGCGGTGGCTGTGGTGGTACGTTCGCCCCCTCGCTGTTCATCGGTTGTCTGACGGGTTTCCTTTTCTCACGTTTGTGGAACATTCATCAGGTGGGTGTCTATGTGCCAGAGAAGAACTTTGCTCTTTTGGGCATGGCCGGTGTCATGTCGGGTGTCATGCACGCCCCGCTGACGGGCATTTTCCTCATTGCCGAAATCACCAGTGGCTACAACCTGTTCATGCCGCTGATGATAGTCTCCGTGGCCAGTTATCTGACCATCATCATTTTTGAACCGCACAGTATCTACGGCATGCGGCTGGCCCGGCAGGGAAAGCTGGTCACCCACCATACCGACCACGCTGTGCTGACGCTGATGAGCCTTGACTCCGTCATCGACCGCGACTATCAGGCTGTGGACCCTGACATGGAGTTAGGGCAGATGGTGCACCGCATCAGTCGTTCGCGCAACTCGGTGCTGCCCGTCACCGATGCCGCAGGAGTGCTGTTAGGCGAAATCAACATCCTGAAGATTCGCCACGTCGTGTTCCGCACCGAGTTGTACCATCACTTCACGGCCAGCCAGCTCATGGTAGAGCCCGCCGCCACGCTCAGCGACGATACCCCGATGAACCAGGTGATGAAGACTTTCGAGCGCACTCAGGCAGACTGGCTTCCCGTGCTCGATAGCTCGCGTCACCTCAAGGGTTATATCTCACGCCGCCGCATGTACGACATGTACCGCAAGATGGTGCATGACATGAGTCAGGATTAAAGGGTTAAACTTTTATCATTAAGCATTGATATGCGTAAGGAAGATTTAAGAATAGTATTTATGGGTACGCCAGAATTTGCGGTGGAGACACTGCGCATGCTGGTGGAGAACGGATATCGTGTGGTGGCCGTGGTGACGCAGCCCGACAAGCCGGTGGGACGGCATGGCTCGGTGCTGCAGCCGTCGGCGGTCAAGCAGTATGCTGTGCAGCACGGGCTGCCCGTGCTGCAGCCGGTGAAGATGAAGGATGCGGAATTTGTGGAGCAGCTGCGCTCGTACGAGGCCAACTTGCAAGTGGTTGTGGCGTTCCGGATGCTGCCCGAGGTGGTGTGGGCCATGCCCGAGTACGGCACGTTCAACGTCCATGCCGCCCTGTTGCCGCAGTACCGAGGCGCCGCCCCCATCAACTGGGCCGTCATCAACGGCGAGACGGAGACGGGTGTGACCACGTTCTTCCTGGACCACGACATCGACACGGGCCGCATCATCATGCAGAAGCCCTTTGCCATTCCCGACGACGCCGACGTGGAGTACGTCTACGACGGGCTGATGCACTTGGGGGCGCAGCTCTGCTTGGACACCTTGGACGCCATCATCGCCGCTGACGGGCACCCCCGGACCGTGGCGCAGGATAGTTTTGAATGCTCATCTCTCACCTCTCACCTGAAAAGCGCTCCCAAGCTTTTCAAGGCGACGTGCGAGATCAGGTGGACGCAGACGGCCAAGCAGGTGTACGACTTCGTGCGCGGTCTGAGTCCCGTGCCGGGCGCGTGGACTACGCTGGTCGGTGCCGACGGTAAGGAGACGGTACTGAAAATCTACAAGACACGCAAGACCGGGCGGCCGGCCGGGCAGGGCAGTGGCCGGCTGGCTGTCGCTGGCAAGGCGCTCTGCATAGCCGCCGCCGACGAGTGGCTGGAGGTGGTGGAGCTGCAGCTTGCGGGCAAGAAGCGTATGGCTGCCCGCGACTTCCTGAACGGGATGAAGGACGTGGAGGCTTGCCGGGTGAAATAATTTTTCGGCATAGGGATAATAAACGCGTGATTATAGCGTTTCATTAGTAGAAACATTAATCATAATTGCCTATGCAAAATTTTACCCAAGACGATTATCGCCCCAATGCATCCACCATCCTGTTTGTCAAACAGTTTGCGCGTATGTATAACACAATGAAGAAACAAGAGAATGGCTACCATAGTATCTCCGTCGCTGCTTGCTGCTGACTTTCTGCACTTGGACAGCGAGATAGACATGATAAACCGCAGCGAAGCGGACTGGTTGCACTTAGATGTCATGGACGGCGTCTTCGTGCCCAACATCTCGTTTGGCTTCCCCGTGTTGGAGGCCGTGGCGAGCAAGTGCAAGAAACCGTTAGACGTGCACTACATGATAGTGCACCCCGAGCAGTATATCCGCCAGACGGCCAAGTTAGGTGCGATGATGATGAACGTGCATGTGGAGGCCTGTACCCATTTGCACCGTACCGTACAGGAAATCCACGATGCCGGCATGAAGGCCGCTGTGACGCTGAACCCTTCGTCGCCCGTGTCGCTGTTGGAAGACATCATCTGCGACGTGGACATGGTGCTGCTCATGAGTGTCAACCCCGGATTCGGTGGTCAGCGCTTCATTGAGAACACCATTCAGAAGGTGCACCGCCTGCGCCGGCTGATAGACGGCAGCGGGTCGAAGGCACTGATAGAGGTGGATGGCGGTGTGCAGGCCGAGACCGCTCCGCGCTTGGTTGAGGCCGGAGTGGACGTGCTGGTCAGTGGCAGCTATGTATTCAAGAGCCCCACGCCTGAAGAGACTATTCGTGAGCTTCGCTCACTGTAGCCACATTACACATTAATTATAGTTCCAAGCTAAGTTGCATGCTGTGCTGCTTAGCCATGCGGCGCATGTTGATGAGCGCATAGCGCATGCGGCCTAACGACGTGTTGATGCTGACACCCGTCATCTCGGCAATCTCCTTGAACGACAGTTCCTGGTAGAAGCGCATGTAGACCACTTCGCGCTGGGCGGCGGGCAGTGCCTGCATGATGTGGCGCACGTCGCTCAGCACCTGAGTGTTGACGTACTCGTTCTCGCGGTTGATGTCCATGAGCTCCTCGCTGCTCAGGTTGCTCAGGTCGTTGTCCTCGGTGGGTTCCACGATGCGCTCGCTCTTCATCTGCCGGAAACTGTCCATGATGACGTTGTGGGCTATGCGCATGAGCCAGAACGAGAACTTGCCCGAGTTGGTGTATTTGCCCTCCTGCAGCTTGACGATGACCTTGACGAACGTGTCCTGGAACACGTCGTTGGCCATGTCGGGGTCGCGCACGACAAACAAAATGTAATTATAGAGCTTCTGCTGATTGCGAGCTAATAACTCATCGAACGCCCTATTGTCTCCTTCTACGTATTGCAAGGCCAACATTTCGTCGGTCATGCCGTTGTATTTCTTCATTTTTTTTGTTGTTTTTATGAAGTAGAGCTTGCGTCGATAGGCAATAGGGTTTTAATGTTTTGTTATTAACTTTTGTTACTAAATCGCCTGCAAAAGTATATAAAAAACTCAATTCGACCAAATATTTCTTTCAGAATTTGCAAAAAACGGGGATTTTATGTACCTTTGTGCATCTTTAAAGCAAAAAAGAAACATTACACAGATGGTAAAACTTTTTGTACCAGGCCGTTTGTGCCTGTTTGGAGAACACACAGACTGGGCAGGTCATTACAGGACGATGAATGCCGACATACTACCGGGCATGTCCATCGTGACGGGTATTGAACAGGGCATCTATGCCGAGGTGGAGAAATCGCCCATCTTCGAGCTGTATAGCGACGCGCCCGAGATTGCCGGCGTGTGGCACGACTTCTCGTGCCGCATGAGCGAGAGCGAACTGAAGCGCGTGGCCAAGTCGGGTTCCTTCTTCTGCTATTGCGCCGGCGTGGCCTCCTACATGCTGGAGTGGTACAAGGTGGGCGGTGTACGCATCCGCATCACGGACATGACGCTGCCCATGAAGAGCGGCCTGTCGTCGTCGGCAGCCATCTGTGTGCTGGTGGCCCGCGCCTTCAACCTGCTCTATAAGCTGAACTTGAATACGTTGGGCGAGATGAACATCGCCTACTTGGGCGAGTTGCGCACGTCGTCGCGCTGCGGCCGTCTGGACCAGGCCTGCGCCTTCGGCGTGAAGCCTAACCTGATGACCTTCGACGGCGACGAGATAGAGGTCAAATCGCTCAATGTCAAGAAACCCCTGCATTGGGTGTTTGCCGACCTCTGTGCCGACAAGGACACCATCAAGATACTGTCAGACCTGAACAAGGCCTACCCCTTTGCCTCCACTGAGCAGGAGCGCAACCTGCACAAGGCACTGGGCGAGTGGAACCACGACATCGTCAACCGCGCCATCAGGTACATGGCGGAAGGCGACGCGGAAGCCCTCGGACACCTGATGACCGAGGCCGAGGAGATGTTCGACAAGCACATCACGCCTTTGTCGGCAGCTTTGCATGCGCCCAAGCTGCACAAGGTGCTGCACGACCCGCAGATACAGCCCATGGTCTACGGCGGAAAGGGCGTCGGTTCCCATGGCGACGGCTCCGTGCAGTTCTTAGCCCGCAGCGAGGCCGACCAGCAGCAGCTGGCCGACTACCTCAACGCCCAGGGCATGCATGCCTACACACTGACGCTGCACCCGGTGCATACCGTGCGCAAAGCCATTATTCCCGTAGCCGGTTTCGGCACGCGTCTTTACCCGGCCACCCGGTCGCTGAAGAAAGACTTCTTCCCCATACCCTGTGCCGACGGCATGGTGCGCCCCGTCATCCTCATCCTGTTGGAGGAGTTGGTCAAGAGCGGCATCGAGGAGATATGCTTGGTGTTAGGCTCCGAGGAGGAACGCCTGCTATACACCGACTTCTTCGAGCGCCCGCTCAGCGAGGAGCATCTGCACAAGCTCAACGCAGAGGCACAGGAGTACGAGAACCGCATCCTTTCCATCGGCAAGCGGCTGCGCTACGTCTACCAGCAAGAGAAGCGCGGCTTCGGCCACGCTGTCTATCAGGCTGCCGACTTTGCCGGCGGCGAACCCGTCATGCTGTTGCTGGGCGACACGCTCTATCGCAGCCACTCCAACAAACCTTGTGCGCTACAGTTGGTTGAAGAGTACGAACGCTACAACCAGCTTATGGTCAGCATCCACAATGTTCCTCTGGCCGATGTCAGCCACTATGGCATTCTGAGTGGCGTGTGGGAAGACAAGGAGCACACCGTCCTCAGCGTCTCCACCATGAACGAAAAGCCGAAGTCCAGCTATGCCGAGGAGTTCTTAGGTGTGCGCAATGCCGAGGGCGAGAAGGAGTATTACTCTGTCTTCGGACAGTACATCCTGACCAAGGAAGTCTTCGACCAGTTGGGTGCCGACATTCGGCGTGCCGACGAAGACAATGACATGGAGCGCGAGATAGAACTGACTGCCGCTCTTGAGGCTGTTCGCCAGAAGAGCGGCATGGTGGGTGTCCGTTTGGACGGCGAGATGTTCGACATGGGCAATCCCGAGGCCCTGCGCCGTTGCGTGCAGCGCTTTGCAGAATAGCGCCGGTATGTTCAGGGCTTGTATTCGTCAGCGCGACGCATCAGGTACTGGCCGTAGTCGTTCTTAATCATAGGCTCGGCCAGCTTCTTCAGCTGTTCGCTGTCTATCCAGCCGCGCTTGTAGGCTATCTCCTCTAAGCACGCAACCTTCAGTCCCTGACGCTTCTCGATGACCTCAATGAATGTGGAGGCCTCCGACAGCGAGTCGTGCGTACCCGTGTCGAGCCAGGCGAAACCGCGCTGCAGCGTCTGCACGTGCAGGTTGCTTTGCTCCAGATAGACTTGGTTGACGGTGGTGATTTCCAGTTCGCCGCGTGCCGACGGCTTGATGTTCTTGGCTATGTCGACGACACTGTTGGGGTAGAAGTAGAGACCCACAACGGCGTAGTTCGACTTGGGCTTCAGAGGCTTCTCCTCAATGCTCAGGCAGTTGCCTTCAGCGTCGAACTCAGCCACGCCGTAACGCTCGGGGTCGTTCACCCAGTATCCGAAGACGGTGGCCTTCTGCTCCTGTTCCGCACGCTTGACGGCATCCTTCAGCATACCCGTAAATCCGCTGCCATAGAAGATGTTGTCGCCCAACACAAGGCAGGCGCAGTCGTCGCCAATGAACTGTTCGCCGATGATGAAGGCCTGAGCCAGTCCGTCGGGTGACGGCTGCTCGGCGTACTCGAAGTGTACGCCCAGTTCCTCGCCGGTGCCTAACAGTCGCTTGAACCCCGGCAGATCGTAGGGTGTCGAGATGATGAGAATCTCGCGGATGCCGGCCAGCATCAGCGTGGAGATGGGGTAGTAAATCATGGGCTTGTCGAAGATGGGAATGAGCTGCTTCGACACGCCTTTCGTGATGGGGTAGAGGCGGGTGCCGCTGCCTCCGGCTAAAACGATACCTTTCATAATTCTGAAGACTTTGTTTGTTCTTTCGGCGGCAAAGTTACAACTTTATTTGAAAACATTTGGTGTTTTTCGTGAAATTATCTAATTTTGCACCGTTATTTAGGCATTTATACAGCAAAACGGAAAAGAAATGAACAAAATACAACAGTTGCTGACCGCCATGCTGCTCTGTCCGCTTGCCTTGCTGGCCCAGACGGAGCAGTTGCGTGTGGCTACGCTCAATGTGGACGGGCTGCCGAAGAAGATACTGGTGTTCAATGTCAATGCCAACGGTTCCGGTGACGAAGGCACGTCGCGTATAGGAAAATATCTATACAAGAAGAGCTACGACATCGTCTGCATGCAGGAGGACTTCAACTACCACGGCGTGCTTCAGCCCTGGCTGGAGGACGACTATCAGTTCGACGCGTGGACGGGAGCCGTAGGTATCGACCTTCCCGGCAAGCGCTTTGACTTCCTCCATGCTCAGAACGAGCAGTTCGAGTGCGACGGTCTGGGCACGTGTTGGAAAAACAGCATCCAGCTTACTGACAGCAAGCGCGTGGCGTGGAAGCAGTCTTTCGGCAAGTTCAGCCATGCCCTTGACGAGCTGGTGGCGAAGGGCTATCGCCGCAGCGAACTGACGCTGGCCAGCGGTGCACGCATCATCGTCTACAACATGCACATGGATGCCAGCGACCTGGCTGACGAGAAGGAGGGCAAGGACATGCCCGACCGTGCAGCCCGCCTGTCGGAGTGGCGGCAGCTGTTGGACGACGTGCTCGACCATCTCGACACGCGGCCCATCATCATCATGGGCGACTTGAACAGCTACTACTGCCGCGACCAGATCAAGGCGGAGTTCATCGACAAGATAGCTGCCTCGGGTAAGGGCACGGCCTCCGACGTGTGGGTGGAACTGCAGCGGGCAGGCCAGTACCCCGAAGCCAAGGACGGCATCGTCTATACCGAGGATGATTTCAATATTCTGGACGGCGAGACGCTTGACAAGATTATCTATGTCAATCCCACTAACGGCACACGCCTGAAGGCGGTAGCCTTTAACATTGATAAGGAGGGCTACACCACCGACGGCAAGGCCTTGGGCGACCACTATCCAGTGTCGGCCACCTTTGAGGTGCTGGACGGCAGGAAGTCGCAGACAGCCATTGATGCTCCTGCAACCGCTGCTGAACAGCCTGCCGAGTATTACAACCTGAACGGCCGCCGGGTCATCCCCATCGGCAAGGGTGTCTACATTGAGCGTCAGGGGCAGGACAGCCACAAGCGTATTATCAAATAAGGAAAAGGAGGCTACAGGAATGATGAAAAGAATAATGACAACAGCCCTCGTGCTGACGGCCATGGTGCTGACGGCAGGGGCTCAGGACGCTTACCGCATACTGCACCAGGCCGACACCACGGTGAAGGCCAAATTAGAGGGCATCACGTTAGGCTCGCGCGACGTGCGCTACTACCGCTACGAATATCCGTCCACCGACAGCGACGGCAAGGCTGTCACCATCAGCGGTGTCGTCATGGCGCCGTCCGACATCGTCGACGGCTCAGTGCCCTGCGACGGCATTGTGCTCTACAACCATCCCACCATTGGCGACCCCTCGCAAGCCCCCTCGCAGAACGGGCTGACGGAAGCCTGTGCTATGCTGGCCAATCCGCTGCGCCCCAACTACATCATCGTCATGAGCGACTACATAGGCTACGGCTCGTCCATCGACCACCCCATCTGTTATCTGGCTGGTGACACCAACGCCCGCAACTCGCTTGACGGACTGCTGGCGGCGCGCAAGCTGCTGGACGACCACCGCATAGCGCAGGGCAAGTACCTCTTCAACGTGGGTTTCTCGCAGGGAGCCACCGAGAGCATGTATGCGGCCAAGCTGCGCGACATGGAGTACAAGGACAAGGGCATCACCTTCGACAAGACCTTTGTCGGAGGCGGCATGCTGGACTGCGAGAAAGCCTACACCGAGTTTGTGAAGAAAGACGAGTGCGACAACATCAACGACGTGGCCATGTTCCTCATCTCCGTCAACGAGAACTTCCACCTCGGCATCAAGTACAGCGACCTGTTCAAGGAGCCGTTAGCCTCGCGTGTGCAGGAGGTCATCAAGTCGAAGGACAAGGGTGTGCTCTCCGACATCGGTGTCAGCCGCATGGAGTATCTGCACGAACTGCTGCAGCCTGCCTACATGGACCTGGAGAGCGAGCAAGTCAAGGCCTTAATGGCCAAGCTGGCCGAAATCAAGATAACCAACGGCTGGGAGCCCGACCTGACGCAGCGCTTCTACATAGAGCACAGCCGTCACGACAACTACGTGCCCGTACAGTGCGCACGTGCCCTCGTGACATGGCTCAGGGAGAAAGGCTTCACTGCCAGTCTGGTGCCGGGCAAGACCAACCTGCAGACCTGCATGGTGGTGTTCAAGCTGAAACACCAGCAGTCGGGCATCGTCTGGGCCATACAGACCATCGCCGCCATCCAGTTCTGGTCTGTGCTCTACTATGAGGGCGACCAGAACCGCTACTACCGTGACCAGGTGAAGGACCTCGACATCATGAAGGTACTTACCACCTTGGAGAAGTTGGGACTCGACGTGCGTAAAGTGGTCAACCTGAAAGCACCGAAGCGTCAGAACAGGGCCAACCTGGGTCCGCTGTTCAGTCTCATCCCGGGCATCAAAGAAGCTCTGGCCAAGGTCGACCTGACACCTGACGACCTGTCGGAGATGCTTGAAGACTCGGGCATCACCGAGAAGGACGTGGCACGCGTGGCCGTCTACCTGCTGGGCTTCGGCGGAGCGGCACCGGCAGAAACTGCGGAGACCTTCACCGACCTCTACCGCCAGCAGTCCGCCCAATCCCTCTTCCTCCTGCGTCTCTACGAGCAGACGCTTTCCGACTGGTTCCGTCTGGCCGGCTATGACGTGGAAGTGGATGATTGACAGTTAACAGTTGAAAATCAATAAATCGAAAATCGTAAACAGTCAAATCGTAAATATAAAAGATGAATATTTTTAGTAAGTTATTCGGAAAGAAGGAAGAAGAACAGAAAGTCGGCGGCATGGAAGACTTCATGACACTGATACGTGTGTATTTCCAGGCCGTCATGGCTGCTGACCTCGGCATTACCAACCTGGCAGCACTGCCCGACCTGCGTGTGTTCAAAGCCACGCTGAAAGTACCCACGCAGAACAACCGCTTAGGACTGGCCGAGAAGGCTAAGTGCAAGAAGATGCTCAAGGAACTCTACGGCATGGACGACGACTTCACCCGCGAGATAGAACAGAGCATCCGCAAGCGTTGCAAGAAACCGCAGGACATCCAGAACTACATGTATCAGTTCTCGGGCTTCACTCAGGACCTGATGATGCTCACGGGCAACCTGATGAAGTTCAAGCTGCGCGTGCCCGGATTCTTCAAGAGTGCCATCCGCACCATGACCGAGAAGACCGTCAACGACATCTTCAACAAGAACGACTTCAGCGACCCCGCTGTCATGAAGACCGTCGTGGCCATCCGCCAGTATGCCCAGAAGCTCGGCTTCTCGCAGCAGTGGACCACCAACTTCGTCCATAAGGTTGTATTATTGGCCAAAAAAGAGCCCAGAGTAAAGAATGACGATTAAAAAATCTTAATTTCTCGCGCTGAATTGTTAATTATCAATGGCCGATGGCCAATTGTCAATTATAATAACTACCTTTGTCACAAAAGTGAAGTGGTATGACGCCTAATGAGCGAACACTGGCAACGTTTGAGACCCGCCTGCGGCAGATGATTCTCCGTTTTCAAGAACTGAAGAAGGAGAATCAAGACCTGTACGACATGCTGGAGAAGAACGAGCAGGAGCTGAAGCAGCTGCGCGCCAGGTTAGATCAGCAGCAGAACGATTACCAGTCGCTAAAGATGGCCAAGATGATGGAGATTACCGACGGCGACCTCAGTGGTGCCAAGGACCGTCTGTCAAGGCTTATCCGTGACGTCAACAAGTGTATTGCCATCCTCAGTGATGAAAATCAGTAACAGGAGAACAATTCCATGGCAGAACAGAACAAGGACAAACTACATATCAGGCTGCATGTCTACGATGAGGAAATCGAAGTCGTCATCAACCGTGACGACGAAGAATACTACCGTAGTGCCGCCAAGCTCATCACCGAGCGCTACAATGCCTATGCACAGGCATACAAGGGGCGCAAAAGTGATCACATTATTGCGCTGATGACGCTGGTCGACATCTCGCTGATGTACCAGAAGGAGCGCACCCACAACGACACATCGCCCTATGATAATGTTCTCGCCAAGTTGACAAAAGAGATAGAGGAAGCCCTCGTCGAGCGCAAGCCTTAAGAGAACATTAACTCAATATACAAACAGATTTATGAACATTATTGTTGCTATTATCCTAATCGCAGCGGCCCTGATAATAGGCGGCCTCTGCGGGTTTATGATTTTCCGCTATGTTATCAAAGGAAAATATAACGAGATGGTAGATGCCGCCAAAAAGGAGGCAGAAGTAATCAAAGAGAAAAAACTACTCGAAGTCAAGGAGAAATTCCTCAACAAGAAAAGCGAGCTGGAGAAGGAAGTGCAGCAGCGCAACCAGCACATCCAGCAGAGCGAGAACAAGCTGAAGCAGCGCGAGATTTCGCTCAACCAGCGTCAGGAGGAACTGGGACGTCGCAAGAACGAGCTTGACAGCCAGCAGACCCGCATTGACAACGAGAAGAAGATGCTCAGCATGCGTCAGGAGGAGTTGGAGAAGATGCAGCTGCAGGAGCGTGCCAAGCTGGAAGAGCTCTCCGGACTCTCTGCCGCCGAGGCTAAGAGCCGACTGGTGGAGTCGCTCAAGGACGAGGCTAAGACCGACGCCGCCGCCTACGTCAACGAGATTATGGACGAGGCCAAGCTCAACGCCAACGCCCAGGCCAAGAAAATCATCATCCAGACCATACAGCGCGTGGCCACCGAGACCGCTGTGGAGAACAGCGTCAGCGTCTTCCATATCGACAACGACGACATCAAGGGACGCGTCATCGGACGCGAGGGACGCAACATCCGAGCCTTGGAGGCTGCCTGCGGCGTGGAAATCGTCGTCGACGACACCCCCGAGGCCATCGTCATCTCTGCCTTCGACCCCATCCGCCGCGAGACCTGCCGACTGGCATTGCACCAGTTGGTGGCCGACGGCCGCATACACCCCGCACGCATCGAGGAAGTGGTGGCCAAGGTTAAGAAGCAGTTGGAGACCGAAATCATCGAGACCGGTAAGCGCACCACCATCGACCTCGGCATACATGGCCTGCACCCCGAGCTCATCCGTATCATCGGTAAGATGAAGTACCGTTCCTCCTACGGTCAGAACCTGCTGCAGCACGCCCGCGAGACGGCAAACCTCTGCGCCGTCATGGCTTCCGAGTTAGGCTTGAACCCCAAGAAGGCCAAGCGCGCCGGACTGTTGCACGACATCGGCAAGGTGCCCGACGAGGAGAGCGAGCTGCCACACGCCATCTATGGTGCTAAGATTGCTGAGAAATACAAGGAGAAACCCGACATCTGCAACGCCATCGGCGCCCACCACGACGAGATGGAGATGCAGACCCTGCTGGCACCCATCGTTCAGGTGTGCGACGCCATCTCCGGTGCCCGTCCTGGTGCCCGTCGTGAGATTGTCGAGGCTTACATCAAGCGTCTGAACGACCTGGAAGCCATAGCCATGAGCTATCCTGGCGTCACCAAGACCTATGCCATCCAGGCCGGCCGTGAGCTGCGCGTCATCGTCGGTGCCGACAAGATGGACGATGCCGAGACCGAGGCACTCAGCGGACAGATAGCCTCCAAGATTCAGAACGAGATGACCTATCCCGGACAGGTGAAGATTACTGTTATCCGCGAGACCCGCAGCGTGGCATACGCCAAGTAAACGTTACGCGGTATAGACAAAAAAAGGATGAGCACGAAGCTCATCCTTTTTTCGTTTGGTAGGGACGCCCGGGTTCGAACCGGGGACCTCTTCAATGTGACTGAAGCGCTCTAAACCAGCTGAGCTACGCCCCTCTCTTTCCAAAAGCGCTGCAAAATTACGAAAAACTATTCAGATACGCAAATATTTCTCCATGTTTTTTACTTTTTTTAATCTGATGCCTCCTCGCCACGGGATACCGGAGCCGTTTTTTTTCTGTTTGTTTCCCCCAGCCGCTTATATATAGCGGCAAGGGAAACGAACGGAAAAAACCGGATAATATCCCTTTGCAGAACGGAACGGCTTCTTCCATCGGACGGAGCGGCTTCCTTTTTCGGATGGAGCGGCTTCCTCTGTCGGACGGAGCGGCTTCCTTTGTCGGACGGAGCGGCTTCTTCTGTCAGACGAAGCGTCGGGATGTAAGATTGTTTTATTCGTTAAAAGCCGCTAATCTCTCCACCACATACTCCGCGTCAGCCATCGTGAGGACAGGACTGATGGGGAGGCTGAGCTCCTGCTGATGGATGCGCTCGGTGATGGGGAGGGAGAGCGTGGACCAGCGGTTGTAGCACTGCTGGCGGTGGGGCGGGATGGGGTAGTGGATGAGCGTCTCGATGCCGTTGGCTGCCAGATACTGCTGCAGCCGGTTGCGCCGGTCGCAGAGCACGGGAAAGAGGTGGTAGACGTTCTGTGTGTCAGCCAGTCGGCGGGGCAGCTGTATCAGCGGGTTGCTGATGTGGTCGTAGTAGTAGGCTGCAATCTGCTGGCGACGGCTGTTGTCGTCGTCCAAGTGATGCAGCTTGACGCTGAGAATGGCGGCCTGCAGCTCGTCCAAACGGCTGTTGCGGCCGCGGTAGCGGAAGACATACTTGCGCTCAGACCCGTAGTTGGCCAGTGCGCGTATGCAGTCGGCCAGATTGCTGTTGTCGGTGGTCACCGCACCGCCGTCGCCCAGTGCTCCGAGGTTCTTTCCGGGGTAGAAGCTGTGTCCGGCGGCATGTCCCAACGAGCCAGTGCGACGCTGGCCGAAGCGGCAGCCGTGAGCCTGGGCGTTATCCTCAACGAGTTTCAGGTTGTGCTTGCGGCATAGCTCGCCGATGCGCTCACTGTAGGCACAGCGTCCATAGAGGTGTACGAGGAGTATAGCGCGGGTACGTGGGGTGATGTGCCGTTCTATGAGGCTGTCGTCCAGCTCCAGTGTCGTCCAGTCGGGCTCCACCAGTACGGGTGTCAGCCTGTTCTCCGTGACGGCCAGTATGGAGGCAATGTAGGTGTTGGCCGGCACGATGACCTCGTCGCCCTCTTTCATGAACCCTAACTCCATGTAGGCGCGGAAGATGAGGGTCAGGGCGTCCAGGCCGTTGGCTACTCCTACGCAGTGGGTGGTGCCGATGTAGCGGGCGTAGTCCTCCTCAAACTGCTTGGTGGCCTTGCCTAACAGGTACCACCCGCTGTCTATCACCTCTGCTGCCGCCCGGTGTATCTCGTCGGCATACTGTGCGGTCACCGCTTTCAGGTCTAAGAACGGTATCATGCTGCTGTGGGTTAGCGTGCCGGCTGTCTACTGTTTCAGCTGACGGACGGGGAAGGTGAAGTAAGTGTCGGGGAAGGGTTCGTCCTTCAGGGTGAAGTGCCACCACTCGCTCACCATCGGCTTGAAGCCGTGAGCCAGCATGGCGCGGCGCAGCACCATGCGGTGCTCGAACTGCTGTTTGGTGATGCTGCGGCCCTGTGGACTCTTGCTGTTGTCGCCGGTATATTCGCCGGTCTCAGGATTGCCGCAGAAGTCGGGGTGGCTTTCGGGGCCGAACCAGTCGAAGGTGCCTCCCATGTCCAGTTCCTTCTCCGTCTGCATGTCGAAGAGCGTCAGGTCTACCGTAGAGCCGCGCGAGTGTCCGCTCTTCTCGGCGATATAGTCTTCTTTGAACAGTCGCGCCTTGTCGTCGATGTCGGGATAGAAGTAGGACTTCATCGCGGTGTCGTTCATGTCGGCCCCCCAGCGCATGAAGTGGTCGACAGCCTTCTGCGGGCGGTAGGCGTCATAGATTTTCAGCCGGTAGCCCTGCTGTTTCACGTCGTCGCTTACGGCTTTCAGTACCTCTGCGGCCTGCTTGGTGATGAGAGCCGTGGGCTCCTCGTAGCCGTCAATGCGCTGTCCCACGAAGTTGTAGGTGCTGAAGTAGCGTATCTCTAAAATGGCGTCGGGCACGGCGTCAGTCAGTGTTACAAACTGGCTTGTGTCCTCGGCAGGCAGTATGGCCACCGGGGCGTCATTGCTGGAATAACAGGTCGTCACGCATATCCCGCAGACGACAGCCACTACGGCGACAATCATCAATAGTTTTATTCGTCTCATTTCAGTCTTTTATTTGTTATTTGCTGCAAAGTTACGGAAAAATATCCAATATAGTATGGTTGGTGTATAGAAAAGTCGGCATATTATTATTTCTTTCGCACAATATAGTTTTGTTGTTGTGCGTTTTAATAGTAAATATCTCATTAGTGAAAGTTTCTATAGTAACTGTAACATATAATAGTGCCCGGACAGTGGGCGATACCATGAAGTCTGTATTGAGCCAGACCTACGGCGATATAGAGTATATCGTTGTTGACGGAGGGTCGACGGACGGGACGCAGGATGTGATACGCCATTGGGAGCCTGAATTTCGTGGGCGCCTGAGGTGGCTGTCAGAGAAGGACAACGGCATCTACGACGCCATGAACAAAGGTATCGGCATGGCTACGGGCGACGTGGTGGGCATACTGAATTCTGACGACTACTATACGAGCCCTGACGTGGTGGAGCGGCTTGTGGCCGCATTCGGTACTGATGTGGATGCCGTCTATGGCGACATCCATTTCATACATGACGGCGAGCCAGACAAAATCGTGCGCTATTACAGTTCCAAGCGGTTCAGCCCTAAGTGGTTGCGCTTTGGCTTCATGCCTGCCCATCCTTCGTTCTACTGCCGACGTGAGGTGTTTGCCAAGGCCGGCCTTTACAAGACAGACTACGCCATAGGCTCCGACTACGAGATGATGGTGCGCTTGTTCAAAGTGCACGGAATAAAAGCCAAGTACATCCCCATGGATTTCGTCACCATGCGTACCGGCGGTGCCAGCACGCGCAACGTGAGAAGTCGTCTGCAACTTATCAAGGACGACGTGCGCGGCTGTCGCGAGAATGGTGTCTACACGAACAGCCTGATGATAGCCTTGAAATTTCTATACAAGATTTTCGAGGTCAAAATAGTGTAGGGTACCTTGAGCTATTGCAGCCTGAAGGTCATCATGTCGCCGCCCGCAATGTGGTATGATGGTGCTACGGCGTGCTCCTGCAGTTTCTTGTCAAGCATGACCACCTGCTTGCTGGCTTTGATTTCTAATGCCAGTTTGTTGCGGTAGTCTTTGTTGACAATGGCCAAATAGAGGTGCCCGTTGTTGCTGAAAGTAGAGACAATGCAGCCCTTGGCACCCTTGATTTTCAGTTTCCGGATGTTTTTAGGCCGTTGTGAGGCTTTGACAGTGCCTTGTGGGATGTCCAGCAAGTGGCTGACAGAAAAGTTGACGGCTCCGTCGAACAAGGGCAGTATGCGATGCAGTTCCTGGTTCATCTGCTTGACCAGATTGTAAGTCTTGGTGCGCTTGCCGTCAAAGCTGATAGGGGCATTGTGGAAGTCGTAGATGTCATAGGATGCAGGTGTCCAGTAGGTGAAATACTGTATGGCCTGTGCGCCGTAAGCCAGGTTAGAGTATATCTGCAGTCTCAGCATGCCCATGTCGGGCTGAGGATAATCAGCGTGTGGGGTGCAGAGCACGAAGGCCCAGAAAGGCTTGCCGGTGCGAAGGCTCTCGCGTCGTATGTCTTCCAGATTGGAGTACCAAGTGTCTCTGATGGCAGTGCCGATAATGGGGTAGTGGTCGAAGGAGATGATGGGGAGGTCCAGAGCTGTGGAGGCCTGTTTGAGGTAGCTCTTGTAGGAGCTGATGCCTAACTCCTTGCGTGAGCCTTCCCCGTAGTCGGGAAGCAGGTTGACGTAGCAAGGCTTGACTTTGTCCCACTGGCGGACAGTGCGCAGCATGTGCTGTAGGTTCTTGAAGTCTGCAGGCTTAGGCTCGTCGCCCAGCATGTAGCCGTAGAGTGCGGGGTGCTTCCTGATGCGTGGTATGACCTGTTGTGGCTTAGCCAGCAGCTGATGGCTGAACATGAGGATGCGGACATGAGCCTTATCGGCTTTGTCGAGGATGCTGACTAAAGAGTCGACGGGTAGCGACTCGTAGTTGAATAGTGAGATGTCGAAACCAGCATCTTTGAACTCTTGAAAACGCTCGACGGTAGAATACGCCGGGGGTACGCCGTAGAACGCTATGACGGGTATGTCGGCCCGCAAGCTGTTGCACAGCAGCACGGTCAGGACGAGGGTACAGCAGCGGTGTGCGTTGGAAAGTCGGTGTAGGAAGGTGACTATTTGTCGGAACATGTTGTTGGCTTTTTGTTTTTCCAATGCAAAGGTAACAAAAAAATATAATATCTTTGTCATTTATACGTTAATAATATGATAAAGCAGCATGCAGATGAAGTTGGTTCTTGATAACATCGTGTTTGACTTGCAGCGTTCAGGCGGCATTTCCGTTGTCTGGTACGAACTGTTGAAGCGCCTGCATGGTCAGCCGCAATGGGATGTGAGCTACATAGACAATCATGCTACGAGCAACCACTACAGGCAACTGCTTGACATCGGCGAAAACCAAATAGCAGGCACGGACAGCTATGTTCCCTTGATGCGCTATCGGCAGGTTGGCATCCCAGCCAGAGAGCCTTTCCTGTTCCATTCGTCGTATTACAGGTACTGTCCGTCGTCGTATGCTGTCAACATCACCACTGTCCATGACTTCACCTACGAGCACTTTCGGCATGGACTGCGCAGGTGGGTACACAGTTGGCAGAAGCAAAATGCCATCAGACATTCCGATGTCGTGATATGCGTCTCGGAAAATACAAAGCGCGACCTGTTGGACATGATGAGGGATGTAGATGCAGATCGGGTGCGGGTCGTCTATAATGGTGTCTCTGAGGATTACCATGTCTTGGAACAAAAGGTAATGGCCGACGAGTTGCCGTTTAGTCCTCAGTCTTATGTCGTCTATGTCGGCGACCGTTCAGAATACAAGAATTTTCCCCTTTGCGTCCAGGCGCTGAAACACACCAGTTATAATCTGGTTATCGTCGGACGAACGCTGCAGGAGATGGAGAGAGCCTTCATCCAGCAGCATCTCCCGCCGTCGCGTTTCCACGATGTGGGATATGTGACCAACGAACGTCTGAACATATTGTATAACCATGCAGCAGCCTTGGTCTACCCCTCTGTCTATGAAGGATTCGGAATACCAGTGGTAGAGGCTCAGAAGGCTGGTTGTCCTGTCGTTGCCTTTGATGGTTCCTCCATACCCGAAGTGGCCGGCAGTGACGTTCTGCTCATGAAAACGCTGACGGTGGCATCGCTGGTTGAAAAGTTGCGGTTGCTGTCTGATGCAGCACTCATGGCTCAGGTGCGCCATGATGGGTTGGCGCGTGCCGCCCAGTTTACTTGGGACAAGATGGCAAGTCAGTATTTTGCCATTTACGAAGAAGCATTAAAGTCAAGGAAATAAGCATGTCAACAGTAAATAGCGATAATATGAGGATAGCCAGGAATACCATTGTAGTGTATTTCAGACTTGTGGTCACTGCTGTTATCGGACTGTTGACTTCCAGGTATGTGTTGCAGATTTTAGGGGCTTCCGACTTCGGACTCTATTCTGTCATAGGTGGTGTGATAGCCATGTTCACATTCATCTCGGCCTCTTTGCAGTCCACTACGGTGCGTTTCATCAACTACGAGATAGGACGGTTGGAAGGAAACCTGAACAGGGTGTTCAATATAGCTCGTCAGATTCATATCTTCTTTGCTATTGTCATCCTAATAGCAGGCGAGGTCATTGGCGTGTTCTATATGCAGCACTATCTGAATGTGGAACCGGGGAAGATGGACGATGCCTATTTCGTCTTCCATGTGTCCATAGCCGCAGCCTGTCTGGGGCTTGTTAATGTGCCCTATCAGGGGTTGCTTGTAGCCCATGAGAAGTTTGTGCAGGTGGCCTGTATCGACATCTTGAATGTGGTGTGCAAACTGCTGATGGTGTTGTCGCTTTTCTTGTGTGAGGGCAACGTGCTGCGTCTCTATGCCGTGGGCATGAGTCTGCTGACAGTGATGTCGTTTGTGCTTTATCTGCTGCTGTGCTGGCGTTACTGGCCGCAAGTGGTGAAATACCGCATGGTAAAGGGAATGGCCCAGTACCGTGAGATGCTGATATTCAATAATTACACTTTGCTGAGTGCAGCTTCGCTGATGGGGCGCAATCAGGGAAGTAATCTGCTCATCAACTATTTCTTCGGCACAATTGTCAATGCAGCTTATGCCATATCGAATACCGTTCATGTCTATGTGAACATTTTTGCCGGTAGTTTCGACCAGGCTTCAGCGCCTCAGATTACTCAAAGTCTGAGCCGTGGCGACAACGAGCGTGCCATCTATTTGGTTACGCACACTTGCAGAATATGTATTCTGCTGGTGGAGGTGGTCTATTTTGCATTCTTGTATAATATGGACGACATTCTCCATTTGTGGTTGGGAAAGAACGTACCCGAGGGGACTACCGCCTTTTGTCAGTTGACACTGCTGTTGGCTGTGGTCTCTGCCACGTCGGGCGGACTGGCTCAGTATATTAGTGCGTTGGGCAGACTGAAGTGGTTTTCCGTCATCATGACGTTACTCTATCTGGTAGCCTTATTGGTAGGTGTTGTGCTCTATAGAAATGGTGCTGTTCCCTACAGCATTGTAGCCCTGTTTATACTGGCCGATTCCATCAACAGAGGGTTTCAGTTGCTACTCTTGAGGCGAATGGCCAAATTTCCAGTCCTGCGCTTTCTGAGAGAAGCCTACTGGCGTCCGGCAGTAGTGTTCCTGATAGGTATGGTCGTGGTGTATTTGGGTTGGCAGTTGAACCTTCATACGGTGGGTGCGCGCATGGCAGCCATGGTTGTAGTGGCCGTGCTGATGAGTGTGGTTGTTTTCTATATCGGTTTGTTCAAAGTAGAACGAGACAAAATATTATCCAATACAATTTCTAAATCAAATGCGTTTTATGATTAATTTTATTAAACATCCCCGTCTTTCGCTGTTTCATTTCATCAACAATCATGTGCCGCAGCTTATTCCTGACAAGGCATTTGTAAAGTTCCAATATGCAGAGAATATGGGTGCCAAACTCAATTTGGAGCATCCCACCCTTTTCACTGAAAAGTTGAACTGGATGAAGTTGTATGGTCGTAACCCCCTTTATACGCGTATGGTAGACAAGTTTGAAGCCAAGGGTTATGTGGCAGAAAAGATAGGTAGTGAGCACGTCATACCGGCCTACGGTGTATGGCACAGTTTCGACGAGATAGACTTTGACCAGTTGCCCGACCAGTTTGTGCTGAAGTGCAACCACGACAGCGGCAGCTATGTCATTTGCGAGGACAAGAGCACCTTTGATAAAGACAGAGCCCGTTCTATCCTGGAGCCCGCCCTCCGTAAAAACTATTATTGGATGTTCAGAGAGTGGGCTTACAAGAATGTGGATCGGCGCATTTTAGCTGAGCAGTACATCCCCTCCTTGGGTAAGAAGGATAGTGTGGAATACAAACTCACATGTTTCAATGGTGAGGTTAAGGTTATCACCGTGTGCAGTGGTATTCCACATCAGGCTTTTGAGTTAAGACACAACGATAACTACAGTCGCGACTGGAAACGCCAGAACTGGTATGCTTACTATAAACCGACGGGCAAGGACTTTCAGAAACCTGCTGAGATGGACGAGATAATTGCGTTGAGCGAAAAGCTGTCTGAGGGTATTCCTCAGGTGCGGGTGGACTGGTACATCGTCGATGGTAATATTTACTTTGGCGAGTTTACCTTCTACACCTGGGCAGGATACATTACGTTTGAACCTGAGGAATGGAACCGGGTAATGGGTGACTGGATGACGCTGCCTGCCCAGAAGCAGCAGTAGGGCTTATGTTTCTATGAACAACAAAGTAATCTATACTTGTCTGGTTGGTGGCTACGATGACTTGTTGCAGCCTAAATTTGTAGATGCGGACTTTGACTATGTCTGTTTCACAGACCATGTGTCCAAAGGGAATGTTGGTGTGTGGCAGATGCGAAAGATACCGCCTGTTACCGGCAGTCTCACAAGGCTCTCCCGTTATCCCAAATTACTGCCTCATGAGTTGCTGCAGGACTATGAGTATAGTGTGTATATGGATGCCAATGTGCAGATAGTGCGTCCTGAATTCTACGAGGTTGTCAACGAAAAGATACGCTCTGGCTGTCTCGTGGCACAGGTCTGGCATGTGCTGCCGCCGGTGGATTGCATCTATGACGAGATAGGTTATGCCTACAAACTGAACAGGGTGACGTTCAGGCAGGCTTGGAAGCAAAGCCGTTACCTGCGTCAAAAACATTTTCCCCGCCATTATGGACTGTTTGAGAACAATCTGCTGTTTCGCAGACATCTTGACCAGAAGGTCATCACCATGTCGAAGCAGTGGTGGGACGAATACAATCGTCATGCGCCAAGAGACCAGTTCTCGCTGATGTTTGTCTACTGGCAAAATGGGTACATGCCGGATGATTTTTTTGACGAGGGCATTTGTACGAGAAACTGTCCGTGGCTAAGCTATCATCAGCACCACTGGGAACAGCAAGCCAGCGTGACATTTCTGGACCGCATACATTGGCACGCCTATCCTTTCGTAAAACGGTTGCTGTAAGCGGGTTCACTTATGGTCGTCCAGATAGGCGGATAGCCGTTTGACGATAGTAGTCCAGTCGTATTCGTTGAGTTGGGTGGTGTCGACGGTGGTGTGACGTTCCACAGCTTGCAGAATGGCCTGTTGCCAGTCTACGGGGTTGTAGCCCTCAACAGTGATGGCTCCGCTTTTCCCTTCGGCCACTTCAATCATGGCAGTGTTATGTGCGGTGACTACGGGACATCCACACAGTAAAGCCTCAAGCTGAGGCATGCCGAATCCTTCCATCAGTGCTGCGGACACAAAGCAGTCGGCTGTGTTGTAGAGCATGGAGAGTTCTTGGTTGTTGACATAACCGCAAAAGATGGTAGAAGCTTTGGGGAACGACTCTGACTCGACGATGTCCTTCAGCATGGAGTTTTTCCACCCTTTTCCTCCAACCACCACCAGTTGAATGTGGTGTGAACGATAGAGTTCAGCAATGACTTTGAGCAGGAACTGCAGGTTTTTGCGTGGTTCCAGTGAACCGACAAAGAGTGCGAAACGATTATCGATGCCATAATGTTTTCTGACCTGTGTCTTTTCTTCGTCGGAAAGGTTTCGCTGAAAGAAGGTCTTGCGGTCGACGGCTGCTCCAACAAAAATCTCAACACTTTTCCTAACGGGGAAATACTGCTCAACTTTCCCTTTGGTGTAGCG
Source organism: Prevotella sp. (assembly GCA_017458125.1). GTDB lineage: Bacteria > Bacteroidota > Bacteroidia > Bacteroidales > Bacteroidaceae > Prevotella. Next base: position 41,608 of record JAFTGB010000067.1, read on the forward strand.
TGAGTTGCACCAGATGTGGTCGGCCCGTTTGATGGCTTGTCCGAAGAAGAAACTGCTGGCCATCCTGTTAGTCCACGACATGGTGCCCGGCATTTCTATGTTGACCACATCATGTACGGTGACGAGTGTGCTCACTGATGTAGGAAGCAGATAGGGAATGTGGGGAACAGGTGCGTAGTACAGGCTGATGTGTAGTCTGCGGCACAGATACGGCACTAACAGTTGTATGATGATGATGTTAGGAATCTTGCGGAAGAAGTGGCTTCCATAGTCAAGCAGCATGAGGTTCTTGTGGCACTTGTCTATGTTGATGGTCTTATCCAGTCCCTTGGGCAGCAGGATGTAGAAGCGACAGTCAGGCCATTGCGGAACCCATGCTGAAAGCACGCCGCTGAGAAACATGGATACCCCGGCAGAGTTTCTGGACCACGCTCTTCCGTCTATCAGTATGTTTTTATATCTCATAATTTGATGCGTACGAAAAGTTGTTTGACGAAAGTCCACTTGTCTGCCAGCGATACGTGAGGGTTCAGCCATACCGTCTGTCGCAATATGGGGTGGACAATGCGGTACATGACATATTTCCAGTATGGTTCGGTAAGACGGAAATAGATGTATTCGCTCTTTTGTTGGCGGTAGGTGTCACGTAGAAACTTTGAGGTTTTGCCGTCGTTGCTGCCTTCACCCTCCAGATGAATAATCCTTGGACCACGGACAATGACGTTATCGTAGCCGTGCTGGTGGAAACGGTGCTGTAGTTCGGACTCCTCGAAATACATGAAGAAGGCAGGATGAAAGGTGCCGCACTCCTCCAAGACATGGCGGCTGACCAGCATGTCGGCACCCGTGACGTAGTCAACTCTTAACCAGGTGTCGGGGTAGACCGTCTCTGCCTCCTTGTAGATGTGCAGTGCTTTTTTGATGGGTATCCAGACGAGCTTTTTCCAATCATAGCTCATCGTGGGGAATGGGCCATAGGAGTGAATAGCATTGCCCTTGGTGTCTTCCAGTACGCATCCTAATGCTCCTAACCGGCCATTGTATTGCGTAGCGAAGTCAAAGAGCATTTTCAGAGCGTTGTTCACCAGCAGTGTGTCAGAGTTGAGGAAAAACAGCAGGTCGCCCTTTGCATGTTTTATGCCGATGTTGTTGGCTTTACCGAAGCCAAGGTTTTCTCCAGTGGCGATGAAACGAATTCTTGGGTCTGAAGACAGCTGTTCTGCAGACCCGTCGGTAGAGCCGTTGTCCACCACAATGATTTCGTAGCTGACATCGTGTGTTAAGGTCACAATGCTCTCTATGCAAGGCTTGATGACGTGCAGCGTGTTGTAGTTGACAATGATGATGGAAATGTCCATGACTTTTTAGTTTCAGGTAAAATACTCTGCAGCTATCATGTTGTATATCAGCATGTAGAACCCTATGGCAGCTATGCCGGCTTTAGCCAGAGGCAGGGGCTTGATGACATACAGGCAGAAGGTAAAGACGATACAGTCCACAATGCCGTAAAGGTCGCTGATGCGGCTTGCCACTACAGGAATGGTGGACATCAACATTAGGAAAAGGATGCTGGAGGCAAAGAGATTGATGAGCAGTGGTGCCAGAGGCTGGCGTTTGACGATGTAGTCGTAGAAGTACAGGCATAGGTATAGCATGGCGCACTTGACCAGGAAGTACACGTTCTTGTATAATATGGTCAGCTCACCCCATGCTCCCCGTTCTGACGATTGCTGGTAGAAGTCCAGTTTCCCTTCCGTTAGACTCGCCGGTATAAGTGAGAACATATCCTTCTTCATCAAGTACAATACAAAGCAGGCCGGAACGGCTATAGCCAAGGCTATGCGCAGGCTTTGGTTCAACTTACGGTTGCCGATGAAGAGGAAGGGCAGAAAACTGGCAGCAGAGTAGTGGAACATGATGCCGCCAGTCATCAGCAATGTCGCTTGAAGGTATTGCTTCTTTGCGAGAGGTATGAGCGAGGCAAGCAAGAAGGCTGCCGCTGCTGCAACCCTGATTTGTACCATGTCGTGTAACTCGAAGTACACGGGGATGTAGATGGTCAGCGCGGTGAACACGTAGGGGGTCAGCTTGCTGAGAGTCTTCAGCTTGGTAGGAATGGCTATAATGGCATATATGAAGAACATGACAGCTATCGTTCCACCGCATGCCAATACTATTCTGCTCAGATGGATGTAGGTTGGCTCAGTGGCTATCTCAACGAGAGGGTCATCGTTGTTGTAGAACATGAGGACGTAGTTCTCTGCGTCAGCCGTATGTTCAATGTCCTTGACAGTGGCCAGCGTCACCATAACTATGGCATACATAGCGAGTATAATCAGTTTGTGTGTCTCTTTCAGCCGGTCTTCCATAAATGCCAGAAGAACCGTGATAGCAAACAATACTGATATGATGAGATGCATGACCATAGGAGGCGGACCCTTTTTGGTGTTTACGCGTGCTGCTTGTCCTCTTTCATCAGCAGCCATCCTGTCAATGCAAAGAACGACAAAAGCATGATGGCAATGGAGATGAGCATACGTTTGGGACCGGCAGGCTTGATGGGGATGGAGGCACTTTCGATGACGGTGAAGGCGGGAGTGGCCTCTTGCAGTTTTGCTGCGGCAGCCTGCATTTGGGTGTTCATGGCTGTGTAGACGTTGTATTTAGCCTGCATCTCATTCTCCAAACTCTCGATGTGTGCCTGATAGGTGGCTAACACGGCATTGCGGTTGGCATCAGAGTTTGTTGCATACCGTTGGAGTGCATTCTCATATTCCTTCTTACTATTCTCGCAAAGTTTCTTGTAGTATTCATAGTCAATGCGGGCCTTGTTGGTGCGGTAGTTGATGATGAACTCTTGCAGCTTCTGGCATGTGGCATTGGCAATGGTGGCACTGACCAGTGGGTTCTGGTCGGTCACCGTTATGGAGACAATGTCGGTCTTTTTGTCAACGGTACATTTTATCTTGCTTTTTGCCAGTCCGAATATGTCGGACTGAACCTTGCTGAGATTGAAGATATCGAGTTTGGTCTTGCCGTCATAGTTGTCTTTGCTGGGCGTTTTAAACAGGTTGATAATCTTGTCCTTCACCCACACCCACCATGCAGACTTCTGCTTGTCGCGCAGATAGACATAGTAGCTGATGGGCTTTTCGTCTTGTTGCGTTTTGACTTCCACTGACATCAGATCAGCTAAGAAGTTCTTTGAGCTTATAACGTCAGGGTATATCTCGGAGTAGATGGCATCTTCGGAATTGAGCTTGCCTAAGGTGTTGCCCAGTCCGAACGAGGATGCCAGCGAGCCTAATGAACCAGCCATAGACGCCCCTGTAGCTTCAGGAGCCAGACTGACGTTACTGTTATAGTAGCGTGGTATGCAGACGATAACCAAGTAAGAGATGACGAGTGTCGCTCCCATTACCTTGACATACTTTCTCCTGTATGGCCACAATTTTTTTGCTATACTGATAAAGTCTATAGTCTTGATTTCTTTTTCTTCCATACGCTTTTATTTCTTCAACAGGTTGGCAATGGTGGCGAACATGGTACCGAGCGATGCGGCGCTGGTGCCTATGCTTAGCCATTCGGTGATGCCTAAGCCGCGGCCTCGGCGTTTGGTGGGTACTACTATCTGGCACCCTGGTGCAGGTTTGTGCTTGCGGTCGGCACGAGCCACCATGCCATTCATATAGATGATGATGGTCTGGCTCTTCTTGGCTGTCGACGTGGTGCCGCCGGCCAAGTTGATGTAGTAGTCAGCATCCTTGCCCTCCTTGAAGTAGACGGTATTGGGGTAGAGCACTTCGCCATTGATTTTCACCGTGCCGTCATAGCGGGGCACCACGATGCGGTCACCCTCACGCAGGGTGGGGTCGTCATCGCTGCCGGGGTTCTTCAGTGCTTTGTCTAACTCTATACCCACAGGGTAGTTGGCATTGGTCACGAGTTTCTTGACGTCGATGGAGTCATTGCCGGAGTTACGCTGAGCGGTGCGCAGCATGGTCTCCATCTGGTCGCGCTCGTCCTGAGTCATCAGTCGCAGCAGCTTGGCTCCCTTGGGGTAGGCACGCTTGGTCAGTCCGCCGGCTTGCTTGATGAGGTCGCTCAGGTGCTGGCCTTTGTTAGCTAAGGCGTAGGTGCCCTCGAACTGTACTTCGCCTTCGATGGTGACATTCTGCTGCTCGGAATAGTTGGGGCTGCGGCGCACATATACTTCATCGAAGGGCTGCAGCTTGAAGTCAGGCTGGTCGGCTATCGAGAAGTCGGGAGAGAGCTTGAAACTGAAGGTCTGGGCTATCTGGTCCTCGGCCTCCATGGCCATGGGGTTGCTGACGCGGCGGGCCACGTCGACCTTCACTAACGAGGCCGCGTCAGTGGGACCGCCAGCCTGTAGGATGAGGTCTTCCACCGTTTCGTTCTCTGCAAACCGGTAGACACCAGGATAGAGCACCTCTCCGCTGATGGTGACGGTCTGCTGTTCGTTGCGCTCCTCGCGGCTGGCGATGTAGATGACGTCTTCATTCTTCAGCGGAACATCCGGTGTGGTGCCTTCCAAAATGCCGCGTATGTCGAGGCTCACCACCTCCAGGGTGCGGTCTGCACGCATGCGGTGCATGACGGCATGCTGTCCTATGGCTCCTTCGGTGAGTCCGTCGGCGGCTTCCACCAGCGTTTTCACGGAATTGATGTTACCGCCCACATGGTACATGCCGGGACGGAAGATGGCACCCTTGATTTCCGCCATGTTCTGGTAGCGGTTCAGGGTGGAGTCGACGCTCACCGAGTCTTCGTCCATCAGTTTGAAACTGTTCAGGTCGAACTCGCCGACGCTGAATACCGAGTATTGGCTGCCGGCCTTGCGGTTGATGCGGATGGCTTTGGTATAGGCATCGCCAGTGAAGCCGCCAGCATAGCGCAACAGCGTGGAAGCGGTTTCTGACTTTTTCATCTCGTAGAACATGGGGCGCTTCACCTTACCCGTGATGTTGACCAGCGACTCGTAGGGACCCACGCTGACCACGTCGTTGTCCTGCAGGCGCACGTCGCCGCTCAGCTTGCCGTTGAGCAGGAAGTCGTAGACGTCGACGTTCGAGAGCAGGCGGCCACGGCGATACACCCTGACATTGCGCAACGTACCAATCTCGTTAGGACCACCAGCCATGTATAGGGCGTTGTAGACAGTGGCAAAGGCCGACATGGTGAAGGTGCCCGGTGTCTTGACTTCACCGATGACGCTGATGGTGATAGTACGCGACTGTCCTAAGGTCAGGTCTATCTGCGACCCTTGGTAACGCGGCCCCAGCACGCTGCGCAGCCGACTCTTGGCCTGACTCACTGACAGACCGCCTAACTGTACGACACCAATGCCTTCGATGGTGATGGTACCGTCGGGCGAGATGGTTTCGGTGACGCTCTCTTGCGAGGCTCCCCAGATGTCGACGTTCACTTCGTCGCCAGGTCCCAGCCGGTAGTTCTGCGGTGTTGCCAGGTTCATGGAACTTTCAAAGGTCAGCTTCTTGTTATTGAACACGTCGTGTCCGAATATCTTGCGCTTGGGCTCTTTCTCTTTGTCCAGCTCTTCGTCCTCATAGTAATACTTCAGCGAGTCGGGCATCATGAAGTCCATGGCATCGTCCATCTCCATGTAATCGGCATCCTCCTCGTCATAGGAGTGTTTCTGTATCTGGTTGCGTTTCTTCGTGTCTTTCATGCGAAACTGCGAGGCACGTTTCTTATCCTGCGTCTTGCGCTCCTGACGCTTCTCGCCGTTCGACTCGCGCATGCGTGTCTTGACCTCCTTTGAACCGGCCGTGATGTCTTTGGCTCCCAGTCCCTTGCTCTTCATCTGGCGCTGGTATTTCTTCTGTATCCGGCGAATCTGCTCAATGGTAACGCCGCGCTGCATCAGCTGGGTTACTATTTGCTGGCGTGACACGCCGCGTTCGTTCTGCTCGACCACAAAATCCATGACCTGATTGTCCGTCATGCCTGTTTGAGCCCATAGAGAAACGACAAGCACGAGACCTGTCACCATGGTAAAAAGTCTTTTCATAAAGATATACGCGTATATATTTTTATATATAACCTTCTTTTATCTGATATTATTGCATGAAAGCATGTTTTTTTCAGAAAAAAGCAATGATGTTCGGATTTTATTTGTACCTTTGCACCCGATTACGACATCTTTCATCTGGGGGTGACTGGATTTGACGGCAAGTCGAGATGGTACGTAAGCATGCGGAGCGACGGCTGTGGGCTCCATAATCTCGTCGGTCGAACAATTAATTGGCGAAACAAAGTACGCTCTCGCTGCCTAATCGAAGTACAGTAGATTACTGGCTTTATCCTCTTACAAGGTAGGAGGACGAGACATCGCTCCAAGGATGTTGTTCCGAATCTGAGGGTTCAGCGGTGCAGGTTAATCGGGAATAGTCTGGGAGACGCTCCGGCTCCTTGATGAAACTTTAGGAGATAAGGCCGTGATTGGTGGCTTGGGTCTTGTCACGGCACGAAAATGAAGGCCAAGATAAGCATGTAGAAAGCGTATGGTTTCCTTGTGCGGACGAGGGTTCGACTCCCTCCACTTCCACTGGAAAAGCAAAAGAGGGTGTGTCAAAATGGGCTAATTAATTCCTCCCCTTGGAAAGGGGAGGTTAGGAGGGGTTGATTTCATCGACGAATATGTTATATTTACCTGCGAATTATCAACCACCCCCCGCCCCTCCTTTCCAAGGAGGGGAGTTA
>JAFTGB010000010.1 GCA_017458125.1 Prevotella sp.
ATTGTCTATTTCCTCTACTGCCTGCCTGGAGATTCCCATTAGTGGGAATTGTCGGGCGGTGTTGTTCTCAATCTGTGCGCCGCGCGACTCTTGCCAGCCCGGCAGCATCGCGATGCCGTCCGCACGGGTCATCAGCAGCAGGAGGTCGTAGCACAGCACCACGGCATACGCCAACCGCTTGCCCATCGCCCACTCCATCGCCCTGTAAATCCACGGCCACCGACAGGCCCACACCCTGCACGGGTTGATGCACCCGTACCCATGCCGCCTCAGAATCGCTTCCGCCTCCCCGAACCGCCGCACATACTCAGCCCGCTCCACGCCCGACATCCCGCCCGACAAATAGATTCGCCTTTTCATTCGCCGTCCTCCTCCAAATCAATCTTAAAGTCTTCGCCGCAGTAGCAGTCTGTCATCATACGCTGAAGTTGATGCACGAAGCATACAGACAATTTCTCGTCGGGTATGCTCGACATTTCGCAGTTGTGATACACGGCTTGCCACATACCATCGTTGTACTCGTGTAGTTCAAAATCGTAGAAGTCCTCATAGATGCCATAGCGGTTGCCCTTCTTCGTGAAGTTCTTCCCCAGTATCTCGGCAGTCAGCGGAATCGGCTCAATACCATCCTTAATATCGCGCTCCATCCCGTAATTGTCGAGGATGGTGTCGCCGTAGATGCTTTCAATCCGAATCGGGTATCGCGTCACAAGACTTTCAGCAGTCTCTTCGCCTCCCTCAATCTCAATGCCATAGACATAATTGCCTACTGATAATTCTTCTGGTCTCATAGTTCCTTGATAATTCGTGATAATTGGTGATAATTCGTAGTCAAGTTTAATAAGGATTATTTTTCTTGCCCTTTTTCATGCGCTCCTTCTCGTCCCGGATAGCGTCGTTCAGCGTTGCCTTAATCTCACGCAGATGCTTGAATGTCTCGGCAGATGTTCGCGGACATCCCCGGATGAATGACCGCAAGTTCGGCGTGTCAAAGCCAAACTCAGCAGCGTCGCAAATGTATTCCTGCCACTCCATGTACTGCTCACGCGTCACGTCGGCCAACACGCAGTAGATGATGTCGTCCATGTTGATGGTCAGCATCCCGTCGCCATAGTCGTACACGCCTCCCGTCTCGTCGCCAATCCAGTAGCCGTAGTGACCGTCCAGTTCCCACATGCGCAGCAGCTCCACGAGGAACCCGTTGCACGCCTGCTCCCATTGCTCTTTCAGTTGTCGCTTTACAGCGTCTTTTGTTTTTTTCATAATTGCTTTCAATTTGTTAAATCGCTTTCATACGTCTATCTCTCCGTTCTTGATGCGTACCATCGTCTTGAAGATGTCGCCCACCTGTGAACACCAGCCAGCCGCACCGGGACAGTTGGTGAAGCCTCCGTCGAGGTCGGCACAGGCATGAGGGGGAACGCCCACGCCACCGTTGCGGGTGTAACGTGGGCAGTTATAGACGATGGCTTTCGTGAGCAGTTCACGAGTTATCTTGACTGCCGTCTGCCTCGTTGTCTTTGCCATTGAGTTTCTGATTGAGGTGCAACATGAAGTCGGGGTCTTTGTCGGGATTGATGAGTGTGCCGAGGTAGCCACGCTTGCGCAGTTCATTTGCAATCGTCCACTCGCTGACGTTCTCCAGTTCGCGTGTGGTGTTGAAGTTGGCATCTTGGAACTCCTTGATGCGCTTGCCCCATTCCTGCTCCAGCGCAAAACGGCGGTCGCTCAGTGCTATGCGCTGCTGATTGAGCTTTGCCTTGCGCTCCTTCAGTTCATGGATTTGGCGGTCGATAGCCTCCATGTCGTCCTTCACTTCGCCTTGCAAGCGTGCAATGGCGGTTAATGCTGCGCCTTTCTGAACGCGCAACTCTCTCATTTGGTTCTCAAATTCAATCTGCGTCATAGTTCTTGAATGTTTTTAATTTATGAGAAATTCGTGTTAATTGGTGATAATTCGTGTTCACTATTCACTCACTCTGCCCTCAGCTAAATCGAACCCGTAGAGCGCGTCGAGCAGGGCGTGAACGAGGTCTATCTTGTGCGTCGGCTGGGGGCCACCCTTCACGATGCGGCGCAGGTCGCTGCTGCTCACCTCGGCGGTACAGTTGCCGAAGCACCAGGGCCACAGAGGCGACATGGAGAACTCTATCCACGGCTCTTTGTCGAGAATCATGCTTTCCAGTTCCGCGATGCGGGGGTTCTGTGTCATGGCGGTCTGACTGACTGGCACCACCATCTGCTGAATCACGCTGGCGATGTCCGCTGCCGTTGCCTGCGGGTTCTTCTTTTGGAGGATGGTCTGAAGCCACGCCTTCAGTTGGTTGATTGGCTGGATGCTCTGCGCTGGGTCGTAGCCGAAGAAACGGATGTCGATGTCCTGGCGGTCGTCGATGGCTGCCAGTTGGTTGATGCTCAGCATGGAGTCGAACACTTCTCCGGGGCAGACGTAGAGCCACCCCTGCCGCACCCATTCCTCGTAGAGCGGACGGTTGGGGCTCTCCTTCATCGTCTTCTCCAGCACCCACGCCACCGCGTCGGCAAAGAAGCGGCCCCGCATCGTGTCGCTCGGGGTGTAGTTCACGCCCAGCGTCACCATCGCGTAGAGGTCGTCGCCCAGCGAGAAGTCCAGCCCCACGAACACCCGCCAGCCGTCCTGATAGTGGCAGTCGGTGATGCGCTTCTGCACCTGTAGCGGTCGGATGCGGTCGCCGGTGATCCATTTCTGAATGCGACCCGTCTGCCACATGTTGAAGTCCTTGGTCAGCACCTCCTGTTTGGTGTCCTCGGTGCCGGTGGCGGCTTCGTGGAGTCGCTCTCTATAATATGTCGGCTGTACGGTGGTGCCGATGGAGCGGTTTACCTTCTTGAAGAGTTCGGGGTCGTCGAGCTTCGTCAGGTCGTCGGTCAGTTCCCACTTGTCGAGCTGGAGCAGGAAGGCGCACCAATAATCGTCGGGTGTGCGGTGGGGCTGTCCGAGCGGATAGTCCAACTCTTGCAGCAGCGATGCTTCCACTTGCTCAATCTTCGTCTTGTAGGGTCCTTCCTTGATGCGTCCGGCTGTGGTGGTATGCAACAGCAACTTCTCACGTCGCGGACCCGTTGAGCCCCAACACGTATCGACTGCCGCTTGCATGTCGGAGTGGGCGTTCACGTAGCCCGCCTGTCCGTGCTCGTCGGCATGAACCACTGAGGCATAGAGTCCGTCCTTCGAGGTCTTGCCCGCCGCCATGCACTTGATTTCGCCCTTCATCGGGTGACCGGGTTGCCAGTTCAGTCCGTTGCGCGTCATGCGGAAGTACTTGCCGCCCATGCGGTTCGAGCACGTCGGATCGACTTGCATGGCAAACTCGCGGATGGCTTTGTAGGCTATCTGGCTCTGTTCGCTCGAGTTGGTGCAGATGAGTGCCTGCCCGTTCACGTCGCCCAGGAAACACACCTCAGTGAAGTCCACCGCGCCGCCCAGCTCGGTCTTGCCGCTCTTTCGCGTGAGGAACCAGTGCGCCTCCTGCGTCAGCCGTCGCGTGTCCCACACCCAGCCGTCCTTCACCCATTCGGTAGGCAGCAGCATGTCGCCCTCGTGCCATTCGCGCTCCATCGGCACGTCCACCTTGAAGGCGTATATCTCGAAGATGAGCCACGCCTGGAACGGCATCAGTCTGACGTGCTGCGAGCCGCGAGGGGTCGAGAACTTCAGCCCGCCCTTCACGTGTCGCCCATTCGCCCATTGCCCCTCGATGGCACGCAGCGACCGCTTCACCCGTTCGGGGTCGAGCGGGTAGGAGTCCATCAGTCGCATTTCCTTGCGGATGCCTAAGAGTTCGTAGAGGTTGGCATGACTGCCGTCATTGCTGATAGCGTCCTCGACGTAGGCCATGAGGCGCGGGTCGATACTGTTCAGTCGGTTGGCATAGTCGGGCAGATGGGTGCGCAAATCGTCGAGACATTGCGCCTTGGCTTGCCGCAGTTCTTCAAAGTCGTTGATCATACTATTCCGTCAATAAATTCGTTGAGTTTGTCGGTGGCGTTGTTGCCCGCAGGGTCTTCGGGCTTCGCTGCTGCCTTTGCCGCCGTCATGCCCAGCATCTGGGCGTACTTCTGGCAGATAGCCTCCTGCTGGTAGAGCAGATTGCAAAGCGGGTGCTGCTTGTGGGTGGGCTGACCGTTGGAGCCCTGCACCCACTCCACGGCTCCCTCCTTGGTGATGGTGTCGCGGTACTGGTCGCGCACCTCCAGCGCACTGGCATAGTTGCGGATGGTGAGGTTCAGGTGCTCCGGCACCTTGCCGCCATGCGAGTGCTTCACCTGTGCGCGAATGTCCTTGATGTAGGTCTGTGCTTTTGCCATTATCTTTTGAATTTGATTACAAGTTGGTTGCGCTGCTCAAAGGGCAGTCGGTAGTGTAGATAGTTGGCATACGATATGCCGAACTCGCGGCCCGGCAGGGTCATCCATGCGTCCCATCGGGTGTCACAGGGTCGGTGTAGTTTTCGGTTCTTCGCCTTGTATGCCGCCGCGCTGGAGTGTATGCCCTTCGATGTGAGAGCCTCGCCGAGCACACCCAGACACACGTAACTCTGTCGGGCACCCTCCTGGCGTTGCTCCTTGGGTATCAGTCCGCACAGCGGGCAGGCCGCGCAACAGTCGGGCTGCTCGGCTGGCAGTTTCATCGGTACGATGGCTTGTCTTGGCATGTTCGTGAATTTGATTTTTAATTATCGTGCGTTCTGTTTATATATTCCGATGTGGGATATATGTCCCGCTTTCCTTATCGGGATAAGTTATGTTAAGGCGTGGGAAAAAGTACCCCCTCGGAACGTCGTGTGTAGATAAAAGGA
>JAFTGB010000068.1 GCA_017458125.1 Prevotella sp.
CCCACCTCTTCCCATTCCGAACAGAGAAGTTAAGCCCGCCTGCGCCGATGGTACTGCAATGCAATGCGGGAGAGTAGGAGGCCGCCACTTTTTGAGAGGGAAGCCCTGAGTCTGAAGAAAGACTCGGGGCTTTTTCTTTGTTTTGTATGCCGGTGTATTATATAATAAAATGTTCGCGCGCGCGTTATTAATTTGTATGCAGTGGACGGACAGAATCAGACAGGTTAAGATTATTCTGGTGATAGCTGCGGTGTTGATAGCCGCGGCTTCGCTGCTGGTGTCGCACTTCCTGGTGCGTGACCTCTCCAAGGAGGAGCGCACTAAGATGGAGGTGTGGGCACAGGCGCTACGCTCGCTGAACAAGGCTGACGAGACCACCGACCTGTCGTTGGTGCTAAGCGTGATGCAAGGCAACAACACGATACCCGTCGTTGTGCTGAACAGCGAGGGAGGCATTGATGACTACCGTAATATCGAGGATACCGCGCGCGTGGCCGACTATGCCCGCAGCATGATGAAGTCCGGCGACACCATTCGCGTGGGTTCGCAGTTAGTGTGCTATGACGAGTCGCTCATGCTGAAACGCCTGTCGGCATGGCCATACGTGCAGTTGGGCATTGTACTCATCTTCGTCTTGGTAGCCATCTTTGCGCTGTTGTCGTCGAAGCGTGCCGAACAGAACAAGGTGTGGGTAGGATTGTCCAAGGAAACGGCCCACCAGTTGGGCACTCCGGTGTCGAGTCTGATGGCTTGGGTGGAGATGTTGAAGGAACAGTATCCCGGCGACGAGCTTCTGCCCGAGATGGATAAGGACGTGAAGCGGCTGCAGCTGATAGCTGACCGCTTCTCAAAGATAGGGTCGCTGCCCGAGCCTGTGGAGTCGTCGATGAACGAAGTGCTGGAGCATGTGGTCGACTATATGGACCGCCGCACATCGAAGCAGGTGACCATGGTGCGGCAGCTGCCTGACCATGACGTGCGGGTGAAGATGAATGCGTCGCTGTTTGAGTGGGTGATAGAGAACCTGTGCAAGAATGCCGTGGACGCCATGGAAGGGCGCGGCACCATTACACTGACGCTGATGGAGGAACACCAGCGTGTGGTGATAGAAGTTAAGGACACGGGAAAGGGTATTCGCAAGAAAGACCTGAGTAACGTCTTCACCCCAGGCTTCACCACTAAGAAACGTGGCTGGGGATTAGGGCTGTCGCTGGCGCGTCGTATTGTGGAGGAGTACCATCACGGCCGTATCTTTGTCAAGCAGTCAGAGCTTGGCAAAGGTACGACGTTCCGGATAGAATTGGTTAAATGACTTCGATGCCGAGTTTCTCGCAGAGCTGGAGACTCATCTCCTTCAGTTTGAATTTCTGAATCTTTCCGCTTCCAGTCAAGGGGAACTCGTCGATAAAGAACACATACTTGGGAATCTTGTAGCGGGCTATCTTGCCACGGCAGAACTCCTGCACGTCCTCAGGCTCCATCTTCACGCCGGGCTGCAGGATGATGAATGCGCCGACGGCCTCGCCATACTTCTTTGACGGTACGGCGGCCACCTGTACGTCCTTGATACCGGGCATGTGGTATAGAAACTCCTCAATCTCACGCGGGTAGATGTTCTCGCCACCACGGATAATCATATCCTTGATGCGGCCGGTGATGCGGTAGAAGCCCTGCTCGTCCTTTACACCCAGGTCGCCGGAATGCAGGAAACCGTTCTCGTCGATGACCTCGGCTGTAGCCTTGGGGTTCTTGTAGTAGCCTTTCATGACGTTGAAGCCACGGCAGCACATCTCGCCCTGGACACCCACGGGACACTCCTCGTTGGTTTCCGGGTCGAGCACCTTGACCTCGACGAAGGGGTAGTCGCGGCCCACGGTGGTGCAGCGCTGCTCAAAGGTGTCGTTAAGGCAGGTCTGCGTCATGCCGGGCGACGACTCGGTCAGTCCGTAGACGCTGGTAATGGTCATGAACATCTTCTCGCTGACACGCTTCATCAGTTCGACGGGGCACAGGCTGCCGGCCATGATGCCCGTGCGCAGACACGTCAGGTCGAACATGTCGAACATGGGATGGTCCAGTTCGGCGATGAACATGGTAGGCACGCCGTAGACGGCCGTACACCTTTCTTTATGTATAGAGGCCAGCACGACGAGCGGGTCGAACTTCTCGACCATCACCTCGGTACAGCCGTGCGTCAGGCAGTTCATGGTGGCCAGTACGACGCCGAAGCAGTGGAACAGGGGCACGCACACGCACAGCTTGTCGTCCTGCGTAAAGCCCATGTTCTCGCCGGTGAAGTAACCGTCGTTGGCAATGTTGTAGTGGGTCAGCATGACACCCTTGGGGAAACCCGTGGTGCCTGATGTGTACTGCATGTTGCACACGTCGTGGCAGTCGACCTTGCTCTTCACCTCCTGCAGCTCCTCGTCCTCGATGTTCTGCCCGAGCAGCAGCAGTTCGGCAGTGTTATACATGCCCCTGTACTTCTCCATGCCGATGAAGACGACGTTCTTCAGGTAGGGGAAACGCTCGCTGTTCAGATGTCCGCGTTCGCAGTTCTTCAGCTCCGGCAGCATGGTGTAGGTCATGTCGACATAGTTACAGTCCCAGGTGCCGTCGGTGATGCAGAGCGTGTGCATGTCGGAGTCCTTGCAGAGGTACTCCAGTTCGTTCTGCTTGTAGTTGGTGTTGACCGTGACCAGCACGGCTCCAATCTTAGCCGTGGCATAGAGAAACGTCAGCCAGTCGGGCACGTTGGTGGCCCAGATGCCCACGTTAGAACCCTTCTTGACACCGATGGCCAGCAGGCCTTTGGCCAGATTGTCGACGCGCTCGTTGAACGTCTTCCATGTGAAGCGCAGGTTGCGGTCGCTGTAGACGATGTATTCCTTGTCGGGCGTCGTCTCGGCCCAGTGCTCAAGCCACTGTCCGAGGGTGCGCTCGTAGAGCTGATAGCCTTTGCTTCCCGTCTCTGCTGGGTATGTCCTGTCAGGCAGAGGACGGCCTGCCATGTCTAATTTCACGTTACTCATTGTGTTATGTAGTGAGAATTAAGCGTTTCAGAACGGGATGTAGATGAGGGCAAGAATCTTGGCCGACTTGCCTGCCACGCCGTGCAGATGGTGCTTGACGATGGAGTCGTAGTAGATGGAGTCGCCCTCTTTGAGCACGTACTTCTCCTTGCCGTATTCCAGCTCAATCTCGCCCTCCATGACGTAGATGAACTCCTCGCCCTCATGGGCTGAGAGCTTGTAGTCAAGAGAGTCGGTGGGATTGATGTCGATGACGAACGGCTCCATGTGACGTCCGGCCTTGTGCTGGGCCAGCGGGTGATACTCCATGTGCTTGCGGGCGTCGGTGGCGTCGTTGGAGAAGCTGATGCTGCGTTCGCGTTCGCGCTCTTCGGCGCGCGTCACTACGGGCCCTAAGGCGTCGTTGTCGTCCATGAAGGTGCCTAAGCGTACACCCAGCGCACGGGCAATCTTGATGAGCGGTCCCAGTGACGGGAGGTTCTGGCCGTTTTCTATAGACGCTATCTGGTCTGCTGAGAGGCCACTACTTTCTGCTATTTCCTCGATGGTGAGGTTCTTTGATTCACGGATCCCCTTGATTTTGGATCCTACAGATACATTGTTAGACATATAGTTTATTTGTTGGACGTGCAAAATTACAAAAAAATGCCGAACGAGCAAACACCTTTTAGTTTATTAACAATTACCAAGTCGTTATGCCGCCCATGCGTGAAAGTCGGCGCGCGGCTGTAAAACCATGGCCGTCAGGCGTGCAAACCAGTGTCCGAACTATGCCAAAAGACACCCGCAGTCCTGACAAGCAGCGTCGGTGCTTTTGCAATTTAAATTAAATTGCCGACCAATTTAAATTAAATTGCCGACCAAATTAAATTAAATTGCTGACCAATTTAAATTAAATTGCAACGCTGCCGGCGATAAATGTCAAGGCTGCGCGGCCTATTTGGCATGTTTTTCCGCCTTGTCCGGCATGGTTTTGCGCCATATATAGTGCGGCCGTCGGGCACGGCCTGCAAGTATTGCACACTATGCGGGCGGTGTGTGCAAAGGCGTTGTCCGGTGCCGCCGTTTTTCGTTGAAAACTGAAAAAAAAGGCCTTTTGGCATTTGTAATTCATAAATTCTTTGTAACTTTGCAGCCGATTATGTGTAGTTTGGAAACCTATCAGATTGACTTGAAAGGGTTGACAGAGGACGAAAGCGTCCGCGAGTACAGCCTGGACGACGACTTCTTTCAGGCTCTGAACGGCTCTCAGCTGGAGCATGGGTCATTGCATGTGTCGGTGTCTATACGCAAGACATCCGGCTTTTTCGACTTTCAGTTCCACACCGAGGGCACCGTCACGGTGACCTGCGACCGTTGTTTGGACGACATGGAGCAGCCCATAGCGTCGGACAACCGGCTCATGGTGAAACTGGGCGACACATACTGCGACGACGACGGAGACACCGTGACCGTGGACGAGAACGAAGGAATGCTCGACCTGTCGTGGTTTCTCTATGAGTTCATTATGCTGGCCATACCCATCAAGCACGTTCATGCACCTGGAAAATGCAATAGTGCGATGACGCAGAAGCTGGAAGAGCTGAGCGGTGCCGTCCGAAGCGGCAAAGAGGAGGCAGAGACTGTGGACCCGCGCTGGAGCAAACTTACAGAGTTAAAAAACAAAATGTGAATTGTAAATCGTTAAATAGTAAATTATTATGGCACATCCTAAAAGAAGACAATCGAACACTCGTACCGCAAAGCGCCGTACCCATGACAAAGCAGTAGCTCCCACGCTGGCCGTATGCCCCAACTGCGGAGCCTACCACATCTACCACACCGTATGTCCTACCTGTGGTTACTATCGTGGCAAGATTGCCATTGTTATGGACGAAGCAGCTGAGTAATGAGCAGAATCAATGCGATAATCACCGGCATTGGTGGCTACGTTCCCGACTATGTCCTGAATAATGAGGAGTTGTCGCGGATGGTAGACACCAATGACGAGTGGATTATGACTCGTGTCGGCATCAAGGAACGCCGTATTCTGACCGAGGAAGGTCTGGGCACCAGCTATATGGCCCGCAAGGCTGCCAAGCAGCTGATGCAGAAGACGGGTGTGGATCCTGATACCATTGATGCGGTCATCGTCACCACTTCGACGGCTGATTATAAGTTTCCATCCACAGCCAGCATCGTGCTGGGTAAGCTGGGCCTGAAGAACGCCTTTGCGTTCGACTTCTGGGCAGCGTGCTGTGGTTTCCTCTACACGCTTGACGTGGCAGGCACGATGATACAAAGCGGACGCTATAAGAAGATCATCGTGATAGGAGCCGACAAGATGTCGTCGGTCATCGACTATAAGGACCGCGCCACCTGTCCGCTGTTTGGCGACGGTGCTGCAGCCGTTCTGGTGGAAGCCACCGAGGAGCAGAACATCGGCGTCATGGACTCCTATCTGCGTGCCGACGGCAAGGGTCTGCCCTTCCTGCACATCAAGGCGGGCGGATCGGTGTGTCCTCCCAGCATGTTTACCGTAGATCACCGTTTACACTACCTCTATCAGGAGGGTCGTACCGTGTTCCGCTATGCTGTGACCAACATGAGTGAGGACTGCGCACTGATAGCCGAGCGCAACGGACTGACCAAGGAAAACATCCAGTGGGTGGTGCCTCACCAGGCCAATATGCGTATCATTGAGGCCGTGGCCAAGCGCCTGGAGCTGTCGATGGACCAGGTGATGGTCAACATTGAGCACTTCGGCAACACCTCGGCGGCCACCATTCCCCTGGCCCTGTGGGAGAACGAGTCGAAGCTCAAGAAAGGCGACAACATCATCATGACGGCCTTCGGTGCCGGTTTCGTCCATGGAGCCAGCTACTACAAGTGGGCTTACGATGGCGCAGCCAAATGAAAACCGTGAAATGCGTAATGAGAAATGACTCATAAAGCCGGATTTGTAAATATCGTTGGAAACCCCAACGTGGGAAAAAGTACGCTCATGAACCAGTTGGTTGGTGAGCGTATTTCAATAGCGACCTTCAAGGCGCAGACCACGCGCCATCGTATTATGGGCATCGTCAACACTGACGACATGCAGATTGTGTTCAGCGATACCCCGGGGGTGCTGAAGCCCAACTACAAGTTGCAGGAGTCGATGCTGGCCTTCTCGGAGTCGGCATTGCAGGATGCCGACGTGCTGCTCTACGTCACCGACGTGGTGGAGAACCCGGAGAAGAACATGGACTTTCTGGAGAAAGTGCAGCGGATGCAAATTCCCGTCTTGTTGCTCATCAACAAGATAGACGAGCTGCAAGCCAGCCAGAGTGCGCAAAAGAGTCTGGAGGATATTGTCGCCAAATGGCACACGCTGCTGCCTAATGCCGAGATACTGCCTATTTCGGCAAAGAACAAGTTCGGCGTGGACATGCTGCTCAAGCGCATCCGTGAACTGCTGCCCGAAAGTCCGGCCTATTTCGACAAGGACCAGCTGACGGACAAACCCGCCCGTTTCTTTGTCTCAGAGATTATCCGCGAGAAAATCCTGCTCTATTATGACAAGGAGATACCCTATTCCGTGGAGGTGCGCGTAGAACGCTTCAAAGAGACCGAGCGTAACATCCACATCAATGTCGTCATCTATGTAGAGCGCGACTCCCAGAAGGGCATCATCATCGGACATCAGGGTGTGGCGCTCAAGAAGGTGTCCACCGAGGCCCGCAAGGCTTTGGAGAAATTCTTTGGCAAGCCCATTTTCCTTGAAACCTTCGTCAAGGTAGACAAGGACTGGCGTTCCAGCCAGCGCGAGCTTGACGCCTTTGGTTATAATCCTGAGTGAAAATAATCAATAATAAATAATAAATTGTTTTGTTTTGTGCCTGCTTAGTCGTACCTTTGCAGGCAAAAAGGAGACAATATGAGCAATTTAGTAGCGATAGTAGGAAGGCCGAACGTGGGCAAGTCGACACTGTTTAACCGACTGACCAACTCGCGCCGCGCCATAGTGAGCGATGAAGCCGGCACCACGCGCGACCGCCAATACGGCAAGTGCGAGTGGAACGGCCGGGAATTCAGCGTAGTGGACACCGGCGGATGGGTGGTCAACTCGGACGACATCTTCGAGGAGGAAATCCGTAAGCAGGTGCTGGTAGCCACCGAGGAGGCCGACTTGGTGCTGTTTTTGGTCGACATCAAGAACGGGCTGACCGACCTTGACGAGGACGTGGCCCAGATACTGCGCTCCTCGAAACTGCCCGTTGTGCTGGTAGCTAACAAGGCCGACGACGGCAAGGACCTGTACGGGCAGTACGAGTTCTACAAGCTGGGACTGGGCGACCCCTTCTGCGTCAGTGCTGCCACGGGCTCAGGCACCGGCGACCTGCTGGACCACGTGCTCACGAAACTGAAGACCGAGGAGGTCGACGACTTGGAGGACGGCACGCCGCGCTTTGCCGTCGTGGGCCGTCCCAATGCCGGCAAGTCGAGCATCATCAATGCCTTCATTGGCGAAGACCGCAACATCGTCACCGATATTGCCGGAACCACGCGCGACAGCATTTATACCAAGTACGACAAGTTCGGGTTCGACTTCTATCTGGTCGACACGGCTGGCATCCGTCGCAAGAACAAAGTGACGGAAGACCTGGAGTTCTACAGCGTCATGCGCTCAATCCGCGCCATCGAGAACTCCGACGTCTGCGTCCTCATGATTGATGCCACCCGCGGCATCGAGGCTCAGGACATGAACATCTTCCAGCTCATTCAGAAAAACAACAAGGCTCTGGTGGTCGTCGTCAACAAGTGGGACCTGGTGGAAGACAAGTCGCAGGTAGCCATCAAAACCTTCGAGACGGCCATCCGCCAGCGCATGGCTCCCTTCGTCGACTTCCCCATTATCTTTGCCTCGGCGGTGACGAAGCAGCGCATCTTCAAGGTGCTGGAGACGGCCAAGCAGGTCTACCTGAACCGCAAGCAGAAGATAGGCACGTCGAAGCTCAACGAGGTGATGCTGCCTATCATAGAGCAGACACCGCCGCCCAGCATCAAGGGCAAGTACATCAAGATTAAGTATGTGGCGCAGGTGCCTGACACGCAGATTCCCACCTTTGTGTTCTATGCCAACCTGCCGCAGTATGTCAAGGAGCCCTATCGCCGCTTCTTGGAGAATAAGCTCCGTGAAAACTGGACGCTGACCGGCACACCCATCAACGTCTTCATTCGCCAGAAGTAGCCATGCAACAGTGCCGCCGTCTTGCTCATAGGGTGCTTCTCGTCCTGACAGCCACCCTTGTCCTATCGTGTTCCGGTGACAGCCGCGAGTGGCAGGCTGCCACCGCTGCCCAAGCGTACTATGAACAGCTGGCGCAGGGCAATGCCGTCCGCTTCCTGGAGGGTAAGGCCGGTGTGGAGCAGCTGCCTGCCGACTATTGTGAGCAGTTGCTGAAGGCCGTAGAGCAATATCATGAGGACATGCAGGAGAAGCATGGCGGACTGAGCCATGTGCGTATTTCTGACAATACATTACTACTGGCCGATACCGCAAAGGTCCAGCCAGTAGTAAAAGCGTTCCTTATACTCTGCTACAGTGACTCAACGCAGGAGGAGATAGTGGTCCCCATGGTTGAGGCCGATGGCGAGTGGCGCATGAAGTAGCTTTAACTTTTATTTGGCGTGATTGTGGGTGACGGCCTCGCGCATCTCTTTCAGCAGGTCGCTGGCGAAAATGAAGTCGGTGAGGCGCTTGTTGGTGGAGTTCATAATTTCTGACGAATTGCCCTGCCACTCCTTGTGACCCTCGTAGATGAAGATGATGTTCTCGCCAATGCCCATCACCGAGTTCATGTCGTGGGTGTTGATGATGGTGGTCATCTGAAACTCCTGCGTGATGGAGTGCAGCAGTCCGTCGATGACCAGCGACGTCTTGGGGTCCAGTCCGCTGTTAGGCTCGTCGCAGAACAGGTACTTGGGGTTCAGGGCTATGGCGCGCGCTATGGCCACGCGCTTCTGCATGCCGCCGCTGATTTCGCCGGGATACTTGCTCTCGGCACCCACCAGGTTGACGCGGTCCAGACAGTCCATGGCGCGCTGCTGGCGCTCGCGCAGGTTCATGCTTGAGAACATGTCCAACGGAAACATGACGTTCTCCAGCACCGACAGCGAGTCGAAAAGGGCTGCCGACTGGAATATCATGCCCATCTCGCGCCGCATGTGCACCTTCTCCTGCTTCGACATGTGTACGAAGTCGCGGCCGTCGTACAGTATCTGACCCTGCGTGGGGTCATAGAGTCCCACCAGATTCTTCATCAGCACCGTCTTTCCGCTGCCGCTCTGGCCGATGATGAGGTTGGTCTTGCCGTCCTCGAAGACGGTCGAGATGTCTTTCAGCACCTCCACCTCGTCAAAGCTCTTGTAAAGGTTCTTGACTTCTATCATGACAACAGCTGGGTTAGGAATACGTCGGAGAAAAGGATGAGCACGCTGGACATGACGACGGCGTCCGTAGAAGCCTTGCCCACGTCGACGGAACCGCCCTCCACGGTGTAGCCGTAGTACGACGGCACGGCCGAGATGATGAAGGCGAAGAAGAGGCTCTTGATGATGGACATCCACACAAACCAGGACTTGAACGAGTGCTGTATGCCTAACGTCAGGTCGTCAGGCACTATGATGTGGCCGATGAATGCCGTGCCGTAGGCTCCCATGATGCCCATGGCCGACGAGAAGATGACCAGCAGGGGCATGATGGTGAGCAGGCCCAGTATCTTGGGCAGTATAAGATAGCACGCCGAGTTGACACCCATGATGTCCAAGGCGTCAATCTGCTGTGTCACGCGCATGGTGCCTATCTCGGAGGCGATGTTCGACCCCACCTTGCCGGCCAGTATCAGACACATGATGCTGCTGGAGAACTCAAGCAGCATGATTTCGCGCGTGGTGTAGCCGCTCACCCACCGTGGCATCCACGGCGACTGGATGTTGAGCTTCATCTGTATGCAGATGACGGCACCGATGAAGAACGAGATGAGCAGCACGATGCCGATGGAGTCGATGCCTAACTGGGCCATCTCCTTGACATACTGCTTCCAGAACATGCGGAACCGCTCAGGAACGGAGAACGTGCGCCCCATGAGCATCACGAACCGTCCCAGCGTAGTCAGCCATTTATGTAGTAGTTTCAGCATAATCCCTGTTGTGAAGGGGCAAAGTTACTACTTTATTCCGACATCTCAAAAATTATTCCTGTTTTTTAAGAATACGGCCGCATTTTTCGTAGTACGTAAAGATGCGAAGCAAGATTGTAAAAATTTGCCTCTTTTTACGTCTTATCCACCGTGGCTGTCATCACATTTAAAGAATTAGCGAAAGAACTCCAAATATTTTCACAGTGCAAACAAGGGAAATCTAACCTTTTCTCCATCTTAACTCCTTGTATGACAGCGCGATTAGTCTGGTTAATTTTTGGTTAATTCTATGTCGCCGTTTTTCTTGCAAGAATGATATCTTTATCATAATTTTGCAGTGGGAACCGTCATGGGGGCGGTACTTCTATGACTTTTTGACTAATTCATTTGGTCGTATCAAAATATGTCAGTATCTTTGACAAGACATTACCGCCATAGACAACATGGCACCCATGATTTTCGGTGATTGATGAATAACAAATATATTGATTAAAAACGAAGTACAATGAAGAAGTTAATGATGATGGCTGTTGCGATGCTCGTCGCTTCAGCGGTATGGGCGCAGAATGAGAAAGGAACTTTCTCTATCAAGCCGATGGCGGGTATCAACGTAACCGGCTTCAGCGGCGGTACCGTAGACGACGTCTATCACTACAAGGTACGCTTCACGGCGGGCCTTGAGGCAGAATATGCCTGCAACAACTGGTTGGGCGTGTCGCTGGGTGCCGTCTACTCCCAGCAGGGTGCCAACATTGACGGCGGTTTAGGGATAGAGGGCGTCACCGAAGACGGCCGGTATTTCTATTCAAAAGCCGAGGCAGA
>JAFTGB010000069.1 GCA_017458125.1 Prevotella sp.
ACGATGGGCGCACCCTTCAGGTTGTGCTTGGCAGCCTCCACATGGTGGTCGAGCACCTTAACGACGAAAGCCTCAGGGCTTACATACTTGCTAACCTCAGGATAAACCACCTCCTTCTTGCAGTCACCCTCATAGACAGCCTTCTGCATCACGCCCGAGCGGACGGTAGCCATCTGGGGACGGTGCTCAGGATTCACAATCGTTGCCACGATGTTACCACCGAAGGCGGGACGAATCTGATAGAGCAGGTTATGGAATACCTTATTATTCTTCTTGTCCTCGAAGTCGCCAATCTCTAACTCGGTGCAGTCGGCAGTCAGACCACTGGTCAGCGATGAAGACACGCGAGGACCGAGGTCACGGCCGATGACTGTAGCCCCCATCAGGCAAATCTGCGGCTCCTCCTCCTTGAAGAGGTTCACCAGGATGTCGGTGTGGGGAGCCGAGGTATAGGGGAACAAGTCGGGGGCATCGAAGACAAATAGCTTGTCGACACCATAGGGCAGAATCTGGTCCTCCACCTTGCCCTTGATGCCGGTACCGGCTACGACGGCGTGCAGCTCCACACCCAGTTCATTGGCGAGCTTGCGACCCTTGGTCAGCAGCTCCTGAGATACTTCCTGTACGGTTGTACCTTCGATTTCGCAATATACAAATACGTTATTCATCTTTTCTATTTACGATTTGACAATTTACGATTTACTATTGATTGACGATTTAGTTATTTAATGATTTATTGGATTGTTCAGAGGCACTGCAAATAGGCCCATTGTATAATTGTAAATAAACCGTAAATAGTAAATCGTCAAATAGTAAATTCATCCAATGATTTTCTCGTCCAACAATTCCTTAATCATTCCCTCAATGTCAGCATCGGAAGCCGTTAAGGTTTTCGACTCCTTGGCCTGGAACACGATGTTCTTGATAGCCTTTACCTTCGTGGGTGAACCGCTGAGACCGCACTGGTTGACATCGCCGTCCACGTCGGCCACGCTCCACTGGTTCAGCGTCAGATAGGGACGCTCCTCGTAGAGATGGTCGTAGGCAGTGCCCTCAGCAGGACGCTCCATCGGACAGGTAGCACGCTTGTACTTCATCACCAGCTTAGCGTTCTGCGGGCGGCAGGGGGCAGCACTTCCGTTGACGGTAATCACTACGGGCAGCGGAGCCTCTACCGTCTCCACACCGCCGTCGATGACGCGGCGGACGGTGGCAATGCCGTCGCGTACGGAACAGACCTCCTCGGCGTAAGTCACCTGGTTGAGGCCCAACTTCTGAGCCACCTGCGGACCCACCTGCGCGGTGTCGCCGTCGATGGCCTGACGGCCGCCAATGACGATGTCCACGTCGCCAATCTTCTTGATGGCGGTAGCCAAAGCATAAGAGGTAGCCAGCGTGTCTGCACCGGCAAACAGTCGGTCGGTCAGCAGCCAGCCGGTGTCGGCGCCACGATAGAGTCCCTGACGGATAATCTCTCCTGCACGCGGGGGACCCATCGTCAGGATACCTACTGTTGAGCCCGGGTTCTGCTCTTTCAGACGAAGAGCCTGCTCCAGGGCGTTCAAATCTTCTGGATTGAAGATAGCGGGCAGGGCGGCGCGGTTGACGGTACCTTCGGCCGTCATGGCGTCCTTGCCCACATTACGGGTGTCTGGCACTTGCTTGGCCAGCACAACAATCTTTAAAGCCATAAATTATTTGTTAAATAAATGTGCATTCATTGAAAACGGGTGCAAAATTACTACTTTTTGCGTACACAGCCAAATAAAATGCACAAAAACAACCACTTTGTGCACAAACCTCGCATTTTGTGCAACAATAAATTTGGCATTTCGCACACTTATTCGTATCTTTGCACACATGATTGACCGCGCTACAGTCGATAAGATTATGGAGGCCACCAACATCGTTGACGTGGTGGGCGAGTTTGTGACCCTGCGCAAGACGGGTACGAACTACAAGGGCTTGTGCCCGTTCCATGACGACAAGACGCCGTCGTTCATGGTGTCGCCGTCCCGCCAGATTTGCAAGTGCTTTGCCTGTGGCGAGGGTGGCAACGCCGTCAACTTCCTGATGAAGCACGAGCAGATTACCTATCCTGAGGCACTGCGCTGGTTGGCCAAAAAATACAACATTGAAATACAGGAGCGCGAGTTGACAGACGAGGAGAAGAAGGAACAGTCAGACCGCGAGTCGATGTTCATCGTCAACGAGTGGGCAAGCCAGTATTTCCATGACATCCTGAAGAACGACGTCAACGGCATGGCCATCGGCAAGCAGTATTTCCGCAGCCGTGGCATCCGCGACGACATCATCGAGAAGTTTCAGCTGGGCTTTGCCCTCAGCAAGCGCGACGCCATGGTCAGCGAGGCCCGTCGCAAAGGCTATAAGGACGAGTATTTAGTGAAGACCGGGCTGGCCATACAAGGCGAGAAGGGCGTGTACGACCGCTTCGCCGGCCGTGCCATCTTCCCGTGGCTCAACGTCAGCGGCAAGGTGGTGGCCTTTGGCGGCCGCAAGCTCGACGCCGCCACCAAGGGCGTGCAGCAGAAGTACGTCAACTCGCCCGACTCGGAAATCTATCATAAAGAGCGCGAGCTTTACGGCATCTACCAGGCTAAGAAGGCCATAGCCAAGGAAGACTGCGTCTACATGGTGGAAGGCTACACCGACGTCATCGCCATGCACCAGTGTGGGCTGGAGAATGTGGTGGCCAACTCGGGTACGGCACTCTCCGTCCACCAGATCAAGCTCCTGCGGCGCTTCACCCAAAGCATCGTGTTGCTTTACGACGGCGACGAAGCCGGCATCCATGCCGCCATGCGCGGTACCGACATGCTGTTGCAAGAGGGCATGAAGGTCAAGGTGCTGCTGTTGCCTGACGGCGACGACCCCGACTCTTTCGCCCGCAAGCATACGGCGCAGCAGTTCAAGGAGTATATTGAGCAGCACCAGACCGACTTCATCCAGTTCAAGACCGACCTGCTGCTCAAGGGAGTCACCGACCCCGTCAAGCGTGCCGAGGCCGTCAACAGCATAGTGCGCTCCGTCAGCGTCATCCCTGACCCCGTCTCGCGTACCCTATATCTCAACGACTGCGCCAGTCGGCTGAATGTCGACGAGCGCACGCTTGTCACGCAGGCCAACAAGTTTATTGCCGGCGACCGCGAGGAGCAGCGCAAGCAGAGCGAGCGCGAACAGCGCCAGCTGGAGGCTTCGCCCGATGCAGTCCCCGTGGAGGCCATGGGCCTGCATACTGCCTTGGAACAGACCACCGAGGTGGAGCGGCTGCTCGTGCAGAGCATCATACGCCATGGCGACGAAGTCATCTTCTCCGACTTGGAATCCGAGGACGGTTCGCTGGTCAGCCTCAACGTGGCGCAGTACATCGACTTCGACCTGGGGCAGGACGGTCTCACCTTCTCCAACGCGCTGTATAATCGTGTGTTGCAAGAAGCCGTGGAACACTCCGCCGACACCACGTTCAAGGCCGACCGCTACTTCATGCAGCACCCCGACCCGCAGGTCAGCGCGCTGGCGGCTGCCTTAGGCATCGACAGCCACCAGCTGAGCCGCAGCTTCGAGAAGAAAGAGAGCAGCAACGACCTGCGCCAGCGCGTGCAGCACCTCATCCTCGACTTCCGCATGGACATTGTCAACCAGCACATGAAGGACATCCAGCGGCAGCTCAAGGAGATGGGAGCCAACTACGACAAGGAACGGCTGAAGCAGCTGATGGACGAGTACAAGGACACCATGGAGCTGCGCAACGAGCTGGCCCGCCAGCGCGGCAGCGATGTCATCATCTGACCCAAAGAACGACGAGCCATGCAGGAACTGTATTTGATAGGTGGCATCATCTCGTGGATAGTGATAGCACTCACCATCATCCACGTCATCATGGCGAACGGACAGCCCGCCAAAACCATGGCGTGGGCACTGGTCATCTTTTTCCTCCCCCTGGTGGGCATCGTGCTCTACTTCTTCTTCGGTGTCAACCACCGCCGCGAGCGACTGGTCAGCCAGCACCAGCTCGATGAGCTGTCGAAGCGCTCCATGCTGAGCTTCGTCGAGCTGCGCAACCAGAACACACCTGCCGCCTACCAGCCCATGATAGACCTCTTCGTCAACCAGGACCTGTCGATGCCCTTCCGCAACAATGCCCTTGACATCATGACCGACGGCTACCAGTTCGTAGGACAACTGCTGAAAGACGTGGCCGCAGCCCGCCATCACATCCATTTAGAGATGTATATCATCGACGACGACGCCTTGGGCAACCTCCTGGCCGATGCCCTCATCGAGCGGGCACGCAACGGGGTGGAGGTGCGCGTCATCTACGACGACGTAGGCTGCTGGAAGGTGCACCGCCGCTACTTCGAGCGCATGCGTGAAGAAGGCATCGAGGTAAGCCCCTTCCTGCCCGTCCACTTCCCTACGTTCACCAGCAAGCTGAACTACCGCAACCACCGCAAGGTCATTGTCATCGACGGCCGTGTGGGCTACATCGGAGGCATGAACATAGCGCAGCGCTATGTCCAGGGCACCGGCGACCAGCCGTGGCGCGACACCATGCTGCGCATGCAGGGCAGCATCGTCTACGGTCTGCAGCGCACTTTCCTGATTGACTGGTATTTCGTCGACGGCACGCTCATTACCGGTCGGCAATACTATCAGAGCACAGCCGACACGGCCGGCGGCTTCCTGACGCAGGTGGTCACCAGCGCGCCCACCAGTCCCTATCCCACCATCATGCAGGGCTACATCAGTGCCATCACCTCCGCGCGCAGCTACATCTACATCGAGACGCCCTACTTCCTGCCCAACGAACCCGTGCTCTTCGCCCTCAAGATGGCGGCTGTGGCGGGTGTCGACGTCTGTGTCATCTGTCCTCACCGCTCCGATGCGCGCTTCACCGAGTGGGCTTCGCGCAGCTATCTGCGCGAGCTCAGCGAGGCTGGTGCCCGTGTCTGTCTCTACGAGGCGGGTTTCCTGCATTCCAAACTCATGATTGTTGATGATACACTCGCCACATGCGGCTCCACGAACGTCGACTTCCGCTCGTTCGAGAACAACTTCGAGTCCAACGTCTTTATCTACGACGAGGCCGTGGCCCGTCGCCTGCGCCAGGTATTCCTCGCCGACCTTGCCCAAAGCACCCTCTTCGAGGACGTCCCCAGCTGGTCGCGTCCCACCTTCCTCCATCGTCTTTGGGAAAGCCTCACCCGTCTGCTCTCCCCCCTGCTCTGACCGGGAAAAGGTGCTGATTGTGAAACAAAAAAACACCCCACACTTCCCACACTGGACGTCAGTGTGGGAAGTGTGGGATAAAAAATCATTCAACTATTCAGCACGTTTTCCTGTCAGAGTAGGTAACTAAAAGTTACTACGTTCAGCATGAAAATTCTGATGGTCAGAATTTTTGTGATGAGCATCAGAATTTGTGTAGTCAGCATCAGGTTGTCAGCGGAAGAGCGTAAAATTGACGCTGCCGTACTGACGGTGCTCGACGAAGCGGGGATGTTGCGAGAAGTCGTGGTCCTTGCCGTGCTCAAAAACAAAGATTCCATCGGGTTTGAGGAGTGAAGAACGGGCTTCGCCTTCATCATTCTTGGTGCCCAGCACAAGGTCGGGAACCTGTGGCAGCTCCTTGAGGGCATAGGGCGGGTCGGCGAAGATGAAGTCGAACTGATGCTTGCACGACTTGAGGAAACGGAAGACGTCGCCACGGATGCACTGCACGTTGTCAGCACCTTGCAGTTTCTGCATGCACTGTTGTATGAAACGGTGGTGGTCGCGGTCCAGCTCGACGCTGACCACATGGGCACAGCCGCGCGAAAGCAGTTCCAGTGTGATGCTTCCCGTGCCCGAGAAGAGGTCGAGGGCTTCAGCGCCGTCGAAATCGACGTATGCTCCGAGCACGTTGAAAATGTTCTCCTTGGCAAAGTCGGTAGTAGGACGCGCCTTGAACGAGCGCGGAATGTCAAAGTGGCGCCCTTTGTATTTTCCGGTGATAATCCTCATAGGCCTTTCAGGTAGTACAGTATCAGGTCGTAGGGCATGCCCTTTATCTGCGTGACCTGTGCGCGGTTGAACTCGCCCGTGGGGTTGCTGACGAAGACGTGCTTGACGTACTGGCGCACCTTGTCTAACAGCTCTTCGCGGCCGCTCATGGCACCCGTCAGGTGCAGCTCGTCCTCGTAAGGCTCTAATGCCAGCAGTTTCCAGGCGGCCAAAAGGTAGTAGAGGGCGTCGTCAGGATTGTCGGCGGCGTAGCTGTTGTAGAACTTGAAGCGGTTCTGGGCGAAGCAGAACACCTCCATGCGGTGGTCGTGGAAGTAGGCGTAGAGCTTGGCGTGGCTGCCGGTAAAGCTCTTCTGGTGCAGGTGGTGCCAGACGGGTGTGGCTACGGGGAAGAACTCCACCTGTCCGTAGCGGTCGGTGAGAACCTGACGCAGGTCTTTGAGCACGGAGAACACGGCCACGGCGTTGAGGCCGGGCACCACGCTGTGGGTGACGTAGCGCAGCTCTTGTCCGGTGAACGTGTA
This sequence comes from Prevotella sp., assembly GCA_017458125.1. Taxonomy (GTDB): domain Bacteria; phylum Bacteroidota; class Bacteroidia; order Bacteroidales; family Bacteroidaceae; genus Prevotella. Next base: position 6,549 of record JAFTGB010000069.1, read on the forward strand.
GCGGTAGGTGTCGTCGCGCTCCTCTTCGCGGAACAGGTCGGCCGGCGTCATCAGCACGGGCGAGTCGGTGAGCACGGTGACGCGCTGGTAGCTCTGCTGCAGCATGGGCTCCAGCGTCAGGGCCTCGCGCATGTTGGCCGCTACCGACATGCCGTTTTTCAGCGGGTAACGCTCGTAGACGACTTCGCGCCCGTCGGTGGTTGCGAAGGCCAGGCTGTCGCTGCTGGTGCGTATGGTCAGTCGTTGGTTGTTCATTTGTCGAGTATGCTCATTACGCAGAGTGCTGCCAGTGCGGCACTGATGACTGCGAGTATGATGTTCGTCTTCTGAATGTTGGTCATTTCGTGTGCAAAGGTACGAAAAAGTTTAGAGTTTAGGGTTTAGAGTTTAGAGAATTTTTGTAACTTTGCGACAAATTATGATTACCGACGAGTTGACATTCCGCATTCGCAGCGCTTTCGGTCATGAGCCGACGCTGGAGCAGCAGCACGCCATCAGCGTGTTTGCCGCCTTCATGACCGACCGTCTGGAGCACGCGGCGATGGTGCTGCGCGGCTCGGCAGGTACGGGCAAGACCACGCTGGCCGCTGCCGTCGTGCGCGCCCTGACGGCGTTAGGTCAGCGCTTGGTGCTGCTGGCGCCGACGGGGCGTGCCGCCAAGGTGTTCTCGCTCTATGCCGGCCATGCGGCCTTCACCATCCACCGGCGCATCTACCGCCAGAAAAGCATGGAAGGCGGGTTCGACCTGAACTTCAATGCCGCCCGCGACACGCTGTTCATCGTCGACGAGGCCTCCATGATAGCCAATGGCGACACCCCGCTGCTGGACGACCTCATCCGTTTCGTCTATAACGAGCGCAACTGCAGGCTGATGCTCATCGGCGACCGTGCCCAGCTGCCGCCCGTGGGCGAGGAGGAGAGTCCCGCCCTCAGCGGTGCCGTGCTGCGCCAGTACGGTCTGCACGTCCACGAGTGCGACCTGAACGAGGTGCTGCGCCAGAGCCAGGACTCCGGCATCCTGTTCAACGCGACGCGGATTAGAAGCAAGATGCAGGAAGCAAGAAGTAAGAGGCAAGAGGCAGGAAGCTGGAACATTACGCTGCCGAAGGTGCGCTTCGGCGGTTTCACTGACGTCAGGATGGTTCCCGGCGACGAACTCATCGAGACGTTAGCCACCAGTTACAGCCGTGTGGGCATGGACGAGACCATGGTGGTGACGCGCTCCAACAAGCGGGCCAACATCTTCAATCAGGGCATCCGCAACACCGTGCTCGACCGCGAGGACGAACTCTGCAGCGGCGACCTGCTGATGGTGGTCAAGAACAACTACTACTGGCTGAAGAACGACTCGTTCATCGCCAACGGCGACCGCGCCGTGGTGCGCCGCGTGCGTAATGTGCAGTCGCTCTATGGTTTCCGCTTCGCCGACGTCACCATGACGTTCCCTGACAACGACGACATGGAGCTGACGGCCACCGTCCTGTTGGACACGCTGACGGCCGAGGCACCCGCCCTGACCCGCGAACAGCAGGAGCAGCTCTACAACGGCGTCATGGCCGACTATGCTGACGTGCCGCTGAAGCGCGACCGGCTGAAGAAACTGAAGGAAGACCGCTTCTACAACGCCTTGCAGGTGAAGTTTGCCTACGCCGCCACCTGCCACAAGGCACAGGGCGGCCAGTGGGCGCACGTCTACGTGGACCAGGGCTACATGACCGACGACATGCTGAATGCCGACTACCTGCGCTGGCTTTACACTGCCTTCACGCGTGCCACGGAGACGCTTTATCTGGTCAACTGGCCAAAAACGCAGACCGAAGATGCGGAAGAATAAAAATATTTGTTTACCTTTGCACGCATGATGACCATATTATATATATTGTTAGGCATACTGCTTGGAGCCATAGTGCTCTACGTATGGATGGACCGCAAGATGGACGTGCTGCGCATAGACACGGCGCGTAAGGACGTGCAGATAGAACACCTGCGCAAGGAGGTGGCAGAGGCTAAGGACAGCAGTCAGGAGGAGCGGCAGAAGCGCGACGCGCAGTTTATGACCATGGCACAGCAGGTGCTGGAGCGCAGTTCGCAGAAGTTGAAGGAGTCGAACGCCGAGACCATGACCGGCATCACACAGCCGCTGAAGGAGGCCATCAGCGAGATGCGCAAGGCCATCAACGACAACACCAAGGACCACACGGCGCAGACGGCATCGCTGAAGGAGCAGCTGCGGCTGATGATGGAGACGGGACGCGAGATGAGCGAGAAGGCTGAGGGACTGGCCAACGTGCTGCGGCGCGACAACAAGGTGAGCGGCAACATGGGCGAGATTATTTTGGGCGACCTGTTGGCCAGTCAGGGACTGACCGAGGGCATCCACTACGAGGTGCAGACCCGCCTGCGCGACGAGCAGGGCCGCCCGTTGAGAAACGACGACACGGGGCGCGAGATGCAGCCCGACGTCATCCTGCACTACCCGCAGGGACAGGACGTGGTCATCGACTCCAAGGTGTCGCTTGTGGCCTACGAGCGCTATGTCAACGCACCGACGGCCGAGGACAAGGAGCGTGCACTGCAAGACCACATCAGGTCGGTGCGGTCGCATGTGGCCGAGCTGGCGCGCAAGGACTACTCCCGATACATCAAGCCGCCGCGCGAGGCCGTCGACTTCGTCATCATGTTCGTGCCCTTCGAGTCGTCGCTGCAGCTGGCACTGGTCAACGACCCGTCGCTGTGGCGCGAGGCTTTCGAGCGCAAGGTGTTCATCACGGGTGAGCAGAATCTGTTGGGCATCCTGCACATGATACACCTGGCGTGGGTGCAGAACCTGCAGGCCGAAAACCAGGAGCGCGTCTTCGGCGTGGCCGAGCAGTTGCTCGACCGTTTGGGCGACTTCATCCAGCGTTATCAGAAGGTGGGCGAACAGTTGGAACAGGCGCGCCGTGCCTTCGACTTCTCTACTAATAAGCTGAACGAGGGGCGTCAGAGCGTCGTGCAGAAGGCCAACGAACTGAAGTCGCTTGGAGCCAAGGAGAACCCTAACCGTAAGATACCCGCCACACAGCATGATTTACCTGAATGACGACATTGCCGGCTTCGACCTGGAGGCGGCTCTTCCGCTGCTGTCAGACCAGCGCCGTGAGCAGACGCTGCGCTTCCGCTACGAGCTGGGGCGCAAGACGTGTGCCATGGCCTATCTGCTGCTCTGCAAGGGACTGCGTCAGGAGTACGGCATCAGCGAACCTCCCGTCTTCGGCTATGGCGAGCACGGCAAGCCTTTCATCATTGGCCGTCCCGACATCCACTTCAACCTCAGCCACTGTCGCGAGGCGGTGGCCTGCGTGCTGAGCGACGAACCCGTCGGCATCGACGTGGAGAGCGTCCGCGAATACAAGGAGAGCCTGGTCCGCTACACGATGAATGACGAGGAGATGGCAAGCATACGTCAGGCCGACAGTCCCGCCCTGGAGTTTACGCGGCTGTGGACGTGCAAGGAAGCCGTGCTGAAACTGACGGGCGAGGGCATCAGCAACGACCTGAAAGACATACTGAAACGGCCTTCAAGGCTGACCACCGTGGTCGGTCCCGAAGGCCGTTACGTCTATACGGTCTGCCACAAGGCAGCACGCGGTTAGTTGTCGAACTGGATCCTGTAGCCTAACGTAAACTGAAGCACGCTGTTGCGGTAGGTCTCGTCGTAGCCGGCATTCTTCTTGAAGATGCCGATAAGACCTAAGTTGTAGCGGACATCCAGCATAATGTTGGCAATCTCGTAGGAGATGCCCATGGGAATGGCAAGGTCGAACTTGCGGAAATCCTTGGGGTAGCCGAAGGCCTCCAACCGGTCGATGTCTATCTTCGTACCGTCCACCTTAGCCTTCTTGCTGACCAGGAAACCTAACTGGGCACCAGCCTTCAGGGCCAGTCCCTTGACGGGATAATACTGCACCATCAGCGGCACGTTGACGTAGCCTAAACGCAGCGTCAGGTCGTTGACGTTATCCTTCTCGCCCTGCTCCGAATAGAGCACACCGGCCAGGAGACCTAACTGGTCGCTCATTCCGTATTCGTACTCGAAACCACCGACATACGTAGGCAGAAACTTGGCATCCTTGTCGCCGGCCAGCGTAGCCAGGTTCAGACCAACCTTAGGCATGATGCTCGACATACCTTCCTCGTTCTGGGCACTTACGGCCACCACGGCAAAGAGCGTCATGGCCAACATCATCATCTTTTTCATACGTACTCCTTATTTGTTAGTTGTTCTTTTTATATTTTCCGCTGCAAAGTTACAAATTTAAGTCGTTAATCCTGTGTTTTTTCATTTATTTTCGTAACTTTGCAGCAAAATCCTAAACAAAAGCATTATGAAATTAGACGGAAGACGCGAAAGCTCGAATGTGGAAGACCGCCGTGGTATGAGGGGCGGTACGAAGGCCGGTCTGGGTATCGGTGGTATTATCGTAGTGGCCTTGATGGCTTGGATGACGGGTGGTAACCCCTTGGAGGCCGTTGTGCAGCAGGTGCAGCAGAACGGCGGACTGGGTTCGCTGACGGGTACTAATGCCGAGGTGAACGAGGGTCAGCGTGAGTTTACTGAAGAAGAGCAGCAGCTTGCTAAGTTCTCGACGCAGATTCTGGCCGGCACGGAGGATGTGTGGTCTGAGATTTTCAGGCAGAACGGTGCCCAATACCAAAATCCTACCATGGTTCTTTACACCGACGGCACACAAACGGCTTGTGGTCAGGGCTCTGCGGCCATGGGGCCGTTCTACTGCTCTGGCGACCAGAAGCTGTATATTGACCTGTCGTTCTTTACGACGATGAAAAAGCAGTTAGGTGCCGACGGCGACTTTGCTTACGCTTACGTCATAGCCCATGAGGTGGGACATCATGTGGAGTACCTTACTGGTACGCTTCAGAAAGTGCATGCCCAGATGGCTAAGTTGAGTCAGGCTGAGGCTAACAAACTGTCGGTAAGGCTGGAACTGTTGGCTGACTTCTATGCCGGTGTGTGGGCACATCACGACAACAAGCGCTTTGGCTCGTTGGAGGACGGCGACATTGAGGAGGCCATCAACTGTGCCCAGAAGATAGGCGACGACTACCTGCAGACCAAGGCTCGCGGCTATGCCGTTCCGGAGTCATTCAACCACGGTACGTCCAAGCAGCGCATGAAGTGGTTTAAGCTGGGTTTGCAGACGGGTGACATCTCAAAGGGTACCACCTTCCAGTGTTCTGACGCAGAGCTGTGAAAAGTGAAGAGTGAAAAGTGAAGAGTGAAGAATTTGCTGCCGCCATTGAAGTCCGGTAGGAAATTCTTCACTCTTCACTTTTCACTCTTCACTTAATCAGGTTGCCAAGGATGTCGCGGGTGAGTTCCTTGGTGATGGTGCGGGTGGCGGCACTGGTGGCGTTCTTGACCACACGCTCCTTTGCCGAGGTACGGCTTTTCGACTGCTTGCCGCTCACCTTTTGGCTGACCCATGTGCCGAGGATGGTGGCCAGGGTGGACGTGACGGCGGTGAGCACGGCTTTCCACACCTTCGACATGATGCCGGCCTTTTTCTTCTCTTCCTTAGCGGGCTTGGCCTGTTCAAGGGCAGCCTCTTCCTCCTGTTGCGTAGCTAACTGACGCTCGGCCTCCTCAGCTTCCTGCATCAGCACCTCGAAGGCACTCTGGCGTTCCTGCGCTTCGTCGTATTTGTGCAGCGGGCTTTGGCGGATGATGTCGAGTCGCTGGCCTTCAGTGACGGCACCTATCTGCGACAGCGGGAACAGTATCTTGGCACGCTCCACCATGGCTGGAGCGCCTTTCTCGTCCAAGAAGCTGACGAGTGCCTCGCCCGTCTCCAGGTTCATGATGGCTTCGTCGGTCTTGAAGGCCGGGTTGGCACGGAAGGTGTCGGCAGCGGTCTTGACGGCTTTCTGGTCTTTCGGCGTGTAGGCACGCAGGGCGTGCTGCACGCGGTTGCCTAACTGTCCTAAGATGTTTTCAGGAATGTCCGTCGGGCTTTGTGTGATGAAGTAGATGCCGACGCCTTTCGAGCGGATGAGTCGTACCACTTGCTCTATCTTGTCCAACAGGGCTTTCGAGGTGTCGGTGAAGAGCATGTGTGCCTCGTCGAAGAAGAAGACTAATTTGGGCTTGTCGAGGTCTCCCACTTCGGGCAGCGTGGTGTAGAGCTCGGAGAGCAGCCATAGCAGGAACGTGGAGTAGAGCTTTGGCTGGAGCATCAGCTTGTCGGCGGCCAGCACGTTCATCACGCCCTTGCCCCCCTCTGTCTGCATGAGGTCGCGGATGTCGAACGACGGCAGTCCGAAGAACTTGTCGGCACCCTGACTCTCCAATTGCAGCAGCGAACGCTGGATGGCTCCAACGGTCTGCACGGAGATGTTGCCATACTTGGTAGTGTATTCCTTGGCGTGCTTCGACACCCAGTCGAGCATGGCGCGCAGGTCTTTGATGTCGTCAATCAGCACGCCGCGTTCGTCGGCTATGCGGAAGACGATGTTCAGCACGCCGTCCTGCGTGTCGTTCAGCGACATGAGGCGTGACAGCAGCTGCGGACCCATCTGGCTGACGGTGGCGCGCATGGGATGACCCTGTTCGCCGAAGACGTCGAAGAAACGGACGGGGCAGGCCTGGAACTCCGGGTTCTCGATGCCGAACTCGGGTAGCCGCTTCTCGATGAAGCCGCTCATCTTTCCTGTCTGCGAGATGCCGCTCAGGTCGCCCTTCATGTCGGCCATGAAGCACGGCACGCCGGCTTGGCAGAAAGTCTCGGCCATGACCTGCAATGTCACTGTCTTGCCCGTACCCGTGGCACCGGCTATGAGTCCGTGGCGGTTGGCCATCTTACCTGTAATTGAGAGCGCTCCGTTGGCGCAGTGGGCAATGTATAATCCCCGTTCTTTGTCGTACATAATGGATATGGTTTAGTTATTTCTTGCAAAAGTACGAAATAATTCTTAGAAATTTCGTACTTTTGCAAGAAAATTATTGATAATCATGATGAAGAAACTATTCCTGTTGGTTCTGTTTGTGGTGTCAGCCATGACAGCAAATGCCCAGTCAGGGCAGAAGTCGGACGTTTTTACTCCTACGCACGAGCGCGTCAGCATTGATGGCGACCACGGCAAGTTGGCGGCCATTATCCAAAAGCCCCGGCTGAAGCAGGGCGAACAGTGCCCGATGGTGGTGTTCTGTCACGGATTCGGCGGCAAGAAGGAAGGGCCGCTCTTCGAGCTCATCACCGACTCGCTGCAGAAGCACGGCATCGCCTCTATACGCTTCGACTTCAACGCCCACGGCGAGAGCGAGGGCCGATTTGAGGACATGACGGTACCCAACGAGATTGAAGATGCGAAGAAGGTCATCGAATACGTCCGCGACCTGCGCTATGTGTCGAAGGTGGCTCTGGTCGGTCACTCGCAGGGTGGGGTAGTAGCCGCCATGACGGCAGGTCAGCTCACGGAGGCTGGTGACGACATTGCTGCCGTGGCACTCATGGCTCCGGCCGCCGTGCTGCGCGACGATGCCATCCGCGGGTCCACGTTCGGCAAGCAGTACGACCCGATCAACCCGCCGGAGTATGTGGAGCTATGGCCTGGCCAGCGTCTTGGGCGTGAGTATATCAAGAGTGCTTTCTGGCTGCCTATCTATGAGACGGCCCAGAAGTATCACGGTCCGGCCCTCATCATCCATGGCACGGGCGACCGCGTGGTGCCTTACACCTACGGTCTGCGCTTTCATCAGCAGTGGGAAAAAAGTAAATACGTTTTGCAAGAAGGCTATGACCATGGCTTCTCGCAAAACGTATCTTGTACTACGGGTATCGTTACAGATTGGCTAATTCAATCACTTTGTCCACAGCAGCGCTAAGGCCGTCAGCGTTCTTACCGCCAGCCTGAGCGTAGTGGGGCTGTCCGCCGCCGCCACCCTGAATGAGCTTGGCGGCTTCGCGAATCATCTGACCGGCGTTCAGTGCGTGGTCCTTCACCAAGTCGTCGCTCATCATGACGGTGAGCAGCGGCTTGTCCTGATAGATGGAGCCGATGACGCAGAGCAGGCTCTCGCTGATGGCCTCGCGCAGCTTGAAGGCCAGGTCTTTGGCGGCCTGCGGGGTGACGGGCAGAATGGTCTTCACTACGGTCACGCCGTTCACGACCGTAGCTTTCTCCACTAACTGCTGCTTGGTGCGCTCCACAGCCTGTGCCTGGAACTGTTCTATCTCCTTCTTCATCGTGTCGTGCTCGTCAATGTATTTCTGGATGACGCCTTGCAAGTCCTTGGCGTTGTTGAAGAACGAGCGGATGGTTTTCAGCGTGTCCTCGATGTTGTAGAGCAGGTCTTCGCACTCCTTGCCGGTCTTGGCCTCGATACGGCGGATGCCGGCGGCCACCGAACTCTCGCTGATAATCTTGAAGAAGCCGATGCGACCCGTGCTGGCTGCATGGATGCCGCCGCAGAACTCGCACGACGGTCCGAAGCGCACCACGCGCACCTTGTCGCCGTACTTCTCGCCAAACAGGGCGATGGCCCCCATCTTCTTGGCTTCCTCGAAGGGCGTGTCGCGGTGCTCGTCGAGGGGGATGTCCTGACGTATCATGTCGTTCACCATGCGTTCCACCTGTCGCAGCTCGTCATCGGTCACTTTCTGGAAGTGGCTGAAGTCGAAGCGCAGCGTGTCGGGCGAGACGAAGGAACCCTTCTGCTCCACATGGTCGCCTAAGACCTGCTTCAGGGCGTAGTCCAACAGGTGCGTGGCGGTGTGGTTGGCGGCGGAGGCGTTGCGCTTGTCCGTGTCCACGCAGGCCATGAACTCGGCTGTCGGGTCCTTGGGCAGCTGTTTGACGATGTGCACGCTCTGGTTGTTCTCGCGCTTGGTGTCGATAATCTCGATGGTCTCGTTCTCGTTGACCAGTACACCGCAGTCGCCGACCTGACCGCCCATCTCGCCATAGAACGGCGTGGCGTCGAGCACTAACTCGTAGAACTCGGCTTTCTTCTGCGTGACTTTCCTGTATCTGGTGATGTGGCAGCTGTACTCCGTGAAGTCATAGCCCACGAACTGCTGCTCAGTGCCGGAAGCGGTGTCGCCGCCTACGGTCACCCAGTCGCTGTTCTCCACCTGGGCGGCATTACGGGCACGCTCCTTCTGCTTCTGCATCTCTATGTCGAACTGCTTCTCGTCAACGGTGAAGCCGTTCTCGCGGCAGATGAGTTCGGTCAGGTCGAGGGGGAAGCCGTAGGTGTCGAACAGGCGGAAGGCTTGTACGCCGTCGAGTACGAGTTGAGCGTCTGCTGCCGTTTTCTCTTTAATTTCAGCCATGGCTTTATCCAACAACTGTATGCCCTTGTCCAAGGTGCGCAGGAAGGAGTCTTCCTCCTCCTTGATGACCTTGGTGATGAGCACCTGCTGAGCCTTCAGCTCGGGGAAGGCGTCGCCCATCTCGTGTACCAGCGTGGGCACGAGTTTGTAGAGGAAGCCGTCTTTTTGCTCAAGGAACGTGTAGGCATAGCGCACGGCACGGCGCAGGATGCGGCGGATGACGTAGCCGGCCTTGGCGTTGGAGGGCAGCTGACCGTCGGCTATTGAGAAGCTGACGGCACGCAGGTGGTCGGCGCAGACGCGCATGGCCACATCCGTCTCCTCTTTCTCGCCGTACTTCATGCCGCAGATGTCTTCCTCGGCCTTGATGATGGGCTGGAAGACGTCGGTGTCGTAGTTGGAGTGCTTGCCCTGCAGCATGCGTACCAGACGCTCGAAGCCCATGCCCGTGTCGATGACGTTCATCGACAGTTTCTCCAAGCTGCCGTCAGCCTTGCGGTTGTACTGCATGAACACGAGGTTCCATATCTCGATGACCTGCGGATGGTCTTTGTTGACGAGCTCACGTCCCGTGGGACCGTTCTTCTTTTCCTCCTCGGTGCGCGAGTCGACGTGTATCTCGCTGCAGGGACCGCAGGGACCCGTGTCGCCCATCTCCCAGAAGTTGTCGTGCTTGTTGCCGTTGATGATGTGGTCGGCAGGAACGTGTTTCAGCCAGTAGCCGGCGGCCTCGTCGTCGCGCTCCAGCCCCTCCGTGGCGTCGCCTTCAAAGACGGTGACGTACAGGTCTTCCGGGTTCAGTTTCAGCACGTCGACCAGGTATTCCCATGCCATGTCGATGGCGCCTTCCTTGAAGTAGTCGCCGAACGACCAGTTGCCCAGCATCTCGAACATGGTGTGGTGGTAGGTGTCGTGGCCTACTTCCTCCAGGTCGTTATGCTTGCCGCTGACGCGCAGGCACTTCTGCGTGTCGGCACGGCGGCGCGGCTCCGGCTCGCGCGTACCTAATATAATATCTTTCCACTGGTTCATGCCCGCGTTGGTGAACATCAGCGTGGGGTCGTCCTTGATGACCATCGGTGCAGAGGGCACGATGGTGTGCTGCTTCGACTCGAAGAACTTCTTGAACGAGTCGCGAATCTCGTTGGCTGACAACATATTCATTTACGATTTACTATTTACGATTTACGATTTAATATTAACTATTAACTA
>JAFTGB010000070.1 GCA_017458125.1 Prevotella sp.
ACAGCTATGGTGGAAGGAATCAACAACAAGATCAAGGTGATGAAGCGTGAGGCTTATGGCTTCACAGACGACCGCTACTTCAAACTTCGTCTGCTGGCCCTGCACGATGCCGGTATCACGCCATTCCTATGAAGAACCATTTTTATTATGTCCTTTGACCCATATAATTCAAACATCTCATCAGCTTCTTGCTTGGAGTAGAAAGTCATGTCAAAACGTATTGCTTTAATTTTTACTATACCCAATTTATGAAGTTTAAGACCTGCCTTATATAGGCTCTTTAGTTGAACAAAGGTATCAAACTGCTGTAACATCTTAAAGACTGTGTCTTCTGGATTTTCAACAAAGCCGACTCCGTCAACAAGTCCCCACAATTCTTTTTTTACTAGTCTATTTTCATTTAATATATTTAACCCTCCTTTGACATACATTGACTCATCACTTTTGTTAACTCCATATTGACCCGGGTCAGAACTATGAATAAGACTTTGAACAAAAACACGGAATTGTTGCCTATGGGTTATTATTAGATCCATACTCCATGTCTTTTTCTTATCCTTTGGAGCTAAAGCGAAAGTAACCTTATCGACATTCGGGTCATCTTGACTCATCGGATTAATATGACGACGATTTGGAATGAAAGAGACTCCAATATTATTGAGAAAAGAAGCAAGAGCTTGTTCTGCACCATGACCTCTTTTTTTTGTTTCCTCCTGTTGTATCTCCTTTGGTAAAAGAAGATAATCAACAAGGGAACTAACCTCATCTTTCTCCAACTTGTGGAGGACATGCAGAATTGACAGCACACCTCTATCCTCTAAATATTTCGCTACAACATTAAGAACTTCCTTACCCTTAGAAGTTTTATTTCTTATCAATCTTTTGAAATAGCTAACTGAATGTTTTTTCAAATGATAAATAGATTCGCCTAATATATTAATATCAGATTTTTCATCTTGATAATGTTTATTAAAGATATAACTTAGTTCAAGATACATGCGTTTGTCTGTAACACCTACTATCGTACGTAACGTATCAATAGCATCAGGATCTAAGGATATAATCCGCATTAATGTGTCTAAGTCATCATCATTTCCAGACATCTGCTGAGCAATTGTATATAACAATTCTGAATCAATACTTTTTTCAGCATGCCCAAAGATTGGAATCTCGTTCTGATCCGAAACATGAAACCAATACTCTTTTCTAAAGTCGTCAAAGATTTGTATAGCCATAGTTTTCAAAGCCTTTTCAAAGAAGAAGGGCGTAGGAGAATTCCGGTTGGTACCAAGGCCTTGCACAGCCCACGTCAGACAACAATCCTTCTGTCCACGCCCAGATTATGTAGCGCAGACACCCTTGTTGTCTTAACTAAACTGACGTATTATGAAGTGCAAGTTCGGTATTCAGTTAGTCAAGGATGTCTATAACAAATCTTTCTTCTATTTTTTGTTTTATTTTCAGTTAATAAATTACGTTGCAAATTTATATAAAATTTCCGAGATTATAAGCCTGTTGAGATAAAAAATGAAACAAATTGTCCCGAAAATGTCAGAAACCAGTGTACATATGCCCTCTTTTCCCGTCCTTTTAGATGTAACATGCTAAAATGACATATTAGTTTTGAGGGAAAAACAGAGCTCACCACTCCTGAGTTTCTGATGGTCAGGATGAAAATTCTGACCATCAGAATTTTTATAATCAGCATCAGAAATATAAAGCCGTACTTATGTATAGGATAGTGAATGACTTTTTAACCCTACACCCACAACACCCACAACACTGGACTTCAGTGTTGTGGGTGTTGTGGGTGTAGGGTGTTTTTTTATTTCACTAATAGCACTGTTTTGAGGCTATTCGCCCTCGCCCTCACCGTTATCGTCATAACCTCCTTCAATGTTTTCCGGGGTAGAAATGACCGGGTCGCCTGACCCCGTCAACAGGTGGGGAATGTGGATGGGAATAACCTGGACGTGCGGTTTGATGTATGTTTTCTTTTCCATGGTCATGTTTTATTTGATGATTACCTTGTTGCCGTTCACCACATAGACACCTGACGTCAGGGGGACGAAGAGTGTCTGACCTGCCTGCAGCTGGCTGTCGAGGAGCAGGGTACCGCTGATGGTGCTGATGCGCACCTGGGCACCGTCGGCTCCACTGAGGCGCACGCCGCCGTCCTCGACGCAGGCGATGACAGAGCTGAGCGTGGGCTGGCTGATGGCCGTAGGCTGTGCGGTGTCCTCGGCGAAGATGCTGAAGCGTGCGGCCTGCGACGGTGTGTCAGCCTCAAGATAGGCGCGGAACGGGTTCATGGTCAGTTTGCCCGTGGCATGCCAGAACTTGTCTTTAGAGATGTAGTACAGGTTGCGGCCCTCGTCAGCCTGTCCCGTGCCTACATTGAAGACGGTCTTTTCCATTACGCCCTTCAGCGTCATGCCTGCCACCGTGACGCCCGTCATGGTGGTCTTGCTGTTCGACTTCTTGACGGTGACGTCGGTAGCATTGACGGTGACGTCGGTCACGTCGTCGTTGGCACGGCAGAAGAACACGGGCACGAAGGCGCTGGCGTTGTCCTCCACATCGGGCTGTATGGGCGTGAGCACCAAGGTCTGCTCGTCGCCTGTTCCATTGAGGGCACTGAGATGGTAGTATTTAGCCGTTTCCGTTACGGCCTGCTGCTGTTTGAAGGGCAGCACCATGGTTCCCCACTTGTTAGTGACCGTGCGCGAGTAGGTAGCCTTAGCAGCCACGAACTTCCCACCGTCATAGAAGAATGGATGTCCATCAGTCAGTTGGAAGTCGGCACATGCTCTGTCGCCAGCAGCGTTCACATTGATAATGTTATGGCCTTCAGGTATCTTATCTTCTGCCACGGAAATCATTGCCACGGAGTTGGGGTGTTCAGCGTCGGGAGTCCATGTAGTAGCATAAATCGGAGCGTTGGGCGTAGCACTCTCCGGGTAGACGGTGAACCGGTAGTACGTCTCGCCCTCAGTCTCCACCGCCGAGCAGACGGTACACATGCGGCGGTACGTGCCGTCGTCCTGCTCGGCGTAGCTGCAGTTGGTGTAGTCGTGTGTCGTGCACTCGGGAGCGACTAAGGTAACGGAGGAGCAGGTGCCGTTTCCGTAGACTGTCATGGTGAAAGAGTTTCCGTTAGCACGCAACGAGGCGACATCATCAGCGGCCAGCGTTTTGGTATAGACTAATGGTGAGCCGCCGTACGTCGAAATCCATGCAGAGTATTTATTTGAAGTGTACGCATTGAAGTAAGCACCTTCTCCTGCCAAAGTAATAGTCAGCGTAGCACCTACGCGCACCTGCTCGTCTGTAGCCACGTAGGTATAGTTATGTCCATATTCTCCCATTCCGTCATCAAACAAGCCACTCTCGGGAACTTCTTCCAACGAAGCACAGCCCAGTTCGTCATACTTTGCCTTATAATTAGTGTTCAGCCACTCGATGTGGTCATGAATGAAAGTATTCATCACAGTATAGGTAGCAGACAGGTTGTCATAGACGTTGCTTTCGTTCCATGTCCCTTTATTCAACAAGTGTCCTGCACCGCCCTCGGCTTCACTCTTGAAGTTCAGTTCTGCCGACTGCAAAACCTTGTTGGCCAACACACCGACTTTATTCTGCAGGTAGGTAATGATGCTACCGTTGTCATACACCTGCTGCCACTTCTCCCAGAGTGCCTTGACGAAATAGGGGTCACTATTGAACACCTTGCTGTAAACACTGGCAAGAGACGAGGACTCAGTCTCCCAGAAGTGCTTCTCCGTCATATCAGTGTTATTGACCTTGCCACCCCAAGCCAAGTCTAAGTCCCACAGCGGGCCGAAGAACAGCTTCGAGTCGAGGTCGTTCATATAGACGTAGTTGTTACCCTTGGCACCGTCGTAGTTTCCGGTGATGTCCATACCTATCATTGCTCTGACGGCAGCATCCACGTCAACGTACTTGCGCCATGACTCCGGGCGATCGTAGCGCCCCGTATTGGCCAAATCGGCCACCTTGCCCATCCATACTTTCAGCGCGTCATATTGAGTGGCATCGGTAGGGTCCGGGTCAGGACTTTTGATATTAGCAAGTACACCAGCCGAGCCAGCAGAGAAATACGGGGCTTCCGTGAAGTTGTAAGAGCCTACCAACTCCATGAAGTACCCCGTAGCCTCATCGATGTTGACACGGTCCTTGGCCACCTGTACTTGGTCGCTAATCTGGTAGGTACCCATGTAATGGCCGCAGACCACGAGGTCGATGAACTTGTAGGCTGGGCAGAAAGGCATGCCAATCTTCTTGCCCAACTCGTAGGTCATGGCGTTACGGATGAGTGTGGGGTCGTAGTTGTTGGCCAACAGCGTCCAGCTTTTGGCGTTAGCAAAGCCGCTGCCGAGCAGCGCGACTTTAGAAGGGAACTTCAAGCGCAGGCCTTTCTTGTACTGGCCGTTACCTAAGTTCCACGTCGAGTTACCGCGCCCGCGCACGGTGGTTTGCTCGTTGCGTTCCTCAATGGTGCCATTGTCGTCGCGGATGATGATGTTGGCGGTGTAGTACCAGTCGTACTTGGTGCCGAAAACTTCGGTGTAGTCTATTCTCACAGGATTGCCATCGGTGTCTAAATGCAGCGTAGCCTTACCCGTCGTCGCATCGACATCCATCTTGTAGACGTCCAAATAGACTGTCGGCAAGTTAGTTAGTTGCTGATGGGTCGCCAGCACCTCTTCTGTGAGCACTCTGTCCTGAGCCTGCACCCACGCGGAGCACAGCGTAAGGAGCAGTGCCATGATAGTTGTTCTTGTTGTTAGCATTGTTGTAGTATTTTTGGTTTTTCATTTCGTTGTCTGTTCGGGGAACTGCTGGTAGATGACCAGTCCGAAGTGCGGTGCCTCGGCGTAAGCATGTTCCATAATCTCCGATATGGCGTGCTCGTAGGTCAGCACGTCCTGCTCCTTGAGCCAGAAGACGAACTCTACGGGCAGTCCCGTGGGCGTAGCGTCCAGCTGGTGCACCATGATGAAGGCGTCGGCGATGACTGCCGGATGCTCCTTGAGCCACTGCTCCATGTGCTGGCGGTAGCGTGTCAGGTTG
Organism: Prevotella sp.; assembly: GCA_017458125.1. GTDB lineage: Bacteria > Bacteroidota > Bacteroidia > Bacteroidales > Bacteroidaceae > Prevotella. The sequence continues at coordinate 5,095 of JAFTGB010000070.1, forward strand.
ACCACGCCGTCGTCGTCCGCCGTGATGCTGCGGAAGTCGACGTACACCTTACGCGCGGCCTTACGCCCCGTCTTCTGCGTCATGCCCTTCCAATTCTGGAACGAGCCGTCGACCAGCGCCTGCGGCGACACGGTGACAATGGTATTGTCGAAACAGCGCACCTTGACCGTGGTCAGCGTAATCTCCTCCACAATGCCGTCGGCACCGGCAGAGGGCACGGTGATGCGGTCGCCCACGCTGACCATCTCGTTGGACGTCAGCCTGATGCCTGCCACCAGTCCTTTGATGGTGTCCTGAAAGGCCAGCATGAGTATGGCCGAGGCTGCTCCGAGTCCGGCTAAGAGCGTGGTGGGGTCTTTGTCGACGATGATGGACACAACGATGATGACGGCCACGAAGATAAGCACTATCTTCAGCACACCGATGAACGAGTAGAGGTACTGCTGCCGCGAGCTTCGCCGTCCGGTATCCAACAGTCGGAACGAGTCGGCACAGGCTATGAGTGTGCGCACAGTCATCACCGTGATGTAGATGGCCGTCAGACGTGCCAGCACCTCATGAACGGTGGGGTACTCGAAGAATACCGACGGCAACAGCATCCACACTACGATGGCGGGCACTATCTGGCATGCCGAGCGCAGCACGCGGCTGTTGAAGATGGCGTCGTCCCAGCGTGCCTCCGTCTTCTGCGTCAGCCGTGTCACTATGGGTATGCACCGTTTGCTGAGCCAGCCTGCCAGCCATGCCAACAGTGCCGTCAGCACGATGAGCACAACATAGCGTACCACGGGCACGTAGTCCATTGACAGGCCGGCACCCGCGAGCACGTTCTCCACAAAATGCGTGATTTGGTTCATCATGGTTCAGGGTATTAACTGTACAATTTTCTCCAGCCAGCGACGGTCCACGTCGTCGAAGGTGGCCAGCTCGCGACTGTCAATATCCAACACGGCACGTACCTTGCCGCCGGCATCCCACACAGGAACAACGATCTCGGAGCGTGACAGGCTGCTGCACGCGATGTGGCCGGGAAACAGCTCTACGTCGGGCACGACGACGGTCTCGCCGCGCTGCCACGCCGTGCCGCACACACCACGACCATAGCCGATGTGCATGCAGGCCACGGGACCCTGAAAGGGACCCAGCCGCAGCTCGTCGCCACAGACCACGTAGAAGCCCGTCCAGAAGAAGCCCATGGCCTCGTGGATGGCGGCACTGACGTTGGCCATGACCGACACCACGTCGTCCTCGCCCTCGACAAGAGCTTTAATCTGGGTGGTCAGCAGTTGGTATTTCTCGTCTTTTACCATGATGTCGCTTATTTGGCCTGCAAAATTACTAATTTTCCAGCATTGGAGCAAGAAAGTCACCTTTTTTTATTACCTTTGCACCCAAATTCAAAAAAGCTACATCATGTCAGAAAAGAAATTCAAGAGAACAACGGTGACATCTGCCCTGCCCTACGCCAACGGCGGTGTGCACATCGGTCACCTGGCCGGCGTCTACGTGCCTGCCGACATCTACGTGCGCTACCTGCGACTGAAGAAAGAAGACGTGCTGTTCATCGGCGGCAGCGACGAGCACGGCGTGCCCGTCACCCAGCGTGCCCGTCAGGAGGGCATCACGCCGCAGGATGTGGTGGACCGCTACCACAAGATGATAAAGGACTCGTTCGAGCAGTTCGGCATCTCGTTCGACATCTACAGCCGCACCACGTCGAAGACCCACCATCAGTTTGCCGCCGACTGGTTCCGCAAACTGTACGACGAGGGCAAGCTGGTAGAGCAGACCACCAAGCAGTTCTTCGACGAGAAGACGGGCAAGTTTCTCACCGACCGCGACGTGGTGGGCACCTGTCCTTTCTGCGGCAAGAAAGCCTACGGCAACCAGTGCGAGGAAGGCTGCGGCCGCGCCTTGGAGCCTACCGAGCTGATAGACCCGCGCTCGAAAGAAACCGGCGAGGTGCCGGTGCTCAGAGAGACCAAGAACTGGTATCTGCCGCTGAACGAGTACCAGGACTGGCTGAAGCAGTGGATACTGGAGGAGCACAAGGAGTGGCGCCCCAACGTGTACGGCCAGTGCAAGTCGTGGTTGGACATGGACCTGCAGCCGCGTGCCATGACGCGCGACCTGGACTGGGGCATCCCCGTGCCGGTAAGCGGAGCAGAGGGGAAAGTGCTCTACGTATGGTTCGACGCCCCCATCGGCTACGTCAGCAACACCGTGGAGCTGTGCGAGAAGGAGCCTGAGCGCTGGGGCGACTGGCGCAAGTGGTGGCAGGACGAGGACACACGCCTGGTGCACTTCATCGGCAAGGACAACATTGTGTTCCACTGCATCATCTTCCCCGTCATGATGAAGGCGCACGGCAAGTACATCATGCCCGACAACGTGCCGGCCAACGAGTTCCTGAACTTGGAGAACGACAAGATATCGACGTCAAGAAACTGGGCCGTATGGCTGCACGAGTACCTTGTGGACATGCCCGGCAAACAGGACGTATTAAGATATGTGCTGACGGCCAACGCCCCCGAGACCAAGGACAACAACTTCACATGGAAGGACTTCCAAGACCGCAACAACAACGAGCTGGTGGCCGTCTACGGCAACTTCGTCAACCGTGCCCTGCAGCTGACGAAGAAATACTGGAACGGCGTAGTGCCCGCCTGCGGCGAACTGCTGGACATTGACCGTCAGGCCCTTGAGGAGTTCAAGGACGTGAAGCAGAAGGTAGAGGCCCTGCTGGACCAGTTCAAGTTCCGCGACGCACAGTTCGAGGCCATGAACCTGGCGCGCATCGGCAACCGCTACATCACCGAATGCGAGCCGTGGAAGGTGTGGAAAACCGACCCGAAGCGCTGCGAGACCATCCTGAACATCTGCCTGCAGCTGACGGCCAACCTGGCCATCGCCTTCGAGCCCTTCCTGCCCTTCAGCAGCAAGAAGCTGCGCGAGATGCTGAACCTGCAAAGTTTCGAGTGGGAACAGTTGGGCAGCACCGACCTGCTGAAAGCCGGTCACCAGTTGGGCGAGCCTCAGCTGCTGTTCGAGAAGATAGAAGACGAGGTGATACAGAAGCAGCTTGACAAGTTAGAGGCCACCAAGAAGGCCAACGAGGCCGCCCAGCACGAGGCCGCTCCCGTGAAGGAGAATGTGGACTTCGAGACGTTCGAGAAGCTCGACATCCGGGTGGGACTGGTGAAGCAGTGCCAGCGCGTGCCCAAGTCGAAGAAGCTGTTGCAGTTCCTCATCGACGACGGCAGCGGCAAGGATCGCACCATCTGCTCGGGCATTGCTGCCTTCTACGAGAACCCCGAGGAGCTGGTGGGCAAGCGCATCCTCTTCGTAGCCAACTTCGCGCCGCGTAAGATGATGGGCATCGAGAGCCAGGGCATGATTCTGTCGGCCGTCGACTTCGACGAGAGCCTCAGCGTGGTCACTACCACCAAGGACGTCAAGCCCGGCAGTCAGGTGGGATAGCCGATATTATTATTCCTACGGATTACGCGAAATCAGGGAGTCCTGATGTCGCAATAGCCAACAACGGTGCTGTTGTCCGGTACGTCTTTAAAGACGACGGCTCCAGCACCGATTTTTACGTTGTTGCCAATGGTGATGCCGCCGAAGACAGTGGCCCCGGTGTAGATGCTGACATTGTTGCCGATGACGGGGCGGCGGCCGTCGCTGCCGTTGCCTAAGGTCACCAACTGCAGGCACAGGAAGTTGTCGCCAATGCGCTCGGCATTGAGATAGGTGGCGTAGTTGTGCTCGAAGTGGGCACCGCGCCCTATCGAGGGACACCAGATGTGGAGCGTCGGCTCGGGCGGCAGCAGCCACTTGACGAACACCGACACGTACTCGCCTAAGCGGTAGTAGAACAGGTTGCGGTAGGTCTTCTGGCGCGTCGCCACCTTGATGAACGTCAGCAGGCCGCCCTCGCCCTCATGATAGTGGCGCAGGTCGGCATCCATCTGCTCCTTGTGCAACAGGTAGAGGGCGACGTGCGGCAGCATGCGCAGGGTGGAGGCCGAAAGGATGGCTGTCTGTACGAGCGTGTTCATGACTTACCGTTAGGAAGAGCGACCGAAGAGGTACTTCTTGAAGAAGGGGCTGACGCGCAGGATGTTGGACGTGAGCACGCTGAAGCCGATGACGAGCAGCGCCAGGAACACCGACAGCGTGGTGTCGATGACGAAGTTGTGGCGGTACTGGTTGAAGAAGGAACCGATGGTCGGCAGGTTGGGCAGGAAGAGGTAGTGGATGAGGTAGATGTCGAGCGTGCGCCGCCCGATGTACTGCAGGCTGCGGCCAACGACGGTGCGCTGCGTGAAATACTGGTGGTAGTGGCGGAAGTACATGAACACCATGGTAAGCAGGATGAAGCGTGCCAAGGTGAGCGGAATGATGGCCCACGTCATGCGCAGCGTGTGCCACTTCAGCGAGTCGAGGGCGGCAAAGATGACGAGGATGACGATGACGGGGTAGAACCAGCGGCTGTCCATGACGCGCTGCGCCCGGTCCCAGTAGCGGCGCACGATGTTGCCGTAGAGGAAGAAGGGGAAATACATGAACAGCTGGTTGATGCTGGAGTAGTTCATGAACTCGTTCTGCGGCCCGCGCCAGCCGAAAGCCCAGTCGAAATACTCCGGCTGGTAGCACGTCTCGTAGAAGCCTAACGAGATGAAGAAGAGGACGGTGATGGGTATCCACGACTTGACTTTCAGCCTGCTCTCAAAGAAGCAGAAGATGTAGTAGACAATGAACATGTAGAGCAGGACGATGGTAAACCAGTAGCCGCCCTTGAGCGGTTTGCTGAGCCAGTCCATGACGGTGGCCTCAAACTCCGTGCCGAGGATGACGGCACCGAAGAGGAAGAAGACGATAGTGGGAATGGTCTGCACCCGGACCTTTTTGGCCAGCAGGGTGCCGAAGGTCTTGAAGTCCCACACAAGCCCGGCCTTGTAGGCCAGGAAACCGCTGACGAAGAAAAAGAGGGGCATGCGGAACATGATGAGGAACTGCATGGACGAGGACACCTTGGGTGAGAGTCCGAAACCGAATCCCCACACATGGCTCGACACCACTAATATCATTGTAAATCCCCTGAGGGCGTCCAGCCACTCCAGTCGGGGCTTTCTCGTCACACCGGCCATAACGTCAGTTTAGAGAGTGCAAAAATACAACATTTTCTTTGAATTTCCAATAATTAGTCGTATTTTTGCACTTTCGTAGGGCGAAATAATTATGGAGAACCTGAAAGAGAAAACCATCAACGGACTGGCCTGGGGGGCTACCAATGCCCTGCTGACCCAGGTGATGAGTGCGCTGTTCGGCATCTTTCTGGCCCGCATGCTGTCGCCGGCAGACTATGGACTGGTGGGCATGCTCGCCATATTCTCGGCCATAGCCGGTTCGTTGCAGGAGAGCGGGTTCACGGCGGCACTGACCAACCTCAAGCAGGTGACACACCGCGACTACAACGCCGTCTTCTGGTTCAGCACGGGAGTCTCCGTCACGCTCTACGCCATCCTCTTCTTCTCGGCTCCACTGATAGCACGCTTCTTCGGCCACCCGGAGCTGACGGCACTGTCGCGCGTGGTATTCTTAGCCTTCGTGGGAGGCGGGATAGGCATCGCCCATGCGGCCTACATGTTCCGCAACATGATGAACCGCGAGAAAACCATTGTGGGCACCGTGGCACTGGTGGGCAGCAACGCCATAGGACTGACACTGGCCTACAATGGCTTTGCCTACTGGAGTCTGGCATGGCAACAGCTGTCGTACATCGTCATCGTCGACTGCGGGCGGCTGTGGTATGTCAAGTGGCGCCCCACCCTGGATGTCGACTTCGCGCCCATCCGCCGCATGTTCGGGTTCAGCAGCAAGATACTGCTGACGAACATCATCAACCAGCTGAACAGCAACATCCTGTCGTTCTTCTTCGGAAAACTGTTCAGCGCGGCAGCCGTGGGCAGCTACACGCAGGCAGCCAAGTGGAACCAGATGGGGCACTCGCTCATCAGCAGCACCATACAGCAGGTGGCACAGCCGGTGCTGGCCAGCATCAACGACGAAGCAGGCCGCCAGCTGAACGTGTTTCGCAAGATGCTGCGCTTCACGGCCTTCCTCTCCATGCCGGCCATGCTGGGGCTGGCCCTGATAGCCGACTTCTTCGTACTGCTGTTAGGCAACCAGTGGGCCGACAGCATTCCGCTGCTCCGCATCCTGTGCCTCAGCGGTGCCTTCATGCCCATTGTAGCACTCTACCAGAACCTGTTCATCAGCCACGGCCGCTCCGACGTCTACATGTGGTGTACGGCGGCGCAGGTCATCACCCAGACGGCTGTCATCCTCATCTTCATAGCATGGGACATCCGGACCATGGTGACCATCTACACGCTGATGCTCATCCTCTGGGTGGTGGTCTGGCAGGTCATGGCCTACCGCGAGATGCGGCTGCCGTTCATCGACGTGGCCAAGGACATCCTGCCCTTCCTCCTGGCAGCGGCCGTCAGCGTGGGTGTGGCTTACGCCGTGGCACTGCCTGTAGGCAACATCTATGTCAGCACCGCCGTCCGCATCGTCGTCACCGCTCTGCTCTACATCGCCATCATGAAGGTGTCGAAGGCCAGGATATTCAGCGAGTGCATGGACTTCGTGCTGCGTCACCAACCATTCAAGTAAAAGCCCATGGAAGTCTCTGTCATCATTCCCTGTTATAATAAAGAGGTGTACGTAGAAGCCTGTGCCAGCAGCATACTGCAACAGGACTTTGCATCGTTCGAGGTCATCATGGTCGACGACGGCAGCACCGACGGTACAGGCAGCGTCTGCGACCGGCTGGCGGCCACCGACGAGCGGCTGCGCGTCTACCACACCGCAAACGGCGGCGTGACGGCAGCTCGCCGCTACGGCGTGGAGCACGCCCGCGGCCGCTACATCATGTTCGTCGACAGCGACGACCGGCTGATGCCGGGAGCCATCAGTCTCCTGCACAAGACGATAGAAGAGACGGGAGCCGACGAGGTCATCGGCAGCTACCGCACCCAGCGGGGCACAGTACACGACTCGGGACGGCGCGGATGGCAGGAGCCGGCACTGCTGGCGGGCGAGCTGCTGGCCGTGCGCAACTCGTTCTGCGTGCTGTGGGGCATCATCTTCCGACGCGAACTGTTAGACGGCTGCCTCACGATGTCACGCGACATCATCACCAGCGAAGACATCCTGATGCAGATAAAATGCCTGATGAAGCAGCCTAAGGTGTACTTCATCGGACAACAGGTGTACTGGTATAACGAGGGACTGCCCAACAACAGGAACACCCGATTAGACAATGTACGCGCATTCGACACCGAACTGCGCAAGACGCTGACGCCGCGGTGGAGCGAGTTCAAGAACGGCTACCTGCTGCACTGCGTGAAGACCTATGAGTCGTTCATCTACCACCGCTGCTTCTACGTGCGCAAGTATTACAAGATGCTGAAAAAGGAAGACCTGAGCCACCTGCCCACAGCCGACTACATCGCCTTCATGCTGCCGCCGCGCATCGCCTTCATCCCCATCTGGCTGAAAAAGACGCTTCAGTCGCGCTCGTAGCTGCTCTTGTCGGGCAGCACGGCATCGAAGGCTTTCTGCACGGCGTCGCGGATGACAGCATACTTGTCGGCAGTCACCGCCGGCGAGTCGTTGACACAAATCATACGGAACCGCTGCTGACTGATGTACTGGGCAAAGCGCTCCGGGTCGTCAGTCATCTGCACGAAGTCGTCGCCGTAATACTGTCCGTAGTACAGTCGCGGCATGGGCACGTAGTCGCCGTCGACAATCTCCTGCATGGTGAAGATGAAGTGGTTGAGGTCCATGGGCGTGCGGAAGCGGTGGCGGCAGCTCTCGTCCAACTGCGCATGGAAGCGGTCCCACACCTTCTGGCAGGTGCTCTTGCGGAAGGCCTGCGGCATGTGGGTATAGTACACGCCGGTCATGAAGCGCTGCTGGTAGGTCTGCCAGCTATACATCAGGCGGCTGCCATAGCCGTGGTAGAACCACTTGGCAGGCTGCCGCTCCACCACCCTCTCCCAGTCGTAGGTGCTCATCAGTCCCAAGACACTCAGCAGGATGTGGTTGAAAGTCTCGTTCTGCGGCGTATTCACCATGGGGTTGGCCTGCGAACAGACCAGCGGGCGTCCGTCCTGAAAGAAGTCCTCGGGCACGACGGGCTGCGTGAGAAAGGTGTCATCGTTGAAGATGACGAAATGTTCGCTCAATCCCTTGATGCGAAACAGGTTATCCTCGATGGGATTGCAGTTGAAGGTAGGCAGGTAGGCCGCGTCCATGAAGTCGCGATGGCTGACGACGACCAGCTTGGGGTGGTTGCGGTTGAGCCAGGCCGGCACATGGCCGCACGTGACCAGATAGACCTTGTTGACCCACGGCGCAAAGCGCTCGACACCGCGGAACCAGTAGGCAAACAAGTCCCAGTCGCGGTAGCGCTCCACCTCGTTGTCCTTGTCGGCATCCTTGTTGCGGTTGGTGCCTTCATACTTGGACTTCTCCGCCAGCCACTCGGGGTCGCTGCCGTCCACCCAGGTAACTACAAAGTCGATGGGCTCCGTCATGGGCTTGCGCTTGAGGAAGAACGACTTGACAAAGCCATAAAGGAAAAACAAGGTGTGGCGTATGAACAGCCTGTAGAACAGTCTCATGTCAGAACGATTAATTGCTAAATTGTGTGCAAAAGTAAACATTTCTTTTGGATAATACAACAAAAAAGCCTACTTTTGCACGCAAAGACTATACAGCATGAGGTTTGCATTCATCATCTCCGCCCACAACGACCCCGTACACCTGAAACGGATGATAAGCCGGCTGCCAAGCCAGTCGGTGTTCATGGTCCACATCGACGCCAAGTCGGACATACGTCCGTTCACCGACATCATCAAAGACCCGCGCGTACATTTCACACAAAGACGCACGGATGTCATGTGGGGCAGCATCGGCGTGGTAGAGGCGCAGATGACGCTGATACGGGAAGCCCTGCAACTGCACCGCAAGGAGCACATCGACTACTTCATAGCGCTGAGCGGACTGGACTACCCGCTGTGGAGCAACGAACGCATAGAGGAGTTCTTCGCCAGACAGCAGGGCGACGAGTTCATCGTCACCTTAGACATGGAGCATCAGGGCGAGGCCGCGCAGCTGTACCGTGAGCACCGGCCCTTCAACTACAAGTCGTGGCCCTACGGCTCATTAGGCAGCAAGTTCCGCGTCAGCCTGCGCCACATCATCTACGCGCTGGGGGGCCGCAAGCCGCTGCGCTTCCGTGCCGACGGCCGGGAGTACGTGCTGCACAAGGGTTCCATGTGGTGGGCCATCACCCCCGCGCTGGCCGCGCTGGCACTCAGCTACTGGGACAGCCACCCGCAGTATGTGCGCTACTTCCACGACGGTTTCGCCCCTGACGAGACGTTCATCCCCACGCTGACGGCTCACTCCGCCTTTGCTTCCAAGGCTATCATCATGGAGGGTAAGTTCAAGAATTTAGAGAGCATCACGCCGCTGACCTTCATCGACTACACCAACGGCATCAAAGTGTTCACCGAGGAAGACTTCCACACGCTCATCAGCAGCGGAAAAATGTTCTGCCGCAAAACCGTCACGGGCAAGAGCGACAAGCTGATGGACCTGATAGACGACTACCGGAACAGCTGACGGACAAGCGCCTCTATCGAGGCAGGCACCAGTCCGCTGATGTCCTCACCAGCCTTTACGCGCCGACGTATCTCCGTGCTTGAAACGTCAAGCAGGGGCATCTGTATGGTTCCGGGGTAAGGGTCGCGGGGATAGACGATGACGGAATAGTGGCGCAGGATGTCCTTCCAGCGGTACCACCGCTCGAAGTGCGCCCAGTTGTCGCCGCCGATGAGCAGCGTAAAGGTGCGGTCGGGGTAGTCGTGCGTCAGGTGCTGCAGCGTGTTCCACGTATAGGACGGCTTGGGCAGACGGAACTCGTAGTCGCAGGCTTCCACCCCCTTGACATCGGCCAAGGCCATGCGCGCCAGTTGCAGGCGCAGGTCGTCGGCCAGCAGCTGCCCGCTCTGCTTCAGCGGGTTCTGCGGCGACACCATCAGCCACACCTCCTCCACCGCACACTGCTGCAACACGGCCTGAGCCAGCGCGATGTGCCCGTTGTGGATAGGGTTGAAAGACCCGCCGAAGATTGCCGTCCGCATGTTGAGTTTCAGGCGTTGAGAAAGGTTTCTATCAGCGTCAGCGTCTCCTGCTTGGCTGTTTCTAAGTCGTCGTTGATGACGACATGGTCAAACTGCGGGGCGAAGGTCAGCTCGTAGGCGGCCTTGGCCAGACGCTGCTCTATAGCTTCGGCGCTGTCGGTGCCACGGCCTTCCAAGCGACGGCGCAACTCGTCGACGGAGGGCGGCTGGATGAAGAGGCTCATGGCCTCGCTGCCATAGTATTTCTTGATGTTGACACCGCCCTTCACGTCAACGTCGAACACCACGTTCTGGCCGGCGTCGCGCTGACGCTCCACCTGCTGCTTGAGGGTGCCGTAGAAGCGGTTGTCGTAGACTTCTTCGTACTCCAGGAACTCGTCGTTCTCTATCTTGGCCCTGAACTGCTCCGGCGTCAGGAAAAAGTATTCCACGCCGTCACGCTCCGTGCCGCGCGGCGCCCGCGACGTGCAGGAGATGCTGAAATAGAGTTGCAGTTCGGGATGCTCCTGCATGAGCCACTGCACGATGGTCGACTTGCCGCTGCCTGAGGGAGCGCTGACGATGATGAGCTTGCCTTTCATAATGATATCTTACAACACGTTAAGCACCTGTTCCTTGATTTGCTCCAGCTCGTCCTTCATCTTGACCACGATGTTCTGCATCTCGGCCTGGTTCGACTTGGAGCCAGTGGTGTTGATTTCGCGGCCCATCTCCTGGGCAATAAACCCTAACTTCTTGCCCTGTCCGGGGGCGTCGGCCATGGTCTGGCGGAAGTATTGCAGGTGGTTGGTCAGCCGCTGCTTCTCCTCGCTGATGTCTAACTTCTCTATGTAGTATATGAGTTCCTGCTCCAACCGGTTCTTGTCGTACTCCGCGTCGGGTATCTGCTTCAAGCCCTCGGTAATGCGGGCGCGGATTTTCTCGACGCGACTCTTCTCGTAGGGCTCAATGCTGGCCAGCAACTGCTCAATGTTGTCAATCTTCTCGCTGAACTTCTTGGCCAAGGCCGCACCTTCCTGCGTGCGGAAGTCTATCAGGTTCTGCACGGCGTCGCAGACCGCCTGGCGCACCACTGCCCACTCCTCGTCGCTCACCTCCTCGGTGTCCACCTTGTTAAACACATCGGGCATGCGCACAAGCGTCACCATCCAGTCGACATCCTTCAGCTGGTTCTTGTCGGCAAAGGCTTTCAACTGATTGTAGTAGCTCTGCATCAGCTCCGTGTTCACCAGTCCGCCTTCTGCTGTCTCGTCGTTTTCTACCCAGACGTTGAACTCCACCTTGCCGCGCAGCAGTTTTTCCGACAGGATCTGCCGCATCTCCAGTTCCTTCTCACGGTAGAGGGGAGCAATGCGTGACGTCATGTCCAACTGTTTGGAGTTGAGCGACTTCACTTCCACGTTGATTTTCTTTCCATTGTAGGCTACCGTAGTCTTGCCGTAGCCCGTCATCGACTGTATCATAACTGCTATTTTTGCCTGCAAAGGTACGAATAATCGAGAGCAAAACAAAAGAAAAAGCCGTTTTTTCTTATCGTGCCGGTGCTGATTGTACGCATTTCTTACTTTCCGCCCCGTCCGCGAGTGCCCAAATCGCAAAGTGTGCCAACGGTGGGCACACAGTGTGCCAACGGCAGGCACACAGTGTGCCCAGCACAGGCACACTTTTCGGTTATTTTACGCGCCGTCGCCGATTGTATAGATTTTGTCATTCCTTCGCGGCGGCCTTGGAAACATGCGCGCACGGACGACAGGCGACACTAAATTACTAAATAATTGTGAATAAGGGCGCTTTTTCTGAATTATTTTGTACCTTTGCACGCAATTATGGCTTGCATACTACATATTGAGACCAGCACGAACGCCTGCTCCGTCGCCGTATCGGAAGACGGACAGTGCATTTTCGAGCAGGAGGCACACGGCGAGAAGGGCGCCGGCGCAGAGCAGTTAGGCACCATGGTCGACGAGGCGCTGTCGTTCACCGACAACCACGCCATTCCGTTCGATGCCGTCAGCGTCAGCTGCGGTCCCGGCTCCTATACGGGACTGCGCATCGGCGTGTCCATGGCCAAGGGGCTGTGCTACGGCCGCGACCTGAAACTCATCGCCGTGCCCACGCTGGAACTGCTGTGCGTCCCCGTGCTACTGAAGGAAAAAGTGAAGGTGGCTGGCGAGGCAGAAGCCGTCGCACTGCCTGACGACGCCCTGCTCTGCCCCATGCTCGACGCACGTCGCATGGAGGTCTACGCCGCACTCTACGAACGGTCGCTGAAGGCGGTGCGACCCGTCGGTGCCGACATTGTCACGGCCGACACCTACCGTCCGTGGCTCGACGAGCGTCCCGTCTACTTCTTTGGCAACGGTGCGAAGAAGTGCATGGAGGTCATCGACCACCCCAACGCCCACTTCATCGACGGCATAGAACCGTTGGCCAAATGGATGCAGCCGATAGCCGAGAAACGGTTTCTCAACGGGCAGTACGAGGACGTGGCCTACTTCGTGCCGTTCTACCTGAAGGACTTCGTAGCCATCAAGCCCAAGAAACTGCTATAACACAATCATTCGCAAATAATACTGATGGAAATCAAAGGATTAGACTACAACACCCAGCGCGAGAAATTAGTAATGTCTGAGTACGGGCGCGAAATCCAGAAGATGGTCGACGTGGCGGTGGCACTGCCCACCAAGAGCGAGCGCACCCGCTGTGCCCGCACCATCATCCGGCAGATGGAGAACAAGAACCCGATGCTGCGCACCACGCCCAACTACGAGCAGACGCTTTGGGACCACCTCTACCTGATGAGCCATAAGCAGCTCGACATAGACTGGCCCTACGACGTGGGTGAAGCCGAGAAGATACTGACGAAGCCCCAGCCCATGAAGCTGCCCGGCGACAACAAGTCCTACTCGCGCCACTACGGCCGCCTGCTGTCGAACATCTTCGAGAGACTCAAGACGATGCCTGCCGGTGCCGCCCGCGACGAGCTGGTGCGCTACACCGCCAACCAGATGAAGCGCGACCTGGCAGCATGGGGTCACGGCACGATAGACGACGAGAAAGTGGCTGACGACCTGGCCTACTACACCGACGGCGCCATCAAGATAGACCTGTCCACATTCCGCTTCGACCGCAAGCAGCCTGCTGGCGGCAACGATAACAGGAGGAACAAGCGCAAGAGAGGCTAAAAGAACTTACACATGGCATCATTCCAGATAGAAGGCGGCCACCTGCTCAGCGGCACCATCACGCCACAGGGTGCAAAGAACGAGGCTCTGCAGGTCATCTGTGCCACGTTGCTCACCAGTGACGAGGTGGTCATCAGCAACATCCCCGACATCCGCGATGTCAACAACCTCATCCAGCTGTTGCACGACATCGGGGTCAAGGTGGGACGGAACGGCACGGACTACAGCTTTCAGGCCGACGACCTGAACCTGGACTACCTGCAAAGCGACGAGTTCGTCCGCAAGTGCGCCCAGCTGCGCGGCTCGGTCATGATGATTGGTCCGCTGTTAGGGCGCATGGGCAAGGCCATCGTGGCCAAACCGGGCGGCGACAAGATAGGACGCCGCCGGCTGGACACCCACTTCTTAGGGTTCCGCAACTTAGGAGCGCAGTTCCGGCAGGTGCCGGAGCGCAACGTCTACGAGATTGGTGCCCGACAGCTGAAGGGCACCTACATGCTGCTCGACGAAGCCTCGGTCACGGGTACTGCCAACATCATCATGGCCGCGGTCATGGCCGAAGGGACCACCACCATCTACAACGCTGCCTGCGAACCCTACATCCAGCAGCTCTGCCACATGCTCAACCGCATGGGTGCCCGCATCCACGGCATCGGCAGCAACCTGCTCACCATCACCGGCGTCAAGCAGCTGCACGGCACTAAGCACACGCTGCTGCCCGACATGATTGAGGTAGGCTCCTTCATCGGCATGGCAGCCATGTGCGGCGACGGCATCCGCATCAAGGACGTGTCGCTCAAGAACCTGGGCATCATCCCCGACGCCTTCCGCCGCTTAGGCATACAGATAGACGCGGACGGCGACGACCTCTACATCCCCCGTCAGCACCACTACGTCGTCGACTCATTCATAGACGGCACCATCATGACGCTGGCCGACGCACCCTGGCCGGGACTGACCCCCGACCTGCTCAGCGTGCTCATCGTCGTGGCCACACAGGCCCGCGGCTCGGTGCTCTTCCACCAGAAGATGTTCGAGAGCCGACTGTTCTTCGTCGACCGCCTCATCGACATGGGTGCCCAGATTATCCTCTGCGACCCCCACCGCGCCGTCGTCGTAGGCCACGACCACAGCCGCGAGCTCCACGGCAGCCGCATGTCGAGCCCCGACATCCGCGCGGGCATCGCCCTGCTCATTGCCGCCATGAGTGCCCAAGGCACGAGCGTCATCAGCAACATCGAGCAGATAGACCGCGGCTACGAGCACATCGAGCAGCGCCTGAACGCTATGGGTGCAAAGATTGTGAGAGGAGAATAAAGCATGATAAAGACTGAGGACGTTTACAAGATAGGCCGCCTGGGCAAGGCGCACGGCGTGCGCGGCGAGGTGTCGCTGCAGTTCGACGACGATGTCTTCGACCGCGTGGACGCCGACTACTTGGTGCTGGAGGTCAACGGCATCCTGGTACCTTTCTTCATGGAGGAGTACCGCTTCCGCAGCGACACGCTATGTCTGGTCAAGTTCTGCAACGTCGACACCCAGCAGCGCGCCTCCGAACTGACGGGCTGCGACGTCTACTTCCCCCGCGCCCTGGCCGACGCGACCGACGACGCCCCCTCGCTCTCCTCCCTCGTAGGCTTCGACTTGGCCGAAGCCTCCACCGGCACCAAGATAGGCACCGTCGCCGACATTGACGACAGCACCGCCAACATCCTCTTCGTGCTGGAGGACGGCACACTCATTCCTGCCAACGACGAACTCATCGAGTCCATCGACAGCAAGGCACGCCTCATCACGATGAACATTCCCACAGGACTATTAGATATCTGAAATATGAAGAAACGACAAATAGCCATCCTCGGCTCCACAGGTTCCATAGGCACACAGGCCCTGCAGGTCATCAGCGAGCACAGCGACCTCTACGAAGTCTACTGCCTCACCGCCAACAACAAGGTGGAACTGCTGGCCGAACAGGCACACCGCTTCAAGCCCGCCGCCGTGGTCATTGCCAACGAGCAGCGATACGACGACCTGCGACGGCTCATGGACGACATGCCCGACGTCAAGGTGTATGCCGGCCGTCAGGCTCTGGACGAAATCGTGGAGGCCACGCCCATCGACATGGTGCTCACCGCCATGGTGGGCTTTGCAGGACTCTCGCCGACCATCCATGCCATCAAGGCCCGCAAGGCCATAGCCCTGGCCAACAAGGAGACACTGGTGGTGGCCGGCGAACTCATCCGCGACCTGGCCTCCGAGCACCACGCCCCCATCCTGCCCGTCGACAGCGAGCACTCGGCCATCTTCCAGAGCCTTGTCGGCGAAGACCACAACCCCATCGAGAAGATACTGCTCACAGCCTCCGGCGGACCGTTCCGCAACTGCACCATGCAGCAGCTGGAACGCGTCACCAAGGCCGACGCCCTGCGGCACCCCACTTGGGACATGGGTGCCAAGATAACCATCGACTCGGCCACCATGATGAACAAGGGCTTCGAGGTCATCGAGGCCAAGTGGCTCTTCGGCGTCAAGGCGTCGCAGATACAGGTGCTCGTCCACCCGCAGAGCATCGTCCACTCCGCCGTGCAGTTTCAGGACGGAGCCGTCAAGGCCCAGTTGGGGGTTCCCGACATGCGCCTGCCCATCCAGTACGCCTTCTCGTTCCCCAAGCGACTGCCGCTCAGCGGTGCCCGCCTCGACTTCTTTGCCCAGAAGCTGGAGTTCTTCGAGCCAGACCTCACGAAGTTCCGCTGCCTGGCCTTAGCCTTCGAGTCCATCCGCAAGGGTGGCAACATGCCGTGCATCGTCAACGCAGCCAACGAGATTGTCAACCGCGCCTTCCTCGAAGACCGCTGCACGTTCCTGCAGATGAGCGACATCATCGAGCAGACCATGGCCCGCTGCACCTTCTCCGCCACCCCCGACTACGACACCTACGTAGCCACCGACGCCGAGGCCCGCCGCATAGCCACAGAAATCTTAAAGCGGAGTCCCGGAAACACCGGAAATCCCGAAATACCGCTGCGGAATCCCGTTATACCATAATACTGGAATACCGCCCCCCAAAAAACAAAAAAACAATGGAAATCTTTTTAATCAGAGTATTACAGTTCGTCCTGGCCATCACCCTGCTGGTGTTCCTGCACGAGGGTGGCCACTTCTTCTTCGCCAAACTCTTCGGCGTAAGGGTCGAGAAGTTCTACATCTTCTTCGACTGGAAGTTCAGCCTGTTCAAGTTCAAACCCAAGAACAGCGATACCGAGTACGGCATCGGCTGGCTGCCCCTCGGCGGCTACTGCAAGATAGCGGGCATGATAGACGAGAGCTTCGACACCGAACAGATGAAACAGCCCGTCAAGGACTATGAGTTCCGTGCCAAACCCGCCTGGCAGCGCCTGCTCATCATGATTGGCGGCGTGCTGGTCAACTTCCTACTGGCCCTGTTCATCTACTCCCAGATACTCTTCTGGTGGGGCGACACCTACATCCCCGTCAAGGACATGACGCTCGGCATGAAGTTCAACCAGGAGGCCAAGTCGTACGGCTTCCGGGACGGCGACATCCTGTTAGGCACCGAGAAGGGAGCCTTCAAGGACTTCTCCGCCGACCTCTACCGCGACATCTCGGAGGCGCACCGCGTCGACGTCATGCGTGACGGCAAGCGCGTCAGCATCACGCTGCCCGGCGAGCTGAACCTGCTGAACATGCTCAAGGCCGACCCCTCCTTCGTCCGTCCCCTCATGCCGGCACGCGTCGACAGCGTCATGCCGGGGTCACCGGCGGCCACCATCGGCATGAAGGCCGGCGACCACATCCTGGCGTTCAACGGCACGCCCATCGACTCCTACAACGCATTCACCGAACAGTTAGGACGGCGTGAAGACCTGCTGGCCACCGCCGTCACTGCGGCCGACAGCATCAAGGCGCGCACCGTCACCATCGTCTTCGGCAACAGCGAGCGCACCGACACGGCACAGGTCATCATGACGCCGGAACTGAAGCTTGGTTTCTACGTCCCCACCATAGCCAACCTCTATAAGCCTGTCACACGCGAATACGGTTTCTTCGAGAGCATTCCCGCCGGCATCAAGTACGGCTGGCATGTGCTGGCCTCCTACGTCGACGACATGAAGTACGTCTTCAGCGCCGAGGGCGCCAAGTCGTTAGGCGGCTTCGGAGCCATCGGCAGCCTGTTCCCGCCGACATGGGACTGGTATATGTTCTGGAAGATGACGGCATTCCTCAGCATCATCCTCGCCTTCATGAACATTCTGCCCATTCCGGCCTTGGACGGCGGTCATGTGCTGTTCCTGCTCTACGAGATGGTGACGGGCCGCAAGCCCTCGGAGGAGTTTATGATCCGTGCCGAATACGTAGGCTTCGGACTGCTCATCCTGCTCATGGTCGTCGCCAACCTGAACGACATCCTGCGGTGGTTAGGATATATGTAATTTTCTAATGAGGAATGTAATTTTCTAATGAGGAATGTTGAATGAGGAATGTTGAATTATCGGCTTTGCCGATGAAGAATTACGAATGTTGAATGAGGAATGTTGAATGTTGAATTATCGGCTTTGCCGATGAAGAATGAAGAGTTTTGGACGATTTACCTAATGGCTGTAATTCAACATTCGTAATTCTTCATCGGCAAAGCCGATAATTCAACATTCAACATTCCTCATTCAACATTCCTCATTCAACATTCCATTATTCGCCAACAAACTGACGAATAATGGAAAGGCACTTCTCGGCACTGACAGGCTTTGACAGGAAGTCGTCGCAACCGGCGGCCAACGCACTCTGACGGTCAACGTCGAAGGCGTTGGCCGTTATGGCTATGATGGGCAGCTGCGGCTGGCGGGACTTGATGAGGCGCGTGGCCTCCAAGCCGTCCATCAGCGGCATCTTGATGTCCATCAGTATCAGGTCGGGCTTCTCGTCGTCGGCCATGGCAACGGCCTCCTGGCCGTTGCATGCCCTGACGAAGTCGTAGTGCCGCTTCAGTATGTACGTCATCAGCATGTAGTTGCTGTCATTGTCTTCTGCTACAAGTATCTTTTTCATAAACAAAACTCAAAAACTCAAAACTCTAAACTCAAAACCTTAAACTACACACCACGCGAATACTCCTTACCCTCGTGAACGCCCTCGCCGGGCACGTAGCCCTTCCAGCGCCACAGTTTGGTCATATCCTCCAAGGTCTTGCCCTTCGTCTCGGGCACCAATCGCCAGACGAAGAGGGCGGCGATGACGCAGATGACGCCATACAGCCCGTAGGTGAACCAGTGTCCGAAGTTGTCGCCCTCGGTCAGGTGCATGTTAAACATCGGCACGAAGGTCGACGACACGATGAAGTTGAAAATCCACTGGAAGGCCACGGCGATGGCCACGGCAGCACCACGGATGGTGTTGGGGAAGATTTCGGCAATAAGCACCCAGCAGATGGGTCCCCACGAGAACATGAACGAGGCCGAATAGACCATGATGCTGACGGCTGTCACCACCTCCATGCCGGCCTGGCCGAAGGTTATGGCCACGCCGAAGGCTCCCACGGCCATGCCTAACGAACCCCAGATGAGCAGCGGCTTGCGGCCCCACATCTCGACGGTGAAGATGGCCACGAGGGTAAACAGGATGTTGATGAAGCCCATGAGCACGGTGATGACCATGGGGTTCTGCATACCCATGTCGCCGAAGATGCGCGGTGCGTAGTACAGCACGGCGTTGATGCCCACAGCCTGCTGGAACACGCTGAGCATGATGCCCACGAATATGCACATGTGACCATAGCTGAACAGCGGTTCCGTCTTGGCCACCAGCGTCTCCTTGATGCTGGCCAGCACCGTCTGGGCGCGCTCCAGTCCGTTGATTTTGGTCAACACGTGTAATGCCTTGCTGTCCTGACCTACCGACACTAAGTAACGCGGCGTCTCAGGCACGAAGCAGATGAGCAGGGCGAAGAGTCCAGCCGGCACGGCCTCGCTGCCGAACATGTAGCGCCAGCCCGTGGTCACCGTCCACTGTGCGGCGGGGTTGATGGCCATGAGTCCGCGCCCCATCTCCTCGACTAACGGCTGCAGGTGGTCGCCTAAGATAAAGAAATTGACAAAGTAGACCACTAACTGTCCGAAGATGATGGCGAACTGGTTGCAGCTGACCAGCATACCGCGGATGTTGCTGGGAGCCACCTCGCTGATATACATCGGGCAAATGGCCGAGGCCAGTCCCACGCCGATGCCGCCAATGATGCGGTAGAAGTTGAACATGATGAGCAGGCTGTACGAAGGCTCACCGTAGTTGAAGAACAGAAACTCCGGCCGTGCCGACCCCAAGGCCGAGACAAAGAACAGCACACCGGCCAGGATGAGCGACCGCTTGCGGCCCCAGCGGGTGGCCAACAGTCCGGACAGTCCGGAGCCGATGATGCAGCCGATGAGCGCCGACGCCGACGTGAAGCCGTGCCACCCGTCCGTGTACTTGAAGTCCTGCGCTTCCATGAAGAATGCCTGGAGTCCCTTCTCGGCTCCCGAGATGACTGCGGTGTCGTAACCGAAGAGCAGGCCGCCCAACACGGCGACCAGCACAATGCTAAAGAGGTAGGCTTTGCTACCTAACTGTTCTTGTCTCATAATATTGATGCGTTTTACGGGTTAGTTTGCGTTAATTGTTTACAAAAGTAACGCTTTTCTTCCGAAATCCTTGCTTTTCACCCACTTTTTAACTAATTTTGCATCGTTTATATCAACACAAACCATGATGACAGTAGCAGAATACATCAACAAAGACAGCAGCGACAAGCGTTTCTCCTTCGAGGTGCTGCCACCGCTCAAGGGCAACGGCACCGCAGCACTCTTTGCCACCATCGACAGGCTGGTACCCTTCAACCCCGCCTTCATCAACATCACCACCCACCACTCCGAGTTCGTCTACAACGAGCTGCCCGGCGGACAGTTTGAGCGCAGACGCGTGCGCAGACGCCCGGGAACCATAGCCATTGCTGCGGCCATACAGCAGCGCTACCATGTGCCCGTGGTGCCCCACGTCATCTGCAGCGGCACCACCATCGAGCAGACGGAGTACGAACTGCTTGACCTGCAGTTTCTCGGCATCAGCAACCTCATGCTGCTGCGCGGCGACAAGGCGCGCGACGACAGCCGCTTCACGCCCACGCCGGGCGGACACGCCCACACCACCGACCTCATACGGCAGGTGACGCGCTTCAACGACGGCTACTTTGCCGACGGCACGCCCATGGCACACCCCGGCCAGCCCTTCGACTTCGGCGTGGCCTGCTACCCCGAGAAGCACGAGGAGGCGCCCAACCTGGAGCGCGACATGGAGTATCTGCTGCAGAAGCAGCAGTTAGGCGCGCAGTATGCCGTCACCCAGCTCTTCTACGACAACAGCAAATACTTCGACTTCGTCAGCCGTGCCCGCCAGATGGGCATCACCATACCCATCGTGCCTGGCATCAAGCCCTTCGCCAAGCTCTCGCAGCTCACCGTAGTGCCCAAGACGTTCCACTGCGACATCCCCGAGGAGCTGGCGCGCGAAATCGTCAAGTGCACCACCGACGAGCAGGCCCGCCAGTTAGGCATCGAGTGGACCACCGCCCAGTGCCGCGACCTCTACGCCCACGGCGTCCACAACATCCACTTCTACACCGTCTCCGCCGTCGACTCCGTAGTAGGCGTAGCCCAGCGTCTGCTGTGACCCGCCGAAATCCCGAAATCCCGAAATCCCGAAATCCCGAAATCCCGCAGCGGAATACCGGAATCCCGTAATCCCGTAATACCGCAAAAAAATTAAAAAAACCATGCTCGAAATCACCCGCTTCAGCTACTACTGGTTAGACACATGGGTGCTGGCCAACGTCATCCAATTGGCCACGCAAGACTTCTGCACCAAGTACCTCAACCGCACCAACGACCCCTGCGGACGCCAGTACGACCAGATGACGCAGGCCGCACGCTCGGTACCGGCAAACATTGCCGAGGGCAACTCGCGACGCACGACATCCAAGGAAACGGAGATGAAGCTCACCGACGTGGCCCGCGCCAGCCTGGCCGAGCTGGCCAACGACTACCTGAACTGGCTGTTGCGGATGGAGTGCGCACCGTGGTCTGTGACGGCGGCCGACTACCACAGCGTCAACGACATCAGCTTGGACCGCCCGCAGTACAAGGACGACGTGCTGCACCAGAGCAGCCTCCACATACTGACCCAGAAACACAAGTTCGACCCGTGGCTCAAAGCCAACGACTCTACGGCGGCTGCCAACTGTCTGTTGGTGTTGTGCAACAGGCTCACCTTGATGATCAACCGCCAGATGGAGCGGCAGTTAGAGACCTTCAAGGCCGAGGGTGGCTTCACCGAAGGGCTCACCGCCGAGCGTCTGGCCTACCGCACCAGCCAGAGCATCCAGTCCACCGCCCCCTCCTGTCCGCTGTGTGGCAAGCCCATGATCAAGCGCGTAGCCAAAAAAGGCATCAACTCCGGCAAAGAGTTCTGGAGCTGCAGCACCTATCCTGCCTGCAACGGCACGCTCAACATCAAGTAACACCGAAATCCCGCAATCCCGAAATTCCGGAATCCCGCAGCGGAATACCGGAATACCGGAATACCGGAATTCCGCCATTATCCCGCCGTTATCCCGCCGACCCCCCAAAAATCAAGAAAAGCCAAAAACTTTTTGGCTTTTCTGCTGATTTTCCGTACCTTTGCAACAATTATGGCTTTTGAACAGGTGATAGGACAGCACGAGGCGCAGCAACGCCTGATGCAGATGGCCGGCGAGGGACGCCTGCCCCACGCTATCATGCTCTGCGGTCCGCAGGGCTGCGGCAAGCTGGCCCTGGCCATCGGCTTCGCCACGGAACTGCTGTCGCGCACGCCCAACGACGCGGCCATGCTGCACCGGCTGGAGCACCCCGACCTGCACTTCAGCTACCCCACCATCAAGCTGCCCTCCATGAGCAGCGACCACAAACCGGTGAGCGACGACTTCGCCGCGCAGTGGCACGAACTCGTCATGCGCAGCCACTACTTCTCCATGACGGAATGGCTCGAACTGATGGGCGGCGAGAACCAGCAGGCCATCATCACCGCCGGCGAGAGCGACGAGCTGGTGCACAAGCTGTCGCTCAAGTCGAGTCAGGGCGGCTACAAGGTCAGCATCGTCTGGCTGCCCGAGCGCATGAACATCGAGTGCGCCAACAAAATACTGAAGCTGCTGGAGGAACCGCCCTCGCAGACCGTCTTCCTGCTGGTGTGCCAAGAGCCCGACCAACTGTTGGAGACCATACGCAGCCGCGTGCAGCGCATCGACGTGCGGCGCATCAGCGACGACGACATCCGCCAGGCACTCGTCAGCCGGCGCGGACTGGGCGACGCCGACGCCACACGCATCACCCGCATGGCCAACGGCAGCTGGCTCAAAGCCCTGCAGCTGTTAGGCACCGACGCCGAGAACGAGCGCTTCCTCGACTTCTTCCAGAGCCTCATGCGACTGGCCTACCAGCGCAAGGTGCGCGACCTGAAGACGTGGAGCGACCAGATGGCAGCCCTCGGGCGCGAGCGGCAGCGCCGCTTTCTGGAATACTTCCTGCGGCTCATCCGCGAGAACTTCGTCTACAACTTCCAGCAGCCGGAGCTCTGCTACATGACGCAGCGCGAGGAGGACTTCGCACGCAACTTCGCACGCTTCGTCAACGAGGCCAACATACTGCCCGTCACCGAACTGGCCGAACGGGCCTACCGCGACATCGGACAGAACGCCAACGCCAAGGTGGTGTTCTTCGACTTCGCACTGCAAATGATTGTACTACTCATCCAAAAATAAAACATGGAAAAAGAATACGAAATAAAAACCGGATGCAGCCGCGGACTGTGCCATCAGGCCGTGGGACGACAGGACCGTCAGCTCAACACCTACGACTGGCTGGCTGACGTGCCGGGAAACACCAACGACACCGACCTCGTGGAGGTGCAGTTCAAGCACACCCGGAAGGGCTACTACCATAACATCAACCAGCTGCCGCTGAAGAAGGGCGACGTGGTGGCCGTCGAGGCCAACCCGGGACACGACATCGGCGTGGTCACCCTCACCGGCCGGCTGGCCAAGCTGCAGCTGAAGAAGGCTAACCTGAAGAGCTCGGAGGAGATACGCCGCGTCTACCGTCTGGCCCGCAACATCGACATGGAGAAATTCCGCGAGGCCAAGGCGCGCGAGCACTCCACCATGATTGAGAGCCGCCAGATAGCCAAAGGCTTAGGACTGAACATGAAAATCGGCGACGTGGAATATCAGGGCGACGGCAACAAGGCCATCTTCTACTACATCGCCGACGAGCGCGTCGACTTCCGGCAGCTCATCAAGGACCTGGCAGCCACCTTCCACGTACGCATCGAGATGAAGCAGATAGGCGCACGACAGGAGGCCGGACGCATAGGCGGCACCGGACCCTGCGGCCGCGAACTGTGCTGCGCCACATGGATGAAGAACTTCTCCAGCGTGGGCACGTCGGTGGCACGCTTCCAGGACATCTCGCTCAACCCGCAGAAACTGGCCGGCATGTGCGCCAAGCTGAAGTGCTGTCTGAACTACGAGGTGGACACCTACATCGAGGCCGGACGCAAGCTGCCGCAGAAGGACGTGGTGCTGCAGACCATGGACGGCGACTACCACTACTTCAAGGCCGACATCCTGGCCGGGCTGGTCACCTACTCTACCGACAAGAACATGGGCGCCAACCTGGAGACCATCACCGCACAGCGCGCACGACAAATCATCGACTTGAACCGCAAGGGCGTGAAGCCCGACGCGCTGCAGGACGAGACGGCACAGGCCAAGAAGCCCGAAACCGCCGTCGACCTGGCCACGCAGGACAACATCAACCGCTTCGACCGCGCCAAGAAACGCAAGAAAAAGAAGAAGCCCCAGCAAGGCAACCAGCAGGCCAACCAGCATAAAACTCACCAGCCACAAGCCAAAGGCGATGGCAAAGCGTAGACCGGCACGGACCGCCGCCGTGCTCCTGCTCATGGCCCTGCTCGGCACGGCATGCCAGCGGCATACCGTCTACAACCACTACGAGCACACGCCGCTGAGCGGATGGGAGCGCAACGACACGCTGACCTTCAACACCGGTGAACTGCAGGAGGGCACCTACAAGCAGGAGGTCGGCGTGCGCATCAGCGGCGACTACCCCTTCACCAAGCTCACACTCATCGTCGAGCAGACGGCACTCGTCAGCCGCGACCACCGCACCGACACGCTCACCTGCACACTCTTCGACCAGCAGGGCAACGCCAAGGGGCGCGGCGTGAGCCACTACCAGTCGCTCTTCCACCTCAACACGCTGCACTTGCAGCAGGGCGAGCGACTGCAGGTGGCCATACGTCACGACATGAAACGCGAAATACTGCCCGGCATTGCCGACATCGGAATGAAGCTCACCAGTACCGCCCGTCCGTAGCTGATTACAAAAATTCCCATGGTGGGAATTTTTGTAATCAGCATCAGAATTTTCATGCTGAACGTAGTAACTTTTAGTAACCGTTGCAGCAGCTCTCTCTCGCGTGCGCGCGCGTATAGTAGTGAATAAATTTTATTACCCTCACCCACTGCACCCACAACACTGATGTCCAGTGTTGTGGGTGCAGTGGGTGAGGGCATTTTTTTCGTTACACAAATAGCATGTTTTTTGCGCTATGTAACATAAGGAAATGTTACATATAGAAAAGTGCCCCGGCTCGTGGTGAGCCAGGGCACTGCTTTTGCCATACGTGTCGCATCAATACTCCGCGTCGTCGGTCCATCCGTCGCCCCATCCGTCATCGAAGGTGTCCTCGCGGGCACCCCACTCCGTGGGCTGACCATCAGCAATGGGCAGCGATGTGGGAGAACCGTCTAACAGCGGCGCAGTCTCAAAACGATAGTTCCTCATCGAGGGTTTCATATAAGTCTTTTTCATATCTTGTGTCTCCTTACTTTACTTAATTATTACCTTCTTGCCATTCACAATGTAGAGTCCCTTCGAGGGCTGCGTCACGCGGCGACCCTGCAGGTCGTAGACCGTCTTGTTCGCGCTGACGTTCACGTCCACGCTCTTGATAGCCGTCGTCTCACTGCCGTCGCTGATGCGGATAGTCAGCTGGCGGGCCTGATTAGAAGCGTCCCAATCGAGCACCACCACGTCAGGCTTAGAAGTATCAATCGTGTAGGGGAAGAAAGCCACACCGGCATTGATATTGTAACCCAAGCGGTAGACAACAGTGTTTTCTGCATCTTCCGCAGCTTTCAGCCAATTGGAGACGTTGGAAGTCGGCACACTTTCTGCTTCGGTCAACTCCATCGAATAGGTGCCGTCGTCCAACTGGTTGGTAGTCTTCAGCAACACGGCCGTACCAGCGGGCACTGCACTGATGGGCTCTAACACCACATCGTACTTAGCATAAGCGAACTCCGTCTCATCCTGCGCCACCTCAGTGGCCACGTATGCCGTTGTATTCTCGTCTAACGTGTAGTTGTTATCGGCATCATAGAACGACTTCCAGCCTGCCATGTTATGGGTGGTGGTGAGTTCCTTTTTGTTTGTTCCATACACCTCAATATAAAGACGTGATTCTCTGCCTAAAGTAAATGACACACTATTGCCATCTGTCGGTTCGTCAACAGTTAATACTATTTCGGTCATAGTTTGCTCATTATCCACTTTTACATCACGAGGCATCAATTCTGCAGGATTTGTTACAACTGTAGCGCCCTCGCCAGCTGTAATTGTAGCGACCTTAGAGGCATCATTGCTGGTTCCATAAATTTTAATAGACTTAATAGTAGCTCCTGCTGGGGCTTTAACTGTCAAAGTCCCGCTGGTCTTAAAATGATAATCATACACACCACGCGCAGAATTAGTAAGTTTAGCAGTTCCTATTAATGAGAAGCCATTATTGGTGTATGTGTTATTTTCATAATCAGAATCACTATCGCCATGAGACTCTGGCTGTAAAACTGCTATCTTGTCACCTATTACGTAACCCACAAAGGAATGAGTAAATTCTTTTGAAACAACTTCTGAAGTGCTCCCATTCTTATCAGCATAAGCATAAATCGTACAACTATAAGGAGGAATGAAAGCCCCAGTATACTCTATCTTGCTTTCACTGCTCTTTACCTCTGCATTATCAATTTCGTAATAAATGACAGCACCGGACGTGGTGGTTTCTAATTGGATTGTATTGCCCAAAACCTTAAATGTCGGAGCTGCTGTAGGCTCAGGAACGGCCGTAACAGAGACCACTTTCGAAATCACCGAACCCTTCGTATTAGTTACTGTTACATAGAAATAATACGTCTTTTCTTCCGCCGGGGTAAAAGAATAAGTCTTAGAAGTAGCTCCCTCTATTTTCAGAGAATTGGTCTTGTCTGCATCGTCGCATGAATACCATTGATATTCGGGAGCAGGTTTTCCCATCGCTGTTACGGAAAGCGTTATTGCCGTCCCTATGTAGGTATTTTCACTCTGAGGTTGAGCAGTAATAACAGGAGCTGAGTCTGGAGCATCACTGCTCGCATATGTTCCTGTCATCTTAACATCACGGAAGCCCACATTCTTTGCTGCATCGGTGTTGTTGATGCCGACATATGCACGAATAGTAATAGTAGTACCTGCTTCATAATTTTTTGGCTCTGTGAAAGAATAACTAACAGCCGATTCTGATCCACTTCCAACTGTTGCTGCATTTCTGACAGTTGTGTTTCCGTCATCATCAATAAAATCCACTCTAAAAGAATTGTTACCTGTACCAGCACCAACTCCAACGATTTCTATCGTGTTAAGAGTAAACACGACCCCTGTTGGAACAGTTGCAGTGAAGTCAATGTAACGGTTGGTGTTGATAGTTCCTTTGGTATCCTGCGTATCGTCATTCCTATCAACAACATAATAATACGTGTTATTTTTACCCCAAACATTAACATATTTAAGAGCACTGCTTAAAGATGCGTCATTTGCAATCAATCCATTTTCATCCGTTGAAGTACCTGTTAACGTCATCGTACTGGATGGCGCAAGCCAAGAGGCTGTTACTGTTTTATCTGCCCACGCCCCCGTCACGGCGCATAGCATCAGCGTCACTAAAGCAAGTAATTTTCTTTTCATAATTTGGTTTCTTTTAGTTAATATTATGTTTTATATTCTTTCTTTTTGCTCGTCCGTTCTTTGTTTTGGCTTCAATGTGCCTGATATAGTAAGCGTTGCAAAGATAGGGATTATAATTGAAACGGCCAAAAAAATTACAAATTTATTTCATGTCCCCCTCATTTCCTTTGCCGTTTCAGAATAATTCTATTATAAAAGAAGCAAGAGGCAAGAGGCAAGAGGCAAGAAGCAAGAGGCAAGAAGCAAGAGAAAATCGTAAATCGAAAATCGTAAAATCGAAAATAATATTAAGGTACGCGCGCGAGGGCTACGACCTGATGAGGTTGCGGCTGGCGTCGAGGCGGAGGAAGATGAAAAGAAGGATGGTGAAACCCCACAGCGAGGAACCGCCGTAGCTGAAGAAGGGCAGCGGGATGCCGATGACGGGGGTGAGCCCTAACACCATGCCGACATTGATGAAGACATGGAAGAGGAAGATGCTAAGCACACAGTAGCCATAGACACGGCCGAAGCGGAACGGTTGCCGCTCGGAGAGGTGGATGAGCCGCAGGATGAGCGCAAGGAAGAGCAGCAGCACGCCGGCGGAGCCAAGGAAGCCCTCCTCCTCGCCCACGGTGCAGAAGATGAAGTCGGTGTCCTGCTCGGGCACGAACTTCAGCTTGGTCTGCGTGCCGTTGAGGAAGCCCTTGCCCTCCAAGCCGCCGGAGCCGATGGCTATCTCGGACTGGTGGACGTTGTAGCCCGCACCGCGCAGGTCTTCGTCGAGGCCGAGCAGCACGTTGATGCGCGACCGCTGGTGAGGCTCCATGACATTGTTCATGATGAAGTCGGCACCGTAGAAGAAACCCACGGAGCCGAGGGCGAAGAGGGCGATGAAGAAGTAGGCGCGCAGGCGCGAGCCTAAGCCCTCCCACACCAAGTAGCCGATGAGCACTGCCGTCATGACAAGCTGGATGTAGACAATGTCGAAAGGTACCTTGAGCAGGGGCAGCGCAACGAGGGTGACGGCCAGACAGTAGAGCAGCAGGCGCCACGCCGTGCGCTGGTTGCAGTAGACCCACACCATGCCGATGGAGAACAGCTGGATGAGCAGCATGACCGAGAACTTGCCCACCGACGTGGGCGAGCCGGCCATGTAGACCTCGGCAAAGCGGATGCCCACGACGAAGTAGACCACCAAGGCTACGCCGGTAAAGAGGATGCTGCCGGGCATGCCCTCACGGTAGAACATGAGGAAGAAGGAGAGGTAGACAAGTGCGGACCCCGTCTCGCGCTGCAGCACGATGCACAGCATGGGCATGACGATGAGGAGCAGGGCCGCGCCGAAGTTTTTCCACTGCTGGATGGTGTAGCCGTAGGTGGACATGAGCTTGGACAAGGCCAAGGCGGTGGCGAACTTGGCGAACTCGGCGGGCTGCACGCGCAGGGGGCCGAGGACAAGCCACGAGCGGGAGCCCTTGATGCTGTGCGGATTGAAGATGGTGACAAAAAGCAGCAGCAGGAGCAGGGCATAGATGATGTAGGAGAAGGTGTCGTAGAAGCGGTCGTCGAGCATGAGGATGACGAAGCCCAAGACGATGCTGGTGCCTATCCACACAATCTGCATGCCGGAACGGGTGTCGAGCGAGAAGATGTCGGTCTCGCCGTACGAGTAGCTGGCACCGCACACGCTGATCCATCCGAAGACCAACAGGGCGATGTAGATGAGTATGGTCCACCAGTCAATGGAGCGCCATATACTGGTCTGGCGTTTATCTGCTTGTCGTACCATAGGCGATGTGGCGGTTTTGGAAGTCGGTGGCGCGCTTCTCGCTGGCCTCCGACAGTTTCCCGTTGATATACTTTTCCATAATCAGGCTGCCCAAGGGTACACCGTAGGTGGCACCCCAGCCGCCGTTCTCGACATAGACGGCGACGGCTATCTTGGGATTGTCCTTGGGGGCAAAGCCCATGAACACGGAGTGGTCGTGGCCGCGGTTCTGGGCAGTTCCCGTCTTGCCGCAGGCCTCGAAGGGCAACCGCGACAGCTCGTGGCAGGTGCCGCCGGTAGCCGAGGCGCGCATGCCGGCCACGACGTAGTCGTAGGCCTGGCGGCTGGCCTTGGTGTAGTGTCGCCGCGTAAAAGCAGTGTCGAGCTTCTCGCCCTGCACCTTCTTCACCACATGGGGCACGTAGTAGTAGCCACGGTTGGCTATGGTGGCACTGAGGTTGGCTATCTGCAGCGGCGTGGCCGTCACCTCGCCCTGACCGATGGAGATGGAGATGACGCTCAGTCCGTTCCAGTTGCCCTTGATGTGGTCGCTGTAGTAGTCGCCGTTGGGTATCATGCCGCGCTTCTCGCCGGGCAGGTCGAGGCCGAGCTTATAGCCGAAGCCCATGCTGACCATGTAGTCGCGCCATACGTTCATGGCGTTGCGCGACGAGCCATACTTCGACTTGGCACCGACCATGTAGTACAGTCCCCAGCAGAAGTAACCGTTGCACGACGTGGACAGGGCGGGCACCAACGACAGCGGTGAGGCGTGGCCATGACAGCCCACATGCAGCCCCTTGAAGTTGAAGCCGTGGCCGCAGGGATAGGCGGTATGGGTGGGATGGATGATGCCCTCGGTCATGAACGTCAGTCCCTGGGTGGTCTTGAAGGTGGAGCCGGGCGGGTACTGTCCCATGATGCTGCGGTTGAGCAGCGGTTTCCACACGTCGCGGCTCAGCATAAGGTGGCTCTTGCTGCGCTGGCGACCCACCATGATGCGCGGGTCGTAGGTGGGCGAGCTGACCATGCAGAGCACTTCGCCCGTCGACGGGTCGATGGCCACGATGCTGCCAATCTTGCCCTCCATGAGCCGCTCGCCGAGGGCCTGCAGGTCGGCATCGATGGCCAGCGTCAGGTTCTTGCCCGCCACGGGACGGCGGTCGAAGCGGCCGTTCTGGTAGCGGCCCTGCACACGGCCGTGGGCGTCGCGCAGGAGTATCTGCATGCCTTTCTCGCCGCGCAGCTGCCGCTCGTAGCTGCGCTCGACACCCAACTTGCCGATGTAGTCGCCGGGCTGGTAGTAGGGGTCTTCCTCGATGTCGGACGGCGACACCTCGGCCACGTCGCCCAAGACGTGGGCGGCCAGCCGGTACTGGTACTGGCGGATGGAGCGGCGCTGCACGTAGATGCCGGGGAAGCGGAACAGCTTCTCCTGAAAGACGGAGAAGTCCTTGTCGCTGAGCTGGCTGAGGAAGAGCTGCTGCGTGAAGCGCGAGTAGCCGGGGTTCTTGCTGCGGTCCTTGATGGTCTCCATGCGGTGGTCGAACTCCTCGCGCGTGATGTTAAGGGCCTGGCAGAACTCAAGGGTGTCCAAGTGGTCCTTGGCCTCGTTCATGACCACCATGATGTCGTAGGCCGGCTGGTTGTAAACCAGCAGCTTGCCGTTGCGGTCGGTGATGACACCGCGCGAGGGGTATTCTATCTTTTTGAGGAAGGCGTTGGAGTCGGCACTCTTCTTGTAGTCGTCGCTCGTTATCTGGAGCTGGAACAGGCGCAGGATGTAGACTACCACGATGAACACGGCCACCCCGGCAATGACATAGCGTCGGTTGTCCAGACTGTAGTCCTTCATCGGCTGCTCTTGGCTATCTCGAACGTGAAGATGAGCACCAGCGTGAGCACGGCACTGCCCACCACGGAGTAGGCCCACTGCATGATGTTAAAGTAGGTGAACAGCTCTAACGAGTAGAACACCAGACAGTAGAAGAGCACAAGCACGATGCTGTAGTAGCTGTACTTCAGCGCGCCGAGCGTCGAGAGGGCTGGCTTCAGGTCATCCACTGAGTCGCGGGGTACGAAGAGTTCAAAGAAGTAGGGCTGCACGGCACCCAAGAGCGTGAGCGAGGCGGCGGCCAGTCCCGGCGTGTTGGAAAAGGTGTCGACCATGAGTCCCAGCATGAAGCTCCACAGCAGGATGCCCCACTTGGGATAGTTGCGCGGCAGCTGCAGCACGAAGTAGACGTAGAGCAGAGGCGTGGCATAGTTGAACAGGTGGATGCGTCCCAGCACAACAGCCTGTACCAGCACGAAAACGATGAACCATCCGGCTCGTTTGAGCAAATCAACTGTCATAGTCTAAACTGTCTTTTTTAAGGTCTTTAAGGTCTTTAAGGCCTCAATTCTCAACTTTCATGGAGTCGCGGGCAGCCTGTAACAGGCGGACGCGCTCACCAATACTCTTGTCGTTGATGACCACCACGTCGCGCAACTTGCCGAAGTCGGTGGACAGGCGCACCTGCAGGCGATAGGACATGCCGTCGCGCGAGTTGAACACCTGCTTGATCTGGCCTACCAGCACACCGGCGGGGAAGATGCTGGAGTAGCCGTTGGTCTCCACCCACTCGCCGCGCTTGAAACGGGCGTGACGCGGGATGTCCTCGACGTAGGCCACACCGGCGTCCCTGCCGTCCCAGCGCAGCACGCCGAAGTAGCCCTTGCCACGGATGGCACAGCTGATGCGCGAACTGGTGTTGAGCACGGGGATGACGACGGCATGGTGTGCCGAGGTGAGGTAGACGACGCCCACAACACCCTGGCCACAGGCTACGCCCATGCCCACGCGGATGCCGTCGGCATCTCCCTTGTCGATGGTAAGCAGGTTGTCGCGGCGGTGCAGCTCGTTGGCCACCACCTTGGCGGGAATGAGCTTGTACTGGCTGAGCATGTCAAGCTCCTGCTGCTCCTTGATGCTGGGTTCGCTGGTGGCCTCGCTGTAGAGACGGCGCAACTGGGTGACCTGCCGCTCCAAGTAGAAGTTACGGAGCGTCAGGTCCTCATTCACTCTGGTCAATGAGAAGAACTGTCCCACGGCTGAACTCCATTCGTAGACACGGCCTGCCACGGCATTGGCCGACGAAAACCAGACACTGTTCTGATAGCTGTTATACTGAAACAGCAGTACAATGCTGATG
Organism: Prevotella sp.; assembly: GCA_017458125.1. Taxonomy (GTDB): domain Bacteria; phylum Bacteroidota; class Bacteroidia; order Bacteroidales; family Bacteroidaceae; genus Prevotella. Next base: position 37,615 of record JAFTGB010000070.1, read on the forward strand.
ACTTCCAGGACGGCGAACAGAAACCAGTGGAAATGCTTGCGCAGGAACTCCAGCAGGTTTTTCATCGAGGCTTATCGCATCAGGAACGTGAAGCGGTCAACATTCTTCAGAGCAATGCCGGCACCTTTGGCCACAGAGTGCAAGGGGTCTTCGGCAATGTGGAAGGGGATGTTGATTTTGCTGGTCAGACGCTTGTCGAGACCGCGCAGCAGCGCACCGCCGCCAGCCAGCCAGATGCCGTTCTTGACGATGTCGGCATACAGCTCGGGGGGCGTGTTCTCTAACGCGGAGAGCACGGCATTCTCTATCTTTGCCACGGTCTTGTCTAAGCAGTGGGCTATCTCCTGATAGCAGACGGGCACCTCCATGGGCAGGGCGGTGATACGGTTCGGACCGTGCACCAGATAGTCCTCGGGAGCCTCGTCGCCTAAGTCGGTGAGGGCGGAGCCGACGGCAATCTTGATGCGCTCGGCCATGCGCTCGCTGACCTTCACGTTGTGCTGGCGCGACATGTACTCCTGAATGTCGCTGGTCAGGTCGTCACCGGCAGTACGGATGCTGTTGTTCGACACGATGCCGCCCAGCGAGATGACGGCAATCTCGGTGGAGCCGCCACCTATGTCAACAATCATGTTGCCCTCGGGGGCCTCCACGTCGATACCGATACCGATGGCTGCTGCCATAGGCTCGAAAATGAGGTAGACGTCGCGACCGTTGGCATGCTCGGCACTGTCGCGCACGGCGCGCAGCTCCACTTCCGTCGAACCTGACGGCACGCCGATGACCATGCGCAGCGACGGCGAAAAGAGACGGTGACCGGTATGCACCATCTTGATAAGACCGCGCATCATCTGCTCGCAGGCAGAGAAGTCGGCAATGACACCGTCGCGCAACGGGCGCACGGTGCGTATGTTGTCGTGAGTCTTCTCGTACATCATCTTGGCTTTCGCGCCCACGGCAATCATCTCACCGGTATGGCGGTCCAGCGCTACTACTGACGGCTCGTCAACGACAATCTTGTCATCACTGACAATGATGGTGTTGGCCGTCCCCAGGTCCATGGCTATCTCCTGGACGAAACTGAAAAATCCCATTATTATTCTTTTTTTTTATTTTTTTGTTTTTTTCGGTATCCCGGTATTCCGGTATTACGGTATTACGGTAATGCGGTAATGCGGTAATCCGCCGTTACTACAATGCGGCGAACCAGGCGTGGATGGCGGTGTCGTAGTGGCTGCTCACGCCGAAGGCACGGGTGGCGAACATGCGGCGCTGCTCCTTGGTGGTCTCGGCACCCTGCTGGTTCAGAATGTCTAACAGCACGCTGTATTCGGCCTTGGAGGGCACGATGACCACGTCGTTGAAGTTTTTGGCTCCGGCACGGATGAGCGAGATGCCGCCGATGTCAATCTTCTCAATGATGTCTTCCTCGGAAGCACCGCTGGCAACGGTCTGTTCAAAGGGATAGAGGTCGACGATGACCAGGTCGATCTCGGGGATTTCGTACTGAGCCATCTGCTCGCGGTCGCCCTCGTTCTCACGACGGCCTAAGATGCCTCCGAACACTTTCGGATGCAGGGTCTTCACACGTCCGCCTAAGATAGAGGGGTACGTGGTCACATTCTCCACTTTCTCGCATGCGTAGCCAAGCGACTCAATAAATGTCTGGGTACCGCCGGTCGACAGGAACTTCACGCCCTCGTCGTTCAGCTTCTTGAGCAACTCCTCCAGCCCATCCTTGTGGAAAACAGAGATGAGCGCTGTCTTAATCTTCTTCTTGTCTGCCATAAAATATAACGTTATATATGTTGATTTCAGCAAAATCGGACTGCAAAATTACAAAAAAGACAGCATACCGCCACACGTTTAAGCGAAAAAAATGTCTCTTCTATAAAAATAAATAATGTATATCAAGCGGAAGGTCACGAAGGAAGCGCCTCTTTTGTTCATTTTCGGAAAATAATTAATCGTTTATTCGTCATTCTCGCAGAAAAGACGTACCTTTGCAGCCGCAAACGATAAACCATTGACATTTATGAAGAAACTGATGATGACGGCACTCATAGCCGTCGCCGTGACCGCCGCCAAGGCCGGCGGACTGATGACCAACACCAACTACCACATCGCCTTTGACCGCATGATGGCGCGCGGCGCCTCGCTCGATATCGACGCCGCCTACTCGAACCCCGCCGGACTGGCATGGGGACACGACGGGCTGCAGCTGTCGCTGAACTTCCAGAAACCGTGGCAGTACCGCGACATCAAGGCCGTGACGGCTGCCGGCGAGCACACCTATGAGGGCAAGGCTTCGGCACCCATCGTGCCGGCACTGTTCGCCTCGTACAAGCAGGACCGCTGGGCCGTATCGGCCATGATCGGCATCGTGGGCAGCGGCGGCTTTGTGGAGTACAAGGAGGGCGTGCCCATGTTCAACATGCTGCTGACCGGACTGTTGCAGCAGAACGGCATACAGCCGGGCACCTACAAGATGGACTCCGAAATGAAGGGCAAGCAGTACATCTACGGCGGACAGCTGAACTTCACCTATCGGCTGACGGACTGGCTGTCGGCAGCCGTGGGCGTGAGGGCCAACTACTACGACGGCTACTACCGCGGACACGTCAGGGCCGACGAGCACGCCCAGTTGGGCGAGCTGGCCGCACTGCTGTTAGATGTCGACCAGAAGGGCTGGGGCTTCACACCCATGGTCAGCGTCAACTACCACAAGGGGCCGCTGACGCTCACCGCCCGCTATGAGTTCCGCACCAAAATCAGCACCAAGAACAGCACCAACGTACTGGATGCCGGACTCGGCACGAATGTCATTGCCGCCATGATGGCCGCCGACCCCACCGGGGCGCAGGCCAAGCTGGCTGCACTGAGCCAGCAGCTGAACGGATATACCGCGCCGTACAAGGACGGGGCGAGGACGCGCTACGACATGCCCGCCTTGCTGAGCGTCGCTGCGGGCTACGAGTTCACACCCAAGCTGCGCGCCACGCTGGAGTACCACTTCTTCGACGACAAGAACGCCAAGATGGCCGGCGACCGCCAGAAGGAGCTCACGCACGGCACTCACGAGATATTGGCCGGCGTGGAGTACGACATCAACGACAAGTTCACCGTCAGCTGCGGTGCACAGCGCACGGACTACGGACTGAGCGACGACTACCAGCAGGACACGTCGTTTGCCTGCGACAGCTACTCGATAGGTCTCGGCGGTGCATGGAACATCAACGAGAAGGTACGCCTGAACGCCGGCTATTTCATCAGCCTGTATAGCGACTACACCAAGAAGACCAGCTACGGCTCGGAGGTGTTCTCGCGCACCAACAACGTCATCGGCCTGGGTGTAGACTACAAGTTCTGAGCCTACAACAGGCTGCACACAAAAAGAAACGTCCTGCGAACCAGCGTTCACAGGACGTTTCTCTGTAGCGGGAGGGGGACCCGAACCCTCGACCTCCGGATTATGAATCCGACGCTCTAACCAGCTGAGCTACCCCGCCATGTTGCGTTTTTGCGGGTGCAAAGGTAACACAAAACTTTGATATCTCCAAAACTTTTTCCGAAAAAACTTTCCCAATCCAAGTTTTTTTTGTATTTTTGCGCGGTAAAAAGCACAAAGATAACGTGAAATAACAGCAGACTTATGCAGAAACTGACTATAGAATACCCGCTGAACACCCGCTCGCCGAAGATAGTATGGGACCTGATAAGCAATGCCGCAGGCTTGCAGAAATGGGTCGCCGACCAGGTGACCGAGGACGGGGACACGATTACCTTCACATGGGGACACCCCTGGACGGAACGTGACACCAAGCAGTCGCGCATCATCGCTAAGGAGAAATACGACTTCATCAGGATGCTGTGGGACTACCATGAGCAAACGCCGGAAGCCTACTGGGAGATGCGCATCGAGCAGAGCGAGCTGACGGGCGAGCTGAACCTGCTCATCACCGACTTCGCTGCCGACGATGACGAGGCGACCGACTTGCGCGGCATCTGGGACGACAATCTGGAGCGGCTGCACCAGGTGAGCGGTCTGTAAGAGGGGTATAGGAACATGTTTCGCATCAAGAAATTAGATATATTCATCGCCAAGCAGTTCGCCCTGCTTTTTGTTGCCACCTTCTTCATCTGCCAGTTTGTGCTGATGATGCAGTTCCTGTGGCGATATGTCGACGAACTGATAGGCAAAGGTCTGTCGTTAGAGGTCATGGCACAGTTCTTCTGGTATATGGGACTGATGCTGATGCCGCAGGCGTTCCCGCTGGCCATACTGCTGTCGTCGCTGATAGCCTTCGGCAACCTGGGCGAGAGCTCGGAGCTGACAGCCATCAAGGCGGCAGGCATATCGCTGATGCAGGCCTTCCGCTCGCTCATCGTCATCGTGACGGCCATAGCGTGCATCTCGTTTTTCTTCCAGGAGGTGGTGGGACCGAAGGCTTTCGTGTCGTTCCGCCAGCTGCTCATCTCGATGAAACAGAAGAACCCAGAGGTGGAAATCCCCGAGGGCATCTTCTATGACGGCATACCCGGTTCCAACCTGTACGTACAGAAAAAGGACATGGACACGGGCATGCTGTACGGCATCATGATATACCGCATGAACAGCGGCTACGAAGACGCCGCCGTCATTCTGGCCGACTCTGGCCGCATTCAGGCCACCGCCGAGAAGAAGCACCTGCTGCTGACACTCTACAGCGGCGAGTGGTTCGAGAACATGCGGCAGTCGGGGCTGGGCGTGGCAGCCACCGTGCCCTACCGCCGCGAGACGTTCTCGACAAAGCGCATCGTGCTGGACTTCGACGGCGACTTCAACATGGTGGAGATGGGAGGCATCTCGACCGACGCCCGCGCCAAGGGCATGGGCCGCATCCTGCACGACCTGGACTCCATACGCGAGTTCAACGACTCCGTGGGCCACCAGTTCTACCACGACGCCAAGCGCATGACCTTCGACATACCGTTCATCGGCAAGGCAGACTCGCTGAAAGCCGTCAAGGAGGCCATGAGCGACAAGACCGACATCGACTCCATATACCTGAAGCTGGCTGCCGCGAAGAAGCAGCAGGTGGTGACCATCGCAGCCAACGACGTGAGGATGGCCATGGGCGACATGGAGTTCAAGGTGGACTACTCGGAGGCTCTGAACCGCGAGGACCGCACTCACCAGATGGAGGCCATCAACAAGGTGACGCTGTCGCTGTCGTGCCTCATCTTCTTCTTCATCGGCGCCCCACTGGGAGCCATCATCCGCAAGGGCGGACTGGGTGTGCCAGTCATCATTTCGGTGCTTGTGTTCATCATTTTCTACATCCTGGACAACACGGGCATGAAGATGGCACGCGACGACAACTGGACGGTATGGTTCGGCAAGCTGTTAGGCACCGCCGTACTGACACCCGTGGCCGTATTCTTCACCTACAAGGCCAACAACGACTCGGTGGTGTTCAACATCGACCTGTATAAGAGCATCCTCATGCGCATGCTCGGCCTGCGCACCAAGCGCAACATCACCCGCAAGGAGGTCATCATCGAAGACCCGAAGTACACCATGGACGCACGCATGCTCAAGAACGTCGACATGGAGGTCAGGATATACACCGAACAGCACCACCTGCTGCGCTGGCCGAACCCCATCAAGGTGTTCTTCCGCCCGGGCGACGACCACGAGATAGAGACCATCAACGAGGTGCTGGAGATGGCCATCGAGGACCTGTCCTACACACGCAACAACTACGTGCTGATGAAGCTGAACCAGTATCCCGTCATCGCCACGCATGCCCACACACGGCCTTTCCGCCGGAAGTGGCTCAACACGGCAATAGGACTCTTCCTGCCCACGGGCATCTTCTTCTACATCCGCATGATACGCTTCCGCATCCGCCTGTACCGCGACCTGCAGAACATCCTGCGCGTCAACAAGAAACTCATACCACGGGCGGAACAGTTAGGCGCCGGTGAGAAGATAGAACCCACGGACGACGAGTTCCTGCTATGAGCCGCCGTGCCTACAGCACTTCAGAAGACTACATTTATAAATAAGGTATAAAGCAACAGACAAGACATGGAACAAATGAAGCTAAACACTATAGAAGAGGCACTGGCCGACTTCAAGGCCGGCAAGTTTGTCATCGTCGTGGACGATGAAGACCGCGAGAACGAGGGCGACCTGATATGTGCCGCCGAGAAAATCACCCCCGAGATGGTGAATTTCATGCTGAAGAATGCCCGCGGCGTACTGTGCGCCCCTGTCACCATCAGCCGCGCCAAGGAGCTGGAGCTGCCCCATCAGGTGCAGGACAACACGTCGCTCTTAGGCACGCCGTTCACCGTGACGGTAGACAAGATAGAGGGCTGCTCGACCGGCGTGTCGGCACACGACCGCGCCGCCACCATCCGCGCGTTAGGCGACCCCACGTCGACGGCCAAGACCTTCGGCCGTCCCGGCCACATCAGCCCGCTGTACGCTCAGGACAACGGTGTGCTGCGCCGCTCAGGCCATACCGAAGCCGCCATCGACCTGTGCAAGCTGACGGGTCTCTACCCTGCCGGCGCACTCATCGAAATCATGAACGACGACGGCACCATGGCCCGCATGCCGCAGCTCATGGCCTTTGCCCAGGAACACGACCTTAAAATCATCACCATCAAGGACATGATAGCCTACCGGCTGAAGAAGGAGAGCATCGTGGAGAAAGGCGAGGAGGTGGACATGCCCACCGACTACGGCCACTTCCGCCTCATCCCCTTCCGCCAGAAGAGCAACGGACTCGAGCACATGGCACTCATCAAGGGCCAGTGGCGCGAGGACGAGGCCGTGCTGGTGCGCGTCCACTCGTCGTGCATGACGGGCGACATCCTGGGGTCGAAGCGCTGCGACTGCGGCGAACAGCTGCACAAGGCCATGCAGATGATAGAACAGGAGGGCCGCGGCGTCATCGTCTACATGCAGCAGGAGGGACGCGGCATCGGTCTGATGAACAAGATAGCCGCCTACAAGCTGCAGGAGGAAGGACTGGACACCGTCGACGCCAACGTACATTTGGGTTTCAAACCCGACGAGCGCGACTACGGCTGCGGTGCCCAGATACTGCGCCAGCTTGGCGTACAGAAGATGCGTCTGATGACCAACAACCCCGTAAAGCGCGTGGGTCTGGAGGGCTACGGACTGGAAATCGTGGAGAACGTGCCCATCGAGACCACGCCCAACGAATACAACCTGCGCTACCTGCAGACCAAGAAGGACCGCATGGGACACACGCTGCACTTGAAGTAAACTGAAAGTTGAATGGGAAATTTAAAAATTAATAATAAGTGACACAATTATTCGTTTAAAAAGAATAAATTGCTTACTTTTGCAGCCAAATACATACACTAAGAAAGAATTATGGCACAGTTATCTGACCGTTTGCAACGACTTGCCCCTTCTGCCACACTGGCAATGTCACAGAAAAGTTCCGAAATGAAAGCACAAGGCATCGACGTCATCAACATGAGCGTAGGAGAGCCTGACTTCAACACCCCAGACCACATCAAGCAGGCCGCCAAGCTGGCCATTGACGAGAACTACTCGAAATACTCGCCCGTGCCCGGCTACCCCGACCTGCGCCAAGCCATAGCGCGCAAGTTAGAGCGCGAGAACAAGCTGCACTACACACCGGCGGAAATTCTGGTGTCGAACGGTGCCAAGCAGAGCGTCTGCAACACCGTCATGGCACTGGTCAACCCCGGCGACGAGGTCATCATCCCCGCACCCTACTGGGTCAGCTACCCGCAGATGGCACTGCTGGCCGGCGGCAAGCCCGTCATCGTAGAAGCCGGCTTCGAGCAGAACTTCAAGATGACGGCTGAGCAGTTGGAGGCTGCCATCACGCCCAAGACACGCCTGCTCATCCTCTGCTCGCCCAGTAACCCGACGGGCAGCGTCTACAGCAAGACCGAATTAGAGGCTCTGGCCAAGGTCATTCTCAGCCACGACGACCTCTTCGTGCTTGCGGACGAAATCTACGAGCACATCAACTACATCGGCAAGCACGAGTCGATAGCCCAGTTCCCGGGCATGAAGGAGCGTGCCATCATCGTCAACGGCGTCAGCAAGGCCTACGCCATGACGGGCTGGCGCATCGGCTACATCGCCGCGCCGGAATGGATAGTCAAGGGCTGCAACAAACTGCAGGGCCAGTACACCAGCGGTCCCTGCTCCGTGAGCCAGAAGGCCGCCGAGTTCGCCTATACCGCGTCGCAAGAGTGCGTGGAGGAGATGCGCCAAGCCTTTGAACGCCGCCGCGACCTCATCGTGCAGCTGGCCAAAGACATTCCCGGACTGGAGGTCAACGTGCCCGAGGGTGCCTTCTACCTGTTCCCCAAGTGCAGCAGCTTCTACGGCAAGCGCACACCGGACGGCACCGTCATCCGGAACAGCAACGACCTGGCCATGTATCTGCTGGAACAGGGACATGTGGCTACTGTCGGCGGCGATGCCTTCGGCGACCCCGAATGCTTCCGCATGAGCTATGCGACAAGCGACGAAAACATCGTCGAAGCCATGCGCCGCATCAAGGAATCACTGACTGCGTTAAAGTGAAATTTGAGAAATATCAAGTTAAAAGTTCTTAATTCCGCTTGTAGTCCGTACGAATTTCTTATCTTTGCGGGACATTAACCGATTTTTCAATTCAAACTCATTTAATAACTAAAAATTAAAATTAAATTTATGGCAACAACAACAAAGGCTGCAGCCCCAGCCAAGAAATCGGGCTTCCAGGGTGTAAAAGCTGCATGGATTATCCTCGTTATTTGCGCTATCGCAGGTTACAGTGTATGGTACTTCATCATGGGTAACCCCGACAACTTCGTTGGCGGCGACCGCAGCGGACATCCCGCAAACCTGCTCGGTACAGTGTATAAGGGAGGTTTCGTGGTAGGTCTTATCCTCACCCTGCTCTTCACCGTTATCTGCCTCGGCATTGAGCGCTTCTTCGCTATCAAGACCGCTTCCGGTAAGATGAACCTCGCTAAGTTCACCGCTGAGGTCAAGGCCGCCATCAAGGCTCAGGACTTCAGCAAGGCCAAGGACCTGTGCAACAAGATGCAGGGCTCGGTAGGTAACGTTGTGATGGCTTCCATCAACATGTATCAGACCGTTGAGCAGGACGACCACCTGAAGAAGGCCGCCAAGATTGCCAAGATTCAGCAGGCTCACGAGGAGGCTACCCAGCTGGAGATGCCTACCCTACAGATGAACATGCCTATGGTTGCTACCATCGTTTCCCTGGGTACCCTGACCGCTCTGTTCGGTACTGTGCTCGGTATGATCGGTTCGTTCCAGGCTCTGTCTGCTGGTGGTGGTGCTGACTCTATGGCTCTGTCTGCCGGTATTTCTGAGGCCCTTGTGAACACGGCATCCGGTATTTTGACCTCTTGGGTTGCTACCGTTGTCTACAACTTCTTCTCTAACAAGATCGACAAGCTGACCTACGCTCTCGACGAGATTGGTTTCACAATCGCAGCAACATACGATTCCAACCACAACGAGGCTTAATTTTAGTCCATTCCTTTAAAACCTTAAAAACCGTTTTAGAATGGCTAAAGTTAAGATACAGAAAAAGGACATCTGGATTGACATGACACCCATGTCGGACGTGATGACGCTGCTTCTGTGCTTCTTCATGTTGACATCAACATTCCTGACGCCAGAACCAGTACAAGTCAACGCGCCGAACTCCGTGTCTGAGGTCAAGATTCCCGAGCAGGACGTGCTCAACATTCTGGTGACACCAGAGGGCAAGGTCTTCTTGGGAACCGAAAACAAGAACAACATGCAGGCCATGTTGGACGGGATGTTGCAGAAATACAACGTCACGTTGAACGCCACCCAAATCAAGCACTTCCGCGAGGATGCCATGGTGGGAGCCAGCATGTCGCAGCTTGCCGGATACCTCAGTCTCGACCAGGAGAAGATGGGCGAGGCCATCCAGAAGCTCGGACTGCCCCTTGACAGTGTCAACGGCGGCAAGAGCGAATTCCAGAATTGGGTCAGTGCGGCCCGTGATGCTAATCCTGACATCAAGCTCGCCATCAAGTGCGACTCGAAGACCCCCTACTCTTCCATCAAGAAGCTAATGTCAGAGCTACAGGACATGAACGAGAACCGTTTCCAGCTCATCACCAACCTCGATGTTAAACGTTTAAACGATTAGTACAATGGCAAAAAAGAATCTATCCAAGCAGAAGAAGATGGATACCCGCGTGAACTTCACGCCGATGGTAGACATGATGATGCTTCTGATTACCTTCTTCATGCTGTGTACTACGCTGGCCAAGCCGCAGGCTATGCAGCTGACCATGCCGTCAAACGAAGACACCAAGCAGCTGAATGAAGACCAGAAGCAGGTGACGAAGGCTTCTCACACCATCACCCTTTACTTAGGCAGCGACGACAAGGTCTGGTACATCGCCGGACTCCCCAACTACGACGACCCGTCGTGTGTCAAGCCGACCAGCTACGGTAAGGACGGTATCGAGAAGGTTCTCAACGAGCACACTACTGAGGAAGGCATCAACCCCGTGGCCAAAATCAAACTGGCCAAGAAGGAGCTGGATGCCAAGAAGAACGCCTACAACTCGAAGATGACTGACGAGCAGTACCAAGAGCAGCTGAAGAAGCTGAAGAAGGGTGAGCTGCCCAGCGGCGAGAAGGTTCCCGCCCTGACCGTCATCATCCGCCCGCTGAACACGGCAACCTACGCCAACATGGTGGCAGCTCTGGACGAGATGCTCATTAGCAATATTGATAAGTACGTCATTGACAACGTCGACAAGCTGAGCGACGACGACCGTCAGCTCATCGAGAAAGCCGGTGTCAAGTGATTAACCCCTAAAATGTGTAAATAGACTATGGCAAAAATAGATCTTATAGACAACGGCTGGGTCGACCTCGTATTTGACGGTAAGAACCAGGCTTACGGAGCTTATCAATTGCGCAAGAACACAGGTATACGCAACCTGAAGGCATTGATCGTGATGTTTGCTGCCTTCCTTATCATCGCCGGTATCGTGTACGCAAAGGTTTCTATTGAAAACTATATCGCTTCGCAGAACGCCGCCATCGAGGCCGATGTGGAGCTGCAGAACCTGGCAGAGAAGAAGGAAGTGAAAGAAGAGAAGCCCGACGAACCCGAAGTCGAGAAGATTGAGGTTGAGCGTGTGAAGAGCTCCGTGGCATTCACCGTTCCTGAAATCAAGAAGGACAACGAGGTGAAGGATGATCAGGAGATGAAGTCGCAGGACGAACTCCAGGAGACCAACACCGCCATCGGTGCCTTCACCGTCGAGGGTAACGACGAGACCGCTGAGGTGAAGCACGTCGAAGAGAAGATTGCAGAGCCCGAACCCGTCAAGGAAGAGGAGACTAAGGTGTTCGACGTCGTCGAGCAGATGCCTTCGTTCCCCGGTGGACAAAGCGCCCTGCTGCAGTACCTGAGCAGCAACATCAAGTACCCGGTAGTCGCCGAGGAGAATGGTGTTCAGGGCCGCGTCATCGTCACTTTCGTGGTTGAGAAGGACGGTTCTATCACCGACGTGCGCGTCGTGAAGAGCGTAGACCCGTCACTCGACAAGGAAGCCCAGCGCGTGGTGAAGAGCATGCCGAAGTGGATTCCCGGTAAGCAGAACGGTTCTGCCGTCCGCGTGAAGTACACCGTGCCTGTAACCTTCCGTCTGCAGTAAAACGCTGATGACTCAACAATGATTAGAAACACATTCAATTCAATAATTGTCTTAACCTTTATGTTAGGCTTGTTCTCCGCTTGTGGGAACAAGCCTAACCCCGAAAAGGAAGAGGCCTATCAGAAGGCCGCACAGTGCTTCGTGGCCGACGAGAGCTTCTACCCCATCCTCGACGAGGAGCTATTCTACTTCAACAGTCACCGGTTAGACACCATTGCCGTGGAGTACCTGAACGAGCAGGACGCCGTCAAGCGGCTGATGAAGCAGGAGACGTGGCTGGCCTTCACTACCCGCCAGTTTACTGACAAGGAGCTCAAGTCACTACAGTCACAGAAGTACATGCCCCGTGCAATACCCATCGCCTACGACGGGCTGGCCATCATCGTCAACAACGAGAACCCCGACACGTGCATCACCGTCAAGGACTTTGCACGCATACTCAAGGGCGAGGCCAAGCAGTGGGCCGACATCTACCCCCAGTCGAAGCTGGGAACCATCGACGTCGTTTTCGACAATCCCCTGTCGAGCACCGTACGCTGGTGCGTCGACTCCATACTTGACGGCAAGGAGTTCACCAACCCCAACATCGGAGCGGTGAAGACCAGCGCCGCCGTTATCGACTACGTGGAACGCCACAAGAACTCGTTGGGCATCATCGGCTCCAACTGGCTCAACGACAAACGCGACACCACCAACGTCACCTTCAAGAAGAACATTACCGTGATGGGCGTCTCCCGCCTCGACTCGGCCACCCGCGTCAACAGCTGGAAACCCTATCAGTACTACCTATACAACGGCAACTACCCGCTCATACGCACCATCTACGCGCTGCTCAACGACCCCAGGCCCAGCGGCATCCCGACAGCTTTCGCACACTACTGCCAGCTGCCCAAGGGACAGCTCATCATCCTGCGCTCGGGACTGCTGCCACGTACGGCCAACATGAACGTCCGCGAGGTCATTGTAAACCACAAATAAACCTTTCGGCAACTGAAACGTCATAACATCGAGAACAATAACACGAAGTATAACCCTAAAAACACCAGAATTATGAAAGCAATCAAATATTTATTCATCGCCGCGCTGACCTTCGGTTACAGCGCAAACAGCATGGCACAGGACGGCACCAAGGCCGACATCGATGCTGTAAAGAAAATCATTAGTAGCAAACCCGCCGATCTGGACAAGCAGATGAAGCCCTACTACAAGGAGAACCGCAAGAACGCCGCCAACCTGGTGGCCTTCGGCCGCGCCTTCTTTGAGGCCAAGGACACTGCCAACGCCAAGACGTACGCCAACCACGCACTGACCGCCAGCAAGAACAAGTGCGCACCCGCCTACATCCTGTTAGGCGACATCGAGGCACTCTCCGACGACGGCGGCTCGGCAGCACAGCAGTACGAGCAGGCCATCTATGCAGACCCCAAACTCGTCGAGGCCTACTACAAGTACGCACTCGTCTACCGCAAGATTGACCCCCGCGGTGCAGCAGCCAAGCTCGACCAGCTGAAGCAGGAGCGCCCCGACGTCAGCGTCGACGCCCTCAAAGGCCACATCTTCATGATTGCCGGCGACCGCAAGTCAGCCTACAACGAGTTCAAGAAGGTATCCGTCAGCCAGCTCGACAAGAGCTACCTCAACGAGTTTGCCCGCGCCAGCTACTTCGGCGGCCACTTCGAGGACGCTCTGGCAGCCTGCGAGGAAGGTCTGAAGGACCGTCCCAACAACCCCACCTTCACCCGTCTGGCCATGTTCAGCAACTACGAGCTGAAGAACTACAACGGCGCCAAGAAGTACCTGAACAAGTATTTCAACGAGATTGACAAGGACAGCGTCACCTACTCGGAGTACGACCACTACTATGCAGCCCTCATCCACGAGGCTCTTGAGGACAAGGTAAACGCCAAACAGTCGTACCACAAAGCCTTGGAGCTGGTCAGCGACTCGTCCATGATTAAGCGCTGGGACATCCTGAAGACCCTTGCCACGTCGCACAAGAAGGACGGCGACCTGGAGAACGCTATCAAGTATTACCAGGAGTTCCTGGCCTGCAAGCCCGAAGTGAAGGTCGACGACTACGAGACGCTGGCCGACATCTACACCTCGTTTGCCACTGACGCCACCGACGACGCTGCCAAGAAAGACCTCTACAAGAAGGCTGCCGAAGTCTACACCACTATCGGCGAGAAGTTCCCCGTCCAGAAAGCATACGCCGCCTACAAGCGCGCCGAGATCATCAACAAGACCGACAAGGACATGGCAGGCCGTCTGGCCAAGGCTGACTACCAGCAGGTCGTCGACCTGTTAGGCACCAAGGCCGACCGCTCCAAGAGCGAGAACACCATGCTGAAGTACGCGCTGCACTACCTCATGTTCGGTGCCTACCTGGACAAGAACATTGCCGGAGCCAAAGGCTTTGCCGACAAGATTCTGGAGATTGACCCCGACTACAACCCTGCTCTTGAAATCAAGAACCTGAAGTAAACCTACCCGCATAAAACCAACACCCTGCTGCCTCAGCCTGACATCCTTCAGACTGAGGCATTTTTTTTCATGTCCCTTGCCTCGTGCTTCTTGCCTCTTGCTTCTGAAAACCATCAGCGACGCGATTGAAAAACATCAGCGGCGGTGGCGAATTTCATTGCCCGCGTTGGCGAATTTTATTGCCGGCGCGGGCAAATTTGATTAGCCGATTTGGTAAAACGGATGATACTTTTTGCCACCGCGGGGCATAAAATTCGGTGCCGTCAGGCATAAAATTCTAATGCGCTGAATATCAATGCGTATTTCCCGCGGCTTTCATTACATTTTCCAAGTAATCATTGGCCAGTTGCGGAAAATATTGTACCTTTGCTCCTCAATGAGACACCTGCTGACATACGTCATTGCATTGTTGCTGCTCTGCTGCTGCACTACGGAACGGCAGCGCACTGCCATGCGGCAGGGGCTGGACAGCCTGAACCAGCGCAACCGCACTGACCAGCCCTTCACCGTTCACGAAGCCGACTCCTTCGTCCGCTTCTTCGACCGCCACGGCACCCCCAACGACCGCCTGCTGGCCCACTACCTGCTGGGCCGCGCCTATCATGAGCACGGCGAGGCCCCCATGGCCCTGCAGTGCTACCATGACGCCCTCGACTGCGCCGACACCACCGCTGCAGACTGCGACTTCGCACAGCTGAGCAGGGTGTACGGGCAGATGGCCGAACTATTCTATTATCAAGAGTTATATAGGCAGCAGTTAGACCATCAAAGGTGTGCTGCCCAATATGCATGGAAGGGTAAAGATACACTTACTGCCCTTATTTGTTGCGAAAAGGAGTTCTTAGCCTATGACAGAATGGGATTAGAGGACTCTGCCATGTCTGTAATAGAGAATGTAGCTTCTTTATATGAGAAATATGGTTATGATACAGATGCGGCAATTGCATTAGGATTAATAGTTGGAACATTATTAGATAAGGGCGATTACAAAAAAGCCAGGCATTATATGGATGTTTATGAAAGCAAATCAGGCTTTTTTGACGAAAACAATAATATTGAAGAAGGACGTGAGTATTATTACAGGGGTAAAGGAAAGTATTACCTGTTAACGGGACACTTAGATTCTGCTGAGTATTACTTTCGAAAAGAGTTGTCTGACGGAAAGGATTTTAACAACCAGAATGCTGGAGCAAACGGTTTGGCAGAATTATACAAAAAGCTCAACAAGCCTGATTCCGCTGCCAAGTATTATGAGTACAGCTATGCCATGAACGACTCTATGTTTGCACATACAGCTACCGGAGCCATTGAACGTATGCAATCCATGTACGACTATACCCGTCATGAGCAATTAGCAAGACAGGAAAAAGAGAAGGCAACAAAACGTCTTGCCTATATTTGGATTGCAACCACAGTCATTCTCCTTTTAATAATTGTTCTTGTAGCCATCTTTATATACTTACAGTATATTAGACAAAAACGCAAGTTTATTGAAAGAGAATACCAGCATAGCCTTATGGTAATAGAACAAGCCTACCGAGACTTAAAGCAACTCCAAGAGTTTAAAGACCTAAACCAGCAGCTGATTGCCGAGAAAGAACAGCTGATTTACGAGCAAGACGTTATCAGAAAAGCCATACTGAAAAAAGAGAAGTCAAGTCGGGAAATCGCTCTAAGGCAATTTAAGGAAACATCCATCTACAAGAAATTCTGCAAGTATGCTGACACAGGTAGACAACCGACTAATACTGAGTGGGGGCTGTTACAAGATGCTATCTTCAATGCCTATCCAAATTTCTCAGAGTTAATGACTACCCATTGCCAAGACGTGGATGATAGAGAATATAAAATTTGTTTATTGATTAGAGCAGACTTTAAGCCAAACTCCATTAGCACAATGCTAACACTTCTACCGTCTGTAATAACTCAATTACGCACTGGTCTTTATTTAAAGCTCTTTGGAAAACAAGGAACGTCAAAGGAATTTGATACCTTATTAAGAAGGATATATTAATCTAACTTGCTTAACGGGCATACGTCCTTTCCCATTTTGTCAAAACAATTCTCTTAAAATTTCAAGTAAATTTTCGACATAAAAACTAACCGCCTGAAAATCAACTAAATAAATTTAAAATCGTCGTGAAATTATAAAAGAAGAAAAGTTTGCGGTATACGAGTAATTGCCATAACTTTGCACTCGTAAACATCATTTACTTGAATAATATGAAAATGAAAAAACTTTTCTTTTGTTTGGCATTTGTACTCATGGCAAGTGCAAATACTATCGCTCGGGAATTAATCCCACTTACTATAAGTAGGGAAGATAAAAGTCCTATTGGTCATCACACTCCCAAGTCCCCCATTCAACCTCCCACAGTCTACATCGAGGACTACGCCCTGTCTTTCATCACCGGGCATCCTGACTACATCCTAAACATTAAGGACGAGGATGGCGACACGGTCTACACGACCACTGTCTACTCTGCACAGACGCAGGTCACACTACCCTCAACCCTCTCCGGCAACTATGAGATTGAGCTCGTCATGGGCTACTGGGTCTTCACGGGAATTATAACATTATAATTAAACAAACAAGATACTGTTTTCCTGTATGTATTATTTTAATAGAGAGACTAAATATCTGGCACTTTTAATACTATCAGTTTTATTAGTTAACTGTACTAGCGAGAAAGACTATGATGTGGTTAAAAAAGCAGAGCCCAAGTATGCTGTAGTAAAAAGAGCTAGGGCCATAACAGAAAGGACAAATCATCTTAGCTATAAAGAAGCGTTGTCAATAGCAATGAATTCAATTTCGATGGTTGATGGCAAAAGTGGCATGACCCGAGGGAAGAGTAATCGTCGTGTCATCAATGAGAAAAATGGAGTGTTTACCATTGGTTCAAAGTCAGACGTAACAAGGTCAGGAGATTATGTTGAAGACACCCTCCTCTATGTGTTCAACTTCAACGACAATCAAGGTTTTGCCGTTGTGTCTGCAAACAGGAATACAGAGAGTCTTCTTGCTGTGACCGAATCAGGTTCCTATCAGCCTGACACAGAGAGTGAAATAGATGGTCTAAACGAGTTTATGAAGATGGCAAAAGAGTATGTGAAGAATGCTAAGAATACATTGATAAAGACGAGCGATTCTTATAATTACTGGAAAGTTGAAAGTGACACGTTAGAATATAGCCGTTTAGAAGCGAAAATTCCTGTGGCATGGGGGCAGGATGGTGTTGCAGGAACATATTGTAGTAACAACACCGCAGGATGCGGTCCAATTGTTATGGCCCAAATCATGTCTTACTATCAACATCCTAATTCTTTTACTTTCACTTTTGGCAATCGCGACATAAACTACGAAACAGTTAATTGGAGTCAAATAAACCAGCATGTACATACTGGCAGCCATCCTTACCCACTATGCAACGGTAATTCCAACCTTGACAAAACAATTGGCCGGATATGTAGGGAACTGGGATGTAAGGCAAGAAGTACTTATAAAAGCAATGGCGCCACAAGCACTTCCCCAGGAGCTTTATACGATGTGCTAACATACTATGGCTATACGATGCCCGGATTCCATAGTATACCAAGCGATGAAAACAGCTTTATGGATTGGTTGGTTGAGGATAAACTAATCATCATGGTAGGCTATAAACAAAACGACATTGGACACTTTTGGCTAATTGATGGCGGTTTCCATATAAAAACACATTCTGTAGTATATGCCAGTCAAGATGAAGTAAATTGGGTATCCTATCACGATTGGACCATTAATCAGACATACAGTCATATCAACTGGGGCTGGGACGGATTTTGCAATGGACTGTTCCTGTATAATGTTTTCAACGCCAATAGTGCCTCCGAGTATGATAATGGATCAAGTTACAATAATCATACAGACGATGATGTCAATTTCTATAGGGGGGTAAAGTACTCGTTGGTATATTATTAATGAAAGCGCAAATGAAACGTCCTACGATAGCACTGGTCATTTCAACTTACAATTGGGTTGATGCCTTAGAACGCGTTATAGACGGAGTCTTGATGCAAACGGTTCTACCCGACAAAATAATAATAGCAGACGACGGATCAAGTGCAGACACCTGCTCATTTATTGAACACATCAGTGCTGCCTGTCCCGTCCCCATCAAGCATGTATGGCATGAAGACAAAGGATTCCGTAGGACTGTGATTCTAAACAAGGCGATTGCAACTTCAAAAAGTGATTATATAATCGAGATAGACGGTGATGTCATTCCGGAACGCCACTTCATACAAGACCATATTAGCGTTATGAAAAAAGGGTGCTTCGTATGTGGAAGCCGTGTGATGCTCCAGCGTGATGGGGTCATTCGGCTTTCCCACTGTGTTAACCTGTTTCGCTCCAGGCTACTCCGGCACGTGGTAGCTTCGATGACCTTCAAATTCTCTGAGCGTCACGTGCGAGGGTGCAACCTCGCTTTCTGGCGCGACGACTTTATCGCCATTAACGGCTATAACGAAGACATCATCGGCTGGGGACATGAGGACAGGGAAATGGTCTACCGCCTACTTCATTATGGAGTGAAAGAGCGCCGTCTGAAGTTTGGAGGCATCGTCAGGCATCTTTATCATGATGCACCTTCCATGAACAGCAAGCTGCACAACTACTCAGTACAATGCAAAACTGTTACTCGGCACTCTTCATGGTGCGAGAACGGCATTTCAAAGTATCTGTTATCGTCAGTGCTTTTCAACCAATAAAATTTTAACAAAATCGATTAATATATAAGCCTGTTCATACCATATGAAAGGAAAGATACCGACAAAACAGATTGTTATTCCAGTTATAACGGGGCTAATTGCAAACCTGCTATTCCTGTTAATATCAGCAATTATCAGTTATTTCGTAGTCATTCAGCCCATGTTAAGTGATGTAAAAGAAAAAGTAGAACAATCATTTGAACACATATGTACTATTGAGAATAATATTGAAAACATTGAAAGAAACTACCTTGTTAAAGATGTTGAAGGGCAAAAATGTGTAATAGGAGTAAGCGCAAATACAGAAAAAGGTAGTGTGGGGGTTTACAATGACAATAAATTCAATTTGGAGAATGGCGATATCATTAGCCTGGTAAGAACAGATGGTCCATATGCTCCAACGCTCGTTTCTTTTGTAGTGTACGTGAATGAGAAAGGGACAAACATAAAACCCTCTGACGCGGACTTATTCTTGAATAGAGAAGGAGTTGAAAGATTAGGATTGAGATACGGAGAGATTGTAAAAAAAGGACTTGTCAGAAATCTTAAGATTAAGTTTTATAGGAAACATGCAAACAGTAATGACGTTGATTCGAAATGACGATAAAATATCACAGTAATTAAATAGTATTTCTCCATGACAAAAATACAATAATAGCGTCTGTAGTTGACCCTAAAACCATGTCGAGAGTATAAAAATATCTAATTAAAGAGAAAAATCATGCTTGACACTGATAAATTCGGAAATAAATTCGTATATTTGCAACGAGAAGTTAACTCTTGGCAACTAAAACAACACGTTATGAATACATTGGAACAATACCGAAACGCTGTGAAGGACTACGCAGCAAGGGGCGTTGACTACTTGTTCCACAACGAAGGGGACGAGCATGCCCTGATTATCTTTACAAACATTTTCTGCAACGCAAAAGAAACCATTCGCATTGCAGCCAACAAGCTTTGCAACAAAGAGCTTGTCAATCAAAAGGAGTACATTGATAATCTAAAATTATTTTTAAACAAAGGAGACACGCGCCTTTTTGTATTATTGACAAGTCGTCCAACTAACGAAGAGGCTATGTCTAATGATTGCCTTTATAAAATGCTGTATGAGCATCCCGCTTACAAAGAGGGGCGTATAAGTATTAAAGACGGACAAGGTAAATCTTTCCACGACAAAGACGGAAAAATTATACATTTCTGTACTGGCGATAGTAAGATGTATCGAATAGAGAACGATATTAGAGGAAGAAAAGCTGTCGCCAATTTTGGAGACGAAAAAACCTCTACCGTACTGAATTCTGATTTTGACAAAGCTTTTAGTTCCGTTGAAACGGATGTCAATCTGGATGACTACTATGGAAATTGATAGTGTCTCATCTTATTCGACGCTTATCCAGTTGATAAGTGCCGTAAATTTCGCATATATATTTACTCGTTTTCACCAAAGGGTGTATAAACTTATATTCGATGAAAAAAATTTCTCTATGACAAGTTTACTTCTTTCATCAACGACATGGCCGTTGACGAAGAGTCTCTTCAATCGATGGATCCTATAGAGACAACAAAAGGTACAACTAACGTTCAATCCCTGAATACGCTAAAAGATAATTACAAGGCACTTAAAATAGAGTGGGATAAAAAGAAGAACGGCATTGCCGAAGAACTCCAAAAAGTCAAAAATGTCAAAGGAGTAAGAAGCCTTTTCTTATACATTAGTCTATTCTGTTTGACAGACTTGTTCAACATCGCGACCGTACAATGGTTGTCTACAGGTTTCTGGATACATTACGCGATCTGGTTTAGTTTGCTGTCTGTTATAGCCCCCATAATACTTACATGTTACATTCTTCGTTTTACTTGGAAAAATAAGTCAGAGGTATCTTGTTACACGTGGACATCCATATCTTTTGCCTTTACGGTTATAATATCACTAATTCTTGCAGGAGTGAATTCTCTATGGTACAACTGGGTAGATTTTAATGAACCATTCTTCTCTGTTACGTTTTTCTTCATTTCCTTAATAATGCCATTTTACGCCTGTGTATTTTCTATCTTTTTTGTTCTAGGGAATGAACTTCTTATAAAACGCTCAGCTAACCGTCAAACAAAGGAATTAAGGGACAGACAAAAACAACTGCATGAGCAAAAAATCGATATAGACAAATCATATAATATGTTTAGCAATGATTCTACAGATACAAGTTTGACCTTTGGATAAATTGCTACTCCTATCATCATTCTCAAGTTAATTATATATATTACAAAGTGCAGGCTAAGCTCTTTGGGAAACAGGGCAGTTCCAAAGAATTGGCGAAAGAGCTCCAAAAATTTTCATAGTGCAAACAAGGGAAATTTTCTTGTAGGAATGATTTTGTTATCATAATTTTACAACGCAGTTCAGATTACGGGGGCGGCTCTCCTGATCATTTCAGAGTAATTCATTTGGTCGTTGAGGAAAAAAATTGTACCTTTGCTCCTCGATGAGACACCTGCTGACATACGCCCTTACATTGTTGCTGCTCTGCTGCTGCACCACGGAACGGCAGCGCACTGCCATGCGGCAGGGGCTGGACAGCCTGAACCGGCGCAACCGCACTGACCAGCCCTTCACCGTTCACGAAGCCGACTCCTTCGTCCGCTTCTTCGACCGCCACGGCACCCCCAACGACCGCCTG